>JAEWEQ010000093.1 GCA_023389315.1 Actinomycetes bacterium | reverse complement strand
ATAGAAGAACTTTGCGTGAACTACGTGGCTTTCACCCGGCCCTCGAAAGAGCTGCTGCTGACTGGAAAATGGTGGAAGAACAACAGCGTGTTTCCAAGGGTTGCCCTAGATGTGCTAAACACTTGTCGGCAGGAAACCGAGGCGGTGCGGCTACTAAACGATGCTATCGTGTGGGGGCCAGGGGTTCCAGGCCCACTAGTGTTTGTGGAAGAATCCGGCGACATACCGCCGCAGTGGGAAGCGCGAGCCAGCGTGTACCCGCCCGCGGCGGGAATGGTGCGCCGCCTACTTGAGGGGGTGGCGAACCGCGTGGAACGCGCGCTACAGGAAAAATCCCAGCCCCTCACCGACGTTGAACAAGTGCGCGCAGAACTCGCCCAACTGGGCTTCAGCGTCTCGGACGAGTGGGGTCGGAACTTCGAACAGGTGGCGCGCCAGATCCTCCTGGCAAGGAAAGCAAGTGAGCGTCACGAGGACGTGATCGTCCTCGAACGTCTGTCGGCAACCGCGGCGGCACGCTACTTAGAAAACCCTCAAGAATTCGCGGCCCGGATCCGCCGGCCCCTGCCGGAGGAACCCAACCAAGCACTCACGGTTGGCACTGCCTTCCACCGGTGGGCGGAACAGTGGCTGGGCCAAGCCGCGCAGTTCCACGATGACCAGCAGTGTTTAACTGCTGATGATAGTGCTTGCGCCAGCGCAGACACCGGTGTCGACCCGGAGGCAGTACCGCCGCACCTGCAGCGGCAAGTGGAGCACTTTGCTGACATTGCCAAGCAAATATTCGGCGAGAAACCCGACGCAGTGGTAGCGGTAGAGGCCCCACTAGCGGTCTCCATCGAAGGGGTGAACCTCAACCTGCAAGTTGATGCCTTGATGGAAATCGACGGCCGCCTAACCGTGGTGGACTGGAAAACCGGGGCGCCACCAACCCCGCAGCGCCCCGCCCACGCCGCCAACTACGCGGTGCAGATGGAAATCTATCGGCGGGCCGTAGCCCACACCTACCAGCTTCCCTTGGAGCAGGTCGATGTGAAACTAGTGTTCCTAGGGGGCAAGGCTGCGCTGTCACAGCGGGTAGTGAGGCTGGAAGAACTCAATCACCTGATTGGTGACTTTGATTTCGAAAGCACCTGGAAGGAGGTGTTCGGCATCCGCTGATCCGGCTCGCGCGCGGGGGCCAAGGTGCGGTTTGCTTCCCGTGTGGAAGCAACTTTAGCGATCCGGCTCGCGCGCGGAGGCCAAGGACTTCGCTTCAGTTCAGTGCTGGTGATCCAACACTTCTTGGATCACCGCAGAAAGATCCACCGTGGGGGCCTCCGGGTCATATAGATCGAACTGAGGGTCAGAGTACTCAGACGCGCCAGCACTGGTGGCGGGAGTGGTAGCGTCGCCGGCAGGGCCTTCGCCAAGGTCTTTCCCTTCGCCAAGGTCATGCCCATCACCAGAGACCGTCTCGGCTGATTGCGAGGCTCGCGGAGGAAGTGGAACCAACTGCGCATCACCTAGTTCTTCAGACAGCTCGCGCAACATTTGCTGAGCATCAGCAATTACCTCACTGTCCTGCGTGCGGTACCCGTGCAGTAACCACTTCACTAGCGCCAACTCCGAGTACAACTGGCAGCGCGTGTGCAAATGCAGATCCACGCGCGAACCCAACTTCGCGGTGTAAATATCAAAGAAGCGGCGCACCAACTCGCTATCGGGGTGGGAAGCGATCCAATGAAGATCCTCAGCCGGGTCACCCAGGTGGGCGCGGCCGAAGGAGGAAATAGTAGCGACGCTGGAGCCAGAAACCGTGAAAACCTCCGGCCCCATGTCACCGTGAACCACCGAGGGAAGAAGCTTGAACAGTGCCACGTTATCTAACGCAGCTTCCCAGCGTTCGAAAAGGTTAGCGGGAATGGTCCAGGCGCGAACGCCCTCGTCCAAGAGGGCCTGCCAGCGTTCACGCAGTGCCTGCGGCTGGTAGGACGGCAGACCGCTGCGTTCAATCACCTGCGGGGACAGCGCATGCAAATGTGCCACCGCGTTAGCTACAGAGGTCACCAAATTCGGACGCGAGGCCAGGTCCTCCCACTCCATCTGCTCTCCCGGCAACTGCGCGTGGACGAAAACACCGGCAGTCTTAGAGCCCCGCCCCTGCGCCTCAATCACCGGAACATCGAATGGGATGTGGCCAAGTTCGAAAGCACGGTGCAGGATCTGCAGCACAAAAGACTGCGCCTCCACTGCCATCGCAGTTTCATCGTTAAGGGGCGCGCACACCACCCAACGCCTGCCCTGGTCATCGACAATGCCTTGGCGCTGCAAGCTCTCACTCTGATCAGTGGGTGGGCACAACCCCACGACTTTCAGATCTGGCATTAGCGCGGATGCGTGGGCGGCAAGGGCCAAACTAGTGAACGGTGCGGTCATATTCCTACCGTAGGGGAAAGCGTTGCGGCCGCGCGATCGCTGCGGCGGTGTGCCGCCAACCCCACCACCCACCGGCACGCCACAATGACATCACAGTTAGGTACGGCACAGCACGCGAGCCCACTAAAGCGCATTCCGTCCCCACGCGGCTCAACAACCAAGTTATCCACAGAATGAGCAAACCACTATCGCGCGCATTTTAAAGCCGCTAATCTGAATAACGCAATGACGCTAATGAGTCTTTCTAAGAACCAAATTTGGAGACTTACCAAATGGCAGGCTTGACTATCCCACAACGCCTATCCTGGGTCCGCCGAGCGGTCGCAGATGCCGGCATTGATCCCATGGTGGATTCTCATGCCCTAAGTCAAATAATCGACCAAAGTTTCCACGCATACCCTGCAGAATCCGCGGAAGAACGCCGCTACCAAACCACCGCCCTGAGAGCCGATATCGGTGGTTACGGTCCACTTCAAAAACTGTTAGATAACCCCGAAGTGGAGGAAGTGTACTTAAACTCCCCAGCTAAAGTATTCGTCGCTCGCGGCGGTAAATCCGAACTCACCTCCGTCATCCTCAGCGCCGCTGAAGTGCGTGACCTGGTGGAAAGAATGCTCCACCATTCCGGGAGGCGACTGGACTTATCGGTACCATTCGTGGACGCGATGCTGCCAAGTGGGGAACGTCTCCACGTAGTAATCCCACCGGTCGCCGGAAAAGATTGGTCGGTAAATATCCGCAAGCACGTAGCTGCCCACCGCGAACTTCGCGAGTTAGTGAACCTGCGGATGTTGCCCACCGTCCTCGCCGATTTCCTCAAAGCTGCGGTCGCCGCGGGACTAACCACAGTGGTGTCCGGCGCCACCCAAGCTGGGAAAACTACGCTGGTGCGCGCCCTCGCCGGCGAAATCCCCAGCCGCGAACGCGTAATCACCTGCGAAGAAGTTTTCGAACTCAACCTCACCAACCGTGATTGCGTAGCCATGCAAACCCGCAACCCCAACATTGAAGGCACCGGCGCGGTGAGCCTACGCGACCTGGTGCGCGAAAGCCTACGGATGCGCCCAGAGCGCATCATCGTGGGGGAGGTGCGCGGCGCCGAAGCACTGGACATGCTGCTCGCCCTTAACGCCGGCATCCCCGGACTATCCACCATCCACGCGAACTCCGCCACCGAAGCCCTACGAAAACTCTCCATGCTGCCGCTGCTGGCCGGGGAGAACGTCTCCGCCAAATTCGTGGTTCCCACCGTCGCCGCCACCGTTGACCTGGTGGCACACGTGACACGGCAAGCCGACGGGCAGCGCAGCGTCAGTGAAGTCATCGCCGTACTGGGAGCTGACGGGGACCAAATACGCACCCTGCCGCTATGGCATAGCGTCAATCAGCAGGTGGCACCCGCCCCCGCTTGGCAACAGTTCGCGGCGCAGGAGGAAGCGCCGCCGGGCCGCCGCGAAGCGAAACTGTGGGAACTGATCCGCAGCGTTAGCAAAGAGGCCCCATCATGGTGAGCGCGGCCCTACTGGGAGTGCTGTTAGCCGCCGGGCTGCTCCTGGTATGGAGCGCTTTCACCGCTGAGCCACCCCAGAGTTGGAGCCCACTGCACCGGCCGTACAACTGGTGGTTGGAAATCAAAGCCCGCGCCCAACTATCCGACCTCGCCGCGCGACTGCTAGTGGTGGCCGCACTGCTGCTACCGGTGATTAGCTTCCTGCTGGTGTGGTCCCTTACCCGGGCATGGTCAATCGCTCTGTGTGTTTCCTTGGTGGTAATCGCAGCTCCCGTCGGCTGGGTTAACCAGCGTATCCAGTCCCGGCGTGAAACCTTGGCCAGGGCCTGGCCAGATGTGACCGATACGCTGCTGGCGGCGATACGCGCGGGTGTGGCACTACCAGAAGCAGTGTTGCAACTGACGCAAACCGGGCCGAGCGTCACCCGCCCCTACTTCCAAACCTTCGCCCGCCAGTACCGGATCACCGGGCGATTCGATGACGCCATCGAGGCGTTCCAAAATGAGGTCGTCGACGCACAAGCCGATCGCCTTTGCGAAGCCCTGCGATTAGCGCGAGAAGTGGGCGGATCAGAGTTAGGCAACGTGCTGCGCGACCTGTCAATGGTGATGCGCGAGGACGTGCGAGTGCGCGGGGAATTACTGGCGCGCCAATCGTGGACCATCAATGCCGCCCGCCTAGCGGTAATCGCACCGTGGTTGGTACTAGTCCTAATTTCCACGCGCACTGATGCGGCGCGCGCCTACCTCACCACCACCGGCATCACCATTTTGGCGATAGGTGCCGTAGCTTGCTTGGGTGCCTACCTGGTGATGCGCAAGATCGCTACCGGTGGGGTACAAGACCTTTCACAGCGACGCAACCGCCGCGCAATAGCATTGATCGCCGTCGCCGTGGGGCAGAGTCGAGGTATCGATGAGTAGTCTCGAACTCCTTGCCCCGCTCACCTTGGCAATCGGGTTGTGGATGCTGTGGGGAGTGTGGCGAAGACGCAAAGAGCGGCTGAGTGGCCGCATACTGCCCTACCTGCAAGAGGCTCAAGGGCCCGCCAGTCCCGGATTCCTCCACTGGTTCAGTCGTCTGCTGCGGCCAGTTTGGGAACAGCTCGGTTCAACCCACTCCGCGGTCGCCACCCGGCTGAGCGAAGTGGGTCTATCACCTAACGTGGAGCGGTTCCGACTGTGGCAGTTCCTATCCGCACTTACCAGCGCGGGCCTGGTTACCGCCCTCGGTGCGCTACTCAACACGGTGCGACCCATCGGGGTGGCCACTTGGTTAGTGCTGGTAATCGTGGCGTTTTGCGCCGGCCCTCTAATGTTGGACCGGTTCCTGACCTACTGGGTGAAGCGGGAAAACCAGCTCATTTCCCAACAGGTGGCCGACGCCGCCCAGCTGCTGGCGCTGTCTATCTCCGCAGGAGAGTCCATACCCGCGGCACTCGCCCGCGTTTCGCGCGTATGCGGCCCGGAACTAGCGCGCCAGTTGGACTACGTCGTGCAGGCGGTGGAATCCGGGGTGGCGCAAAGTCGGGCGCTAGCATCCTTGGCGCAACGTACCCATTCGGTGCAGTTAGCGCGCCTGCTAGACTCCCTCATCACCGCTTCGGACCGAGGTGCTCCCTTAGCGACGGTGCTGCGCGAACAAGCCCGCGACCTGCGCGATGAAGCCCGGCGTAACCTCTTGGAATCTGGTGGTCGGCGTGAAATCGCAATGATGGTGCCGGTCGTGTTCGTGATCTTACCCATTACCATCCTCTTTGCCCTGTACCCCGGTTTAGTGGCCCTTGACCTCTAAGGAGTAGAAAATGTCGCACCACATAAATCCACACAGGAAGGAAACCCCCATGGAAATACCGATCATGCATAGCTTAGAAGAGCTAGATAGCTACGAAAACGGTGACGTGCCCGGTTGGGTGCTGATTACCTTGATGACCATCGCCGTTGCTACTGCCATCTGGGCGATCGCGCAAGACCGGCTGGTGGAGTTGTTCAACGAAGGCCTGAGCAGCATTAATCCCGGTGGCCCGAACTAGCGCGAAGCGCCGCTTGCCAGCGCAACGGCAACTAGCAATCCAGCGCCACCAGGACGGAAACGACGTCGAGGTCACCAAAGCCGAACACGACGTCGGAGCCGGCCAGGACGGAAACGAAACCGGTTCCCAGGTGGTTGGCTACGTCCTCGTGCAGGCATTGGCGGTGCTAGTAATACTGTCTCTGCTGCAGCTGGCCTACGCCCTCCACATCCGCAACGTCACTGTCGATGCGGCCTCCGAAGGTGCGCGCCGAGCCGCACTGGCGTATTCCCGTGTCGAGGACGGCCGCGAACGCACCGAGGAACTGCTCAAAACGGCGCTAGGATCGGCGCGCACTGGCAGCGTTGACGTGCAAGAAACCGATGTGCACGGGCACCGCCAAATCACCGTGACGGTGGTGTCCTCCCTGCCCATCCTGGGGCCGTGGGGATTGCCAGGAACCATGGAAGTGAAGGCCCACTCATGGTGCGAATAACTCGCAGGGCGCCAGACGAAAGGGGAGAGGCCAGTATCGAATTCATGGTGTTCACCATCGCGGTGATAATCCCCATTGCCTACTTCATTTTCACCATGGCGAGTTTGCAAGCCACCAGTTTCGCGGTGGAAGCAGCCGCCCGCGAATCGGCCCGGATCCTAGCCCACGACTGGCAGGCTTCGGATTTCGCTGACCGGCAAGTGGAGACAATCTTTGCTGACTACCGCCTCCGGGGCGCCGACGAAGTGGAATCGGTCTGCGAGCCCCAGCCGTGCGCATCCGGTTCAATGGTGACGGTGCGGATCTCCACCCACGTGGACTACCCATTGATCCCCACCCAATGGTTGGACTCCGTGGTGCCAAAAATCCCAGTGCGTGCCACCTACTCGATGCCGGTAGGAGGTGTTGAGATTGTCCCCTAGACATTGTCTGCATCCAGCCCTTGAAAACCAGCATGACGAGGACGGTCGCATCGGTATCTTGCTGGTGGCCTGCGGTCTGATCGTACTGCTGGTGGTGTTGGTCTCCGCCGCTGTCACCAGCGTACACATGCAGCGTCGCCAGCTATTCGCCTGCGCCGACGCGGTAGCGGTAGGTTCAGCTGGACTATTGCAAGCTGGGGGGTATTTCACCACCGCGGACCTACTAACGGATCCGACCGCAGTGGAAGCGAAGGCGCGCGACATGTTCAACACTCTCACCGACTCCACCTGCCAAGTTGGCGAAGGGAGCCAACTGACCAGCGTCGAGGTGACGACAATTGCGGCAACGTCCTCGGAAAACTCAGGGGTGGCCGATACCCAGGTGGGGTCACGTATAGAAATCCACGTTGAGGCCACCGCAAAACTTCCTCTACTGCCAAGCGGCCTGCGTTTGACCTCACAACCGCTGCTTTTGCGCGTTTCTTCAACGGCGGACTTGAAGTAATCCCGTAGGGTGGGAGGGTGAGCATTGACTACCCCAGCGAAATAGCTGACCTGCGGGCGACGCTAGAAAACATCATCGCGGTGACCCACCCCGATGAGTTGCGTCAAAAAATTAAGCAGCTGTCAGACAAAGCCGCTGCCCCTGACCTGTGGGATGACCCGGACAAGGCGCAGCAAATCACTTCGCAACTCTCCCACGCCCAATCAGAATTGGAGCGCGTGGAGAATATGGGGCGGCGCATCGAAGACCTGGAAGCCACCGTGGAGTTGGCTGAAGAAGAAGACGCTGAGATGCGTGAGGTTCTGCTCGCCGACGCCGAGTCCGACCTCGCAGCCATCCGTACCCGCCTAGCTGATCTGGAAATCAAAACCCTACTGTCGGGCCAATATGACGAGCGCAGCGCGGTGGTGACCATCCGCGCCGGAGCCGGCGGAGTGGACGCCGCCGACTTCGCAGAAATGCTGCTGCGCCTGTACCTGCGGTGGGCCGAACGGAACGGCTACAACACCACTGTGATGGACACTTCCTACGCCGAAGAAGCCGGCATTAAGTCCGCCACGTTTGAAGTGGATGCTCCCTACGCTTATGGAACTTTGTCGGTCGAGGCCGGTACTCACCGTTTGGTGCGTATCTCCCCGTTCGACAACCAGGGGCGGCGCCAAACCTCCTTCGCGGCGGTGGAAGTTATCCCGCTGATTGAAACCACCGACCATATTGAGATCCCCGAATCGGAGTTGAAGATTGACGTCTTCCGCTCCTCCGGGCCGGGTGGGCAGTCAGTTAATACCACTGACTCGGCGGTGCGTATGACCCACTTGCCCACCGGCATCGTGGTGTCCATGCAGAATGAAAAATCGCAGATCCAAAACCGGGCGGCGGCGTTGCGGGTGCTGCAGTCACGCCTGTTGCAGCTGCGTCACGAAGAGGAAATGGCGCAGAAGAAGGCCTTGGCGGGCGACGTGAAAGCGTCCTGGGGTGACCAGATGCGCTCCTACGTGCTGCAGCCCTACCAAATGGTGAAGGACCTGCGAACCGGGCACGAAAATGGCAACACTGCGGCGGTATTCGATGGGGAAATCGATGACTTCATTAACGCTGGTATCCGCTGGCGCAAGGACCAAGAAAACGGTGAAGAATCGTAAGGGGGGGCTAAATGATTCGGTTTGAGAACGTTACTAAGGTCTATGCGCGCGGTGCACTCCCGGCGCTGGATCAGGTTTCGCTGGATATTGAGCGCGGCGAGTTCGTGTTCCTAGTTGGTAAGTCTGGTTCCGGTAAGTCCACGTTCTTGCAGCTAGTGATGCGCGAAGAGCAGGTCACCAGCGGGGACGTGTGGGTCCTGGGGCATAATATGGCTTCCCTCTCGCGTTGGAAGGTACCCCAGATTCGCCGCCAGATCGGCATGGTGTTCCAAGACTTTAAGCTGTTGGAGAATAAGAACGTCTACGAAAACGTGGCGTTCGCGATGCAGGTACTGGGCAAGCCCCGCCACCAGATCGAAACCCAGGTGCCCCAAACCCTGGAACTGGTCGGCCTTGCCGGTAAAGAGCGACGCATGCGATGGGAGCTATCGGGCGGTGAGGAACAGCGCGTGGCCATTGCCCGTGCCATGGTGAACCGCCCCCAACTGCTGCTGGCGGACGAACCTACCGGTAACTTGGACCCGGAAACCTCCTTGGGCATCATGCGTTTACTTACCCGCATTAACCGCACCGGCACCACCGTGGTGATGGCGACCCACGATGCGGAGATCGTCGACCAGATGCGCAAGCGCGTAATTGAACTCGAAGCTGGCAGCGTCATCCGTGACCAAAAGGGTGGCGTCTACGGGACGCAAGGGTGAGATGATGAAAGCTCGTTTTGTTCTTTCCGAAGTAGGTAAGGGCCTGTCGCGCAATAAAGCGATGGCAGTGTCGGTGGTGTTGGTGACCTTCGTGTCACTACTTTTCGTAGGCTTCTCCGCCCTCGCGCAAATGCAAGTGGCGAACATGAAAGACCAGTGGTACGACAAGATCGAAGTCACGATTTTCATGTGCGCCAAGAATGACTACGTGGCCTCGTGTAACCTCACTGAAGCCACCGATGCGCAGATTAAAGCGGTGGCCGACAAATTGTCCTCCCCGCCGATGTCGGCTTACGTGAAGGATTTCCACCAGGAATCCAAGGAAGAGGCGTATGAAAACATGCAGCGCCTCTACCCGAATAAGTCCCTAACCAAGTGGACTCAGCCGGACTCGCTGCAAGTTTCCTTCCGGGTGAAACTGGTTGATCCTGAGCAGTATCGTTTCATTGCTGAGGAGTTCACCGGGGCCGAGGGCGTGGCAGAAGTTAAGGACCAACGCGAAATTGTTGAGCCGCTATTCCAACTCATCGACAAAGCCAAGCTGTTGGCCCTGGGGTTAGCGGGCGTCATGACCATCGCGGCGGTGCTACTCATTACCACTACGATTCGCCTTTCCGCGATGTCGCGTGAGAAAGAAACCACCATCATGCGTTATGTGGGTGCTTCTTCCCTCACCATCCAACTGCCCTTCATGATTGAGGGTGCTATCGCGGCCTTGCTGGGAGCGCTCTTGGCAGTGGGGACGCTGTGGGCCGGGGTGCACCTGGTGGTGGGCAACTGGTTGGGCCAAGCCTTCCAGTGGACTCACTTCGTTGGTACCCGCGAGCTCCTGATCGTCTCGCCCCTGCTGATTTTGGCCGCCATTGGGTTGGCAGCGATCGCCTCGGGTGTTTCGCTGGCGAAGTACACCAAAGTGTGACACGCCTTAGGGATATCGTCCCAAATTCTGAACTATCGTTAAGGTTTAATTGAGCCAGGTTACTAGGAGGTGAAGATGAGAAGAAGTACCCGTTTCCTCACCGGGAGCGCGTTACTGACCCTCGTGCTGACCTTTACCACCGTCCCTAGCTGGGCTGACCGCGACGACTGGGTAGCTGAGAAGGAACGAGCCGAACAGGAAAGCGCTGCCCTAGAAGAACAAATTGCTGGCCTCGATGAATCTTTGAAAGAGGTTTACCGCAGCCTCGATGACGTGCGCAGTAAACTGCCGGGCGCCCGCGGTGAACTACAGGTAGCGGAAGCTGAAAAAGCTGCCGCGCAAAGGAACCTGCAGCAAGTTTCCGACCGCTTGGAACTAACCAAAGCGGAGTTGAAACGCATCGAAGGTAAGGTTGCTGAATCCAGTTCGAACGCCGAGAAGTTTGGGGAAGATATCGCCGGCTTGGCGCGTGAGCTCTACCGCTCAGGTGACAGCGGTTCGCCCATGCTGCTGGCGTTGACTTCAGAAACCACCGCGGACATTAGTGACCGCACCGCCACTGCGCAGGCAATGGCTCGTGCGCAAAACCAAGCTCTGGAAAGTGCCCGCGAGGCGCTGGCGTTAGAGCGGAACCAGTCCTCCCGGCAAAAGGCCTTAACCAAGCGAGTGGGGGAGCTCTATGACGAGGCAGCCCTCACCCAACAGGTGGCGGCCGAGAAAGCTTCCGTGGCGTCTGGCAAACTCGCTCAGCTGGAAAAACTGGAGCAGACCGAAGCGGTGCGAGCTTCCGCTGCGGAAGCTTCCCGAGGGGAAGCTAAGAAACAGTTAGAAAAGACTAACGCGGAACTGCAAGAAGCCCGTGACAATATCGCCCGCATTGATGAAGAAAACCGGCGCCGGCAGACCAGTTACCAGCCTGCTCCGCCGGTAGCGGACTCCGGCGGTGATGGCGGCGGAGGTGTCAGCACCTCCGGACGCTGGGCTTACCCCCTGCCCTCGTGGTACCCGGTGACTTCTCCCTTTGGGTATCGCTACCACCCAATCTATGGATCCATGATTCTGCACGCCGGTACCGACCTCGGGGCACCCTGCGGCACCCCAGCGCTTGCCACTGCTAACGGCGTGGTCACAGACGTGAACTATAACGGCGGTGCAGGCAATTACGTGTCTTTGAACTACGGCATCGTAGGTGGGGACTCCTACCAAACGGTTTACATGCACCTGTCGGCACAGACGGTTTATGTGGGGCAAGAAGTCAGCGTCGGGCAAACCATTGGCCTGGTTGGCACCACCGGTTCATCCACCGGCTGTCACCTGCACTACGAATTCATTGTCAACGGCCAGCACGTTGACGCCATGGCTTACATGTAGGCGCACAGCTGCGTCCATACAGTAAAGTAGTTAAGCACGCCCGATAAATTGGCGTGCCCGGTGACCAGTGAAGTAGGGGAGGGTTGAAAATGGCGAAGCCATGGAAAGCAGATAAGCCAACAGCGGCGCAAAAGGCCAAAGAAAATGCTGACGCGCATAAGACCGTTGCGCGAAACCGGCGCGCCAAGCACGACTACTTCATTGAAGACACCTTGGAAGCAGGCTTGGTGTTGACCGGCACCGAGGTGAAAGCACTGCGCATGGGACGCGCCTCCCTGTCAGAAGCATGGGTAGAGATCTTCGACGGGGAAGCCTGGCTGCGGCAAGCCAATATTCCCGAATACTCCCAAGGGACCTGGACCAATCACGCCCCCACCCGCAAACGCAAGCTGCTGATGCACCGCGACGAGATCACCAAGTTTGCGCAAAAATCCCAAGCCAAGGGCTACACCATCGTCCCCCTGGAGCTGTATTTCCTGGGTGGGCGCGCGAAGCTGCTGATCGGATTGGGCAAAGGTAAGCAGGAATGGGATAAACGCCAGTCGCTGCGTGAAGCCCAAGACAACCGCGAAGCCCAGCGGGCGATGCGGGCCTTCACTAAACGCCAGGTGCGCTGAACGTCCTCGTAAAATAATCGCCTGCGGGTTCAAGCCCGGGGTGGCCGGCCAGATCGCTATAACGCGGCGGCTGCGGGCGGTTCCCTCTACACTGGGCACATGCGAGCTTTACTGATTGTTGATGTGCAACGTGACTTCACCGAGGGCGGTGCCCTCGCCTGCGCCGGCGGCAGCCAAGTCGCTGCGGACATAAGCGAACTGCTCCAGCGCGATGATAACGGCTACGACCTGGTGGTGGCCTCGCGTGACTGGCATAACCCGGGGGAGGACAACGGCGGGCACTTCGCCGACGAACCCGATTTTGTGAACACCTGGCCGGTGCACTGTTTGGCTGGGACCGAAGGCGCCCAATACCACCCGAACTTGGATATCGGTGCCATCGACGTGGAAGTTTTCAAAGGGATGGGAGAGCCGGCGTACTCCGCATTCGAAGGGCGCAGCGAGGACGGTCAGTCCTTAGCGAAGCTGCTGCGCGAGCGTGGGGTGGAGGACCTTGACGTGGTTGGTATCGCCACTGACTACTGCGTGCGCGCGTCCGCCCGTGACGCGCTGGCAGCGGGATTTGCGGTGCGAGTGATCACCGGCTTGACGGCCGCGGTCAATGCTGAAGGTGCGGAAGGGGCGTTAAAGGCGTTAGAAGAAGCCGGCGCCCAGGTGGTTGCTACCATCTGAACACCGGCGGGGAAGTGCGCTCGCGGATGGAGATTTGTGACGGACGCATGGGGCCGTACCCATCCAGCATTGACGCCACTAGCCAGGTCGCTGAAGAAACGTCGCTGTAGGACGCCAACACGGCCGCACGTGAAAAACGCGAAGCCGTGATGGTTAGAGATATCGCTAGGGAATCGTTTCGCACCCTCGAAACGTGAGTTAGGTTTGCTAACTAACGCAACTTGCCGGTGCTACTCGCGCCGGCGGGTGCCTGCTTTCAAACTCGCCACGAAATCCTTCACTTCACCAGCAATATTGCCGATTTCGACTGCCTTCGCCCCTCCCGCTTCCGCAGCGGATTCGATCAATCTCACAATCGCACTGCCGCAAATCGCGCCACCCGCGCCGGCCGCGATCACGGCCGCCACGTCCTCGGCGGAAGAAATCCCAAACCCCACCAGGGCCGGCGGCGCATCAAAACTAGCCAACTGGGCGGCGGTGGAGCGGATGTGATCCAACGCGGCCTTACTCTCCGTCCCGGTGACGCCGGCGCGCGACACCAAGTAAACGTACCCACCACTGGCTTGCCCAATGCGCCGCAACTGCGCGGCCTCCGCCCCCGGAGGAGCAATGAAAACTTGGGAAACCCCAGCGGACCGGGCCGCTTCCCAAAAGGGCGCGGCTTCGCGCACGGGCACGTCGGGTAGCAGCACCGAATCCACCCCGGCAGCCGCCAGTTGGGAGTAGAAATTATCCAGACCGAGGGCGAAAGGCACGTTGGCGTAGATCAGCATCCCAATCGGGATTGCCGGGTATTTGGCGCGTATCTGCGCCACCAACCGCAGGGAGGAGGCAAAGGTGGCTCCACTGTTTTGGGCCCGCAGGTGGGCGCGCTGGATCACCGGGCCGTCCGCCACCGGGTCGGAAAACGCCACCCCCAGCTCTAAAGCATCCGCCCCCGCTTCGATGGCGGCCTCAATCAGCGTCAAACTGGCCTCATAGTTGGGGTCTTCCAGCATGAAGAACGGCACCAGCGCACCCTCGCGACGCTGCTTTAGGGCTTGAAACAAGTCTTGATAGCGATCCATGGTCACTTCTCCATCCCGGGGTAGAGTTTTTCAATCAGGGTTTGCCCGTACTCATCCCCGGTCTGACCCAGGCGGGCGCGCACGTGGTCCACGTCCTTGTCGCCGCGTCCTGACAACGACACCAGCAGCTTCGTTCCCGCCGGCGCGTCGGCAGCTCGTTTGAGGGCGTACGCCAGGGCGTGGGAGGACTCTAAAGCGGGGATGATGCCTTCCTTGCGGCTGAGCAGCACGAAGGCGGCGAGGGCTTCATCGTCACTGATGGCGACGTATTTTGCGCCTCCAGTGGCGTGCAGGTGGGCGTGCTGAGGCCCCACGCCGGGGTAGTCAAGCCCCGCGGAAATGGAGTGAGACTCGCTCACCTGCCCCTCCGCGGTGCGCATCAGGTAAGAGCGGGCGCCGTGCAGCACACCGATTTGCCCGGCGTTAATGGGAGCGCCGTGCCGCCCAGTCTCCATTCCCTCACCCGCGGGCTCAACCCCGGTTAGGGCGACCTGGGACTGGTCAATGAAGTCAGCGAAAATCCCAATCGCATTGGAGCCACCCCCAACGCAGGCGATCACTTCATCCGGAAGTTGCCCGACTTGGTCAAGCATCTGGCGTTTAGCTTCGGTGGATATCACGCGGTGAAACTCGCGCACGATAGTGGGGAAAGGATGGGGACCGGCGGCGGTGCCCAGCAGGTAGTGGGAGCGGTCAAAGGTGGCGCTCCAGTCCCGCAGCGCTTCGTTTACGGCGTCCTTGAGGGTACCCGACCCGGTGTCCACGCCCACCACGTTCGCTCCCATTAGGCGCATACGGTAGACGTTGGGCTGTTGGCGTTGCACGTCCAGGGTACCCATGTAGATGGTGCATTCCAGCCCTAGCAGCGCACAAGCGAGGGCGGTGGCAGTGCCGTGCTGGCCAGCCCCGGTTTCAGCAATAATGCGGGTCTTGCCCATGCGTTTTGCCAACAGTGCTTGCCCCAAGACTTGGTTAGTTTTATGTGCGCCCCCGTGGACCAGGTCCTCTCGTTTCAGGTAGATTTCCACGTCCTCGCGCACCTTGCCGTCGCGGCCCAACGGGAGGTTGCGGCACTTGGTGAGGGCAGTGGGCCGCCCCAGGTACTCGCTGAGCAGGTCACGCAGTTCGGCTTGGAAGTCGGGGTCGTTTTGTGCGCGCACGAATTCGGCTTCCAGCTGGTCGAGGGCGGGGAGCAGGATTTCAGGCACGTACTGTCCGCCGAACTCACCGAAATAAGCTGGTAGTAGAGTTTCGCGAGGCTGATCAGAGTCGATATGGGAAGTCATTTCGGGTCCTTTACTGGCGTTTCGGTTGCGGGAGCTGCGTCTGTGGGCGATGCGTCTGTGGGGAATTCGCGGGATAAGGTTGGCCCGGGCTGGGGTGAAACGGGGGCCAGCGCACCCGCGGGGGCCGTTGCTGCCGGGGCGTAGAACTGCGGCGCATTCGGCTCCGGAATCTGGTCTGCCCTAGCGCGGTGGTCGCGCAGGTTTTGGAACACTGCCCGCACCCGGTGGGCGTCCTTGTGCTGGTCGTGGGTGAACTCCAGGCGGGAGTTCAGATCCAACCCCCAAGTTCCCTGGGCCCGCGCGGCCTGCACGTTATCGGGGCCAATGCCGCCGGCCAGCAGGATGTGGGGCCTGGCGGAAGCTGGGATACCGTCCCAGTCGAAGGTGGTGCCAGTGCCGCCGCTGCCTGAATCCAGCACGATGCGCACCTGCTGGCACAGCGCGGCGGCCGCTTCGCGGTCGGTGGTACGCTGGGCGTTAAGGCCCAGCCAGGTTTGCGGTGTTTGCCTGGGCGCAACGGTGTTCGACGGCTCGCCCGAGCCCAGCGCGCGGCGCACCTGCTCTATCCAGCGCAACTGTTTTTGCAAGTCGAACGCCCCGTCCTCGGCGCAGAGGGCGGGCGCGTGGATCTGCACCGCCGCAAGAGTCCCCAACAACGGCAGGACTTGGCGGGCGATCTCGCCCGGGGCGGTGGTAGTTACCACCGCCACCCAAGCCAGCGTGGGAGCGGCACCGATAATCTCAAGCGCCTGCTCGGCATTCACTCGGCGCGGGGAAGTGGGTGCCAAAATAACCCCGCCGAAACTCGCCCCGCAGGCGGCCGCCAGCTGCGCTTGCGCGGGCGTGCGCAACCCGCACACCTTAACGTTGCCGAACACCAGCTGCCGACAGGCCCCGTCCAAATCAGCCTGACCCATCAGCGCCGAGCCAACCAGGAAACCACTCACCAGCGGGCCCAGCGAAGTGACGTCGCGGTTAGTTTTGATGCCCGATTCGCTAACCACCACCACGTCCTCGGGCAGAGCGGGAGCATATTGGCGAGTGCGGTCGGTGTCGATACTTAAATCACGTAAGTTGCGGTTATTAATCCCCACGATCCGCGCCCCCAGTTCGCGTGCGCGGCGAAGCTCGCTTTCGGTGGACACCTCGGTAAGGACGTCCAGCCCCAGGGCCGCAGCCAGTGCCGCCAACTGCCGGTACTGGTCGTCATCTAGCACCGAGAGCATCAGCAAAATCGCATCCGCCCCGAAATAACGCGCCGCCCGCACCTGCACCGGGTCGATGATGAAATCCTTACACAGCACCGGCAGGTGCGTACTGGCTGCCACCGTGGCCAAATGGTCGTAACTGCCACCGAAGAACTGCGGCTCACACAGCACCGAAATGGCACTGGCGTAGCGGTTGTAAACGGTGGCGATAGCCGCCGGGGCGAACGGGTCGCGTATCTTCCCCAGCGAGGGGGAAGCCGATTTACATTCCATTATGAAATGCCCGCACCCGCGCTGACCCCCTCCCAGCGCCTGGTAGAGGCTGCGGGTTGAAACCCCCAGATCATGGTCCTCCACGCCTTCCAGCAGGGCGGCGATACCGGGCAGATGTTGGCGGCGAGCCTGCACGATGTGGTCCAAAACGGCGGATGATAACGAGGACGGGTCGATCCTTTGCGGGTCAGGAAAGTTTGCCGGGGTCATGCGCTGATTCCTTCCACTTCGCAGCCGGCGGTCGCCAAGTGCTCCAGGTGCTGGGCTCCGACGCCGGAATCCACCACCTCACCGGCCCACTGCACCGCGTCCTTGAGGTTGTCGGCCCGCCCATCCAAGTACGCCAGGGCACCGGCGTTCAAAGCGATCGCGTCACGCTGCGCCCGGTTGCCCTGCCCGGATAGAGCTTGGCGCAGGATCTGGGCGTTCACCTGCGGCTCCCCGCCTTTGAGGTCAGTTAGCGAGTGCGTGGTTAGCCCCATGTCCTGGGGGCTGATCTGGTAACGGTCCACTTCGCCCTCGCGAATCTCCCACACCTGGGTGGGGCCGTGCACGGCGATCTCATCCAGCCCCGAACCCGTGACCACCAGGGCGTGGGGGCGACCCAGTTTCGCCAGGGTCTGCGCCACCAGTTCCCCCACTTCGGGGTTAGCAACCCCCATCAGCTGGGCCTTCAGCGGGGCGGGCGCCAGGATCGGGCCGATAAGGTTAAACAGGGTCGGCACCGCCAGGGTGCGACGCACCGTCATGACGCGGGCAATGGCGGGGTGATAGTTGGGGGCGAAGAGGAAAGCAAAATGGTGGGTTTCCAAAGACTGAGCAGCCTGCTGCGGAGTGAGGTCAACCGGTACCCCCAGGGCCTGCAGCACATCAGCACTGCCGGTGAGCGAGGAAACTGAACGGTTCCCATGCTTAGCCATCTTCACGCCCTGGGAGGCGACCGCCAGGGCGGCGGCGGTGGAGATGTTGATGGTTCCGGCGCGATCCCCGCCGGTTCCGGCGGAATCCAAACACCGCAGTTTGGTGGGAACGGTGATGGCGGCCGCCAGGAAGGCTTGCGCGGCTCCCGCCAGTTCGGCCGCAGTTTCCGCGCGGGTACGCAAGGTGGCGAGCAGAGCACTGATCTCAATGTCGTGGAAATCCCCGGCAATCAGCGCGCCGAACAGGTCGGCGGCTTCCTTTTGGGTGGGCTGATGGCCCATGAGGACTTCGCGCAGGAGCTGCTGGGCGGGAGCGGATTGGTGGTTCATCTTTTGTCCTTAAAGTCTTAGCGGGAAACTAGGCTATGCGCAGCGAGGCCACAGCGTTCGCGAGGATGCGCGGCCCCGCAGCGGTGAGGATGGATTCGGGGTGGAACTGCAGGCCGAGGGCGGACCCGTCGCGCGTACGCGCCGCCATACATACCTGCCCGATCTGCGCCAAGGAAACCAGGTCGCCCGGCACCTCGGTGCAGCCCAGGGAGTGGTAGCGCGCCACCCGCGGGGCGTTGCCAACTGCGGTGAAAAGCGGGTCGGCCTGACCGTCCTCGGTAAGGGTGAGTTCGTGGGCCTGCCCGTGAACCGCGCCCACCGGTTTAACGTCTCCGCCGTGGTATTCCAGCAGGGCTTGGAATCCCAAGCAGATCCCCAGTAGCGGGATTTTGCCCAACGCCTGGTCGATGATCTCCATCAGGTTCCCAGCGGTGCGCGGGTGGCCGGGGCCGGGGGACAGGCAGATGAGGTCGGGCTGGCTGTCCAAAATCACGCCGGTGTCCACGCTGTTGCGGAACACGCTCAGGCGAGTGCCGGGAGGGGCGATTTCGGCCGCCAGGTTGTAGACGAAGGAATCGTGGTTATCGACGATGACGATGTGTTTGCTCGCTGCCTTCATCGCTCTACCTCCACTCGGTCACAGCCAGCGGCGGCGGCGAGGGCGCGCAGCACGGCACTGGCTTTTTGGTAAGTTTCGTCGGCTTCAGCTTGCGGGTCGGAGTCTCGCACCACGCCGGCACCGGCCTGTACGCTGGCCATGCCATCGGCGACGTAGGCCGCGCGAATCGCAATGCAAGTGTCGAAGCTCCCGTCGGCAGCCAAGTACCCGACGGCCCCGCCGTAGGATCCGCGTCGCTGTTTTTCCGCGCGCCGCAGCAGGTTCGTGGCCGATATCTTCGGCGCGCCCGTCAAGGTCCCCATATTCATACAGGCTCGGTAGGCATCCAGCGCGTCATATTGCGGGGCCAGGATGGCGCTAAGGTGGGATACCAAGTGCATGACTTGGGAGTAGCGATCCACCCCCAGCAGGCGTTCGACTTTGCGGCTACCCACCGTGCCGATACGAGCCAGGTCATTGCGCGCTAAGTCCACCAACATGATGTGCTCGGCCAGTTCTTTGGCGTCGGTGCGCAGTGAGAGCTCCGCGCGCGCGTCCATTTCTGCGGCCACGCCCGGGTCGTCGTGCTTTCCACGAGGACGGGTTCCAGCGATCGGGTAGAGCTCTACTTTGCGGGTGGTGGCGTCATATTTCAGACAAGATTCGGGGCTGGCGCCGAGCACCGTGTATTCGGGGCCGTGCAGGTAGAACATGTAGGGGCTGGGGTTGGTGCGCCGCAGCTCCCGGTAGGCACGGTAAGGGTCGGAGCAGGGAGCGGTGAAGCTGCGCGAAGGCACCACCTGGTAGATGTCGCCCGCTTCGATGGATCCTTGTAGTTCGGTGACCAGGTCGCGGAAGGTGGCGTCGTCGATGCTGGCGGTGACAGGTAGGGCGTGGCATTCCGGTCCCGCTGGTCGCGCCGCCTTTTTGGCTTCGGGTGCGGCGGGGCCTGACTCCAGGCCTTCCCCGGATTCGCGAGCCTGGGCCTTGCTCGCTAGCTGAGCTGAGGCGTTGCCTGCCTCGGTTTCGCCCGTCTGGGTATCGCTCGCCAGGTCCGCCACCGCCCTCGCAACTTCATCTAGGAACTGTGCTTGCGCTCCCGTGTCATCGGAAACGGCGAAGGCGTGTGCTTGCGCCACCTGGGCGGCGTGGTCAACAATCACCAGGTGCTGGGCCAAGTTGAACTGAAAATCCGGGAACCCATTAGCACCGTCACCCACCGGCTCCAAGTCCTCATAGGTGTCGATGTAGTCGTATCCGAAGCCACCCAACAGCATCCCCAACGGGGCGGGCATTAGCCGCGCACACAGGTTATGCACGGTGCGTAGCACTTGCGCCGGGTTGGGAGCAGTGAGCCGGCTTTCCTCATCCGCTTGCAAGGCCCGGGGGAAGTTGAAAGTAGCGACATTGTGGGAAGCATAGGTCAAGTAGGGTGCGAGCTCCTCGGCTATTAGCGGCAGGAGTGCGGTGCCGCTCGCGGTCAGGGTGGTTACGGTGACGGCCTGGCCTCGGCATTGGATGTCCAGGGCAGTTTTGACCACCAGGATTGATTTGATCTGGTGGCGGGTGTGCAGGTGGGCTGATTCCAGTAACGCCGTGTGCGCGCGGGCGGTGCCGCCGAGGGCGGCGAAGAGGTTGGCGGCGTCGACTGTTCCTTGGTGGTCAGCGTGTTCGCAGTGGATTTGTGGTGGGGGAGTGGGTGCCTGGTGAGGCGGTGTCCCAAGGTGGTTTTCCATTTGTTGGCCTTTCGCGCCAGCGGAGGGAGCCGAGGTTCACAAATGAAAAAGGCCCGCCTACCGCGAGCCTGGAGTTTGTGCGTCAGTTTTCGTTCACGCTAAAGCTAGCTCGCTGGGTTTGCGAGCCACCACCACTGTTGCGCGAACGTCTTCGTCATGGCTTCACAGTAGAGCAGGGGCGCGGTGGCAAAATATCGTGTCTCACAGTTTGAACAGCGCTGCCCGACAGTTTCTACAGCCGCTGCCTCTTGCGCCCAACCGTTCTCCAGTCGCTGCCTCTTGCGCCCAACCGTTCTCCAGTCGCTGTCTCTTTCGCTCAACCCTTTTCCAGTCGCCGCCTCTTGCGCCTGGCATTAGACTCAAATCCGACAGCAAAGGAGCAATGAACCATGACTTTTTCACTCCCCACCCGCTGCCCCCTGGTGGCTGCTCCGATGGCCGGTGGCCCCACCACCGTCGAACTGTGCGCAGCGGTCGCTCGCGCCGGGGCTTTCCCCTTCCTAGCGGCGGGTTACAAGACCCCTGCTGCACTGGCTGAGGAAATCACCGAACTTCGACGCCATTGCGACACCTTCGGCGTGAACCTATTCGTCCCCAGCACTGGCGAGGTCGATCGGGCGCGATTCGCCGCCTACGCCCAGGAGATTTCCGAGGACGCTCGCGACCTTGGCGTGGAGTTAGATCCACATCCGGTGGCGGACAACGGTGATTATTGGGATGAGAAAATCGACCTGCTGTTGGCAGAACCGGTGGCTGCGGTCTCTTTTACTTTCGGTCTGCCGCCGCGCGAAACGGTGCGTCGGTTGCAAGATAAGGGCATGAGCGTCCTCCTGACGGTGACGAATCAGCAGGAGGCGCGCGGCGCCCAGGAAGTCGGTGCCGACGCGCTGGTGGTGCAAGGCGCGCAGGCGGGTGGGCACAGTGCCACCTTCACCCCCGAACAGTTGCCGCGCGACATTGGACTGACGCAGTTACTTAGCGAGGTACGCCAGGCCACCGCGCTGCCGCTCGTGGCTGCCGGCGGGATTGTTCGTCGCGAACAGGTTGAGGAAGTACTCGCCGCCGGCGCCATCGCCGCCGCAGTTGGCACTGTCCTACTGCGAGCATCTGAAGCTGGCACTTCCGATATTCACCGACGCGCCCTGGCTAGCGCAGAATTTTCGAGGACGGTGATGACGCGCGCGTTCACCGGACGTCCGGCGCGGGCGTTGGAGAATGACTTTGTGCGCCGGCACAGTGCTACCGCCCCGGATGCCTATCCGGCGGTGCATCATTTGACGAAACCGCTACGTCAGGCCGCTGCTGCGGCAGGTGATGCGCAACGGGTACATTTGTGGGCGGGCGCTGGTTTTAAGGACGTAGCGCAGGAGCCAGCGGAGCAGATTATCCGCGCGCTCTGCCCCTAATGGAGGCGTCGGCTCGTCGGCCCGTACCCGACGGCTGGCGGCGCGCTGTTCCAAACCTGATGTCTGGCGTCCCGCTGATCGCACGCGATACCGAGGCAGCAACCGCCGAACCCAGACCCCATGGGCGGTACCGGCTGACAATCGGTTCAGTCGACGCCGCCGACGAAACGGCGGGCTACCGGTCGGGGGTCGCTACTAAGTTCTGCAGGTGGAGCAAATCGGAGGCATGGGTAGAGAAGTATTCGCGCCTTTCGCGTACGATCAGCTCCGCGATCGCCTGTTTTATGATCCGGCGCCCCTCGTCGTCAGGGACTTCACGCTTGAAATAGGCCCCCATGGTGATGGGACGTTTTTTGGTTTCTTCCAAAATGCGCAGCAGCGCGAGGGAGTAATCGAAACGATTGAAGTCTATATTCAGCTTTTGTGAGCCACTGTAAACCTTGATCTGATTGGTATCCAGATGGATGTAGGTTAGTTCGTCGAAGCGGACCTCGCGGTAGAAAAAGGGAAAGAACGCTGACCACACTTTTTCTTCATCCACCCCAAAGCGTCGCAGCAGCCCGTACCCAACCATGGCCAGGGGTAATAACAACAGCACGCTGGCTACGATGACCCCGGCGAAGTCCTCACCGTTGTCCCGGTAATCCATGATCGCGCCGAGCAGGGCCAGTAGGACGACTGGGATAAGCACTAAACCGAGGTAGAAGAGTAGTTTCTTGTGGTGGAAAACCCGCGGTGTTCGAGGAGAGGGAAATTCAACCTTTCGTCTGCGCAGGATTGCCCGGAACGGGACAAGCGCTATCAGCACTCCCACCAATCCGAGGGCGATGGGAATGAGTAAACGCGATTCTGACATAGGTTTCCCCTAATGTGGTTATCACCTTTGCAGCTGGCACGCGCCAGTTCTTAGGATACTGAATTATCGGCAGTGTGGCTTACTGTTGCACGCGGTGGGGAGCGAATTTAAAATTGCAACGGATTCCGTTCCGCCCTCGACTAGTAAAGGACAACGGTTATGAGCACGAACTCCGAATGGCAAGGAACCCCTCCCGAGCCGCTTTCTCCCGAGCCGCTTTCTCCCGAGCCGGCGGTGCAACGTCCCTACGAGCCAGTTGGCAGTGCACAACCGGGCTATAGCGGCCCGGATATCCAACAGCCCGGTTGCAACGGCGGTGCTCAATATCCCGGTTATGGCGGAGGTGCTCAGCATCCTCAAGCACAGACGGTATTCATCCTGTCCCTGGATGGCATCTTCATTAACATCTGCGCCTTCATCGCCTGGTTCATGGGCGCGAAAGCCAAGAAAGAAATCTCGGCGGGAGCACCCTACGTGTGGGATGGGAATCTGAAAACCGGATACTGGATCGCCAAGATCGTGTCGATTATCGCGATCGTAGTATGGGTGCTCTGGTTCACTTCCGCCTTTTGGGGGTTCTCCACTTTCCAGTAAATCTGGCGAGCATAGCCAAAAGCGGTGGGGTCGGCGACAGCCGGCCCCACCGAACTATCTGCGTCCAAGAGCCTGAGTGTCTTTGCTTCCGCGTGAACCTCTCAACGCGCTTAATTTCTGGCGCGGCGGAAGTTACCCGGCTGCTATGGGCGCGCACCGCGCCTCCAGGAGGGCTATCAGTTTCGCTGGCTCCATCTCAATCTCAAGCCCGCGTTTGCCGGCGGAGAAGAAGATGGTTTCACCACGGGTGATAGCGTCTTGAGCAGCCACATCGATTACCGTGGAGAGCTGGCGTTTTTGCGCCAGTGGAGACACCCCGCCGAGGACGTAGCCGGTGGTTTTCTGCGCGAGGTGCGGATCAGCCATGGTTGCTTTGGAAGCTCCCAAGGCATTGGCCACGGCTTTGAGATCCACATGAGAGTCGACCGGTACCATGGCGACCGCTAGATTCGCGGCTGCGCCGCGACTGTTGTTATCACGCTTAGTGCCGCTCAGATGCACGATTAGGGTCTTAAAGATCCGCCGCGCAGCAATGTTCAGGCGCTCACGCATGATTTGTGCCGCTTCAGTGCCAAAGTCAGTCCCGGCAGAATCGTAGCTATGGGT
>JAEWEQ010000079.1 GCA_023389315.1 Actinomycetes bacterium | reverse complement strand
GGCATCAACGATTTCGTCTTCCGTGGTGGCGCGAACGAAGTCTCTTGCGGGGCCGCCCACTCCCATGGTGGTCCAGTCCTTCAGCATGTCCGAGGACGGGTGGTGCTGCCGGTTGGATGGCACCGGGAGCACGGGGGCGGGGTTGATGGGGGCGGGGGCGTAGGTGCAGGAGTTCGTTTCGTCGGGGTTCATCGCGGCCTTTCCATATGTCTAGTGACATTGTATGCACTCTGTACCGCGGTGGCTCAGCCGGGCCCGGTTCTGCGCGTCCCACCCCGCTTCACCCACCGTGAGCCATTAGGCCAAGTTCGGACAGAAAGTTGGCCAAATACCTCACGGTCATGAAACCGACAGCCGCCGAACCCCAGAACCAAACCACCACCGTGAGCCATTAGGCCAAGTTCGGACAGAAAGTTGGCCAATTACCTCACGGTGGTGGTGGAGGGGGTGGGGTGCGTTACCTGAGGTAAGCAGTAGCCGGGCCGCAGAGTCCCCTACTGGGTGCGGGTGGCGGCGGGAGGAAGCTGCGGGCGTAGCTCGTTCAGCACTGATTCCACCAGCGCCGCCAACCAGCCGGGGTCCGCGCCCTTGCCGCCCGGCGCGACAGCCGCCACCTCGCCCTCAAGTGCGGCGGTAGTCCCCACCGCAGCGCCACGCTCCAGCCAATCGACGCGGGTGTCACTAACGGCCGCGAACTCCACGTCCTCGGCAACGCTCCACCGCAACGTCCCGACATACCCGACGCCCGGCACGAAGACCGCGGCCCGCAAGCAGCGAGCGGTTTCGCCCTCAGCATCCCAAATCGGGTCCACTTCCAACACCCGCACGAAACCATCCTCGCTGGGCACATGCCAGGCGCAGGTCACCGTGTTGCGCAACGCTCGGGCTTGTGCGTCGTCAGGTTCCCCGGCGAGCACCTCGCCCAACTCGCCACCCGTTGCCAGCGCCGTTTCGGGCGCCTTGCCGGCACGTTTCAGGGCGAGTGCGAAAGCCTCCACCAGTACGCCCGCATATCCGGCTTCCGCTGCCACAAGAGCGTGTTCGCCGCACTCGTTTTGCCGCTGACTACGCGCACCGTCCTCGTCATTTTCGAGGACGTGGCGCGCATTTTGCGCAGCCTCTTCCTTGACCGCGGGTGCAGTCGGTAGGGCTCGTTCTTCTCCATCGACTGTGGGCAAGGAGGTGGGGACTGTGCGAGGGCCGATCCCGGGGCAGTCGCTAACCACCCGGTAGCGCGCACGCTCACCCGCCGGACTCACACCCTGCGCATTGGTCGTTTCAACCCGGTAGTTGGGGCAAATTCCGCCGCGCGAGGGCCAGGGCTGCAGGTGGGGGCTGATGGCGGGGTCGTACCAGTAGGCTTGTCGGCTGAAGGCCAGCGAATCCAAGGCGAAAGCCGGTTGAGTATCAGAGGTTGGCCAGGGCTCGAAGGTGAAGATCGTCTGTGCTGAATTCGCCGCACTGGTGTCGTGGTTAACAGATGCAGCAGTAAAGTTTCGGGAGGCAGCGGCTCTGTGTTTGGCACTGGTAGCCCGGGAGGCAGCGTCAAGTTCACCCTCGGTGGGAGGGGATGTCGGCGCGTGAGCGAGCGCACTGAAATTGGCCGACAGTTCCAAGTGCAGCAGAGCATCAGCCAAAGTGTAGGCCAGCATTTGATACTCGCTAGGCTCACCCGAGGCGCAGCGCGCAAGGTCTGGCACGAATGCTCCTGGCCAATACGGAACGTCCACCAAACATACGCTGTCAGCGACGCCAACTAAGTTGACGACGGTGCTTACGCACCAGCCATTGTCGTGCTCTATGGGGTGTCCTGCTTGGTAGAAACCAGCTTCTAGGAGCGTCTCACTCCCGGCGTCGGCAGCTTGGAAGGCCGGGGAGATTTCAGGATCGAACAGGTAGCGTAACTTCGCTTCGGGGGCATTAATTTCTAGTTCCCATTTCATACCAAGCGCCGCGATCGAGGGCGGTACCCACGGGGTCGAAGCGGGCGCACCTTCACGATTTGTGCCCTCACCTTCCGCCAGTTGAGCGTGCTCAACAGGTCCATTGTTTCCACCGGTGCTGCAGTGAGTATCCTGGCCATCGCCGCGCGCTGCGGCCTTTAGTTGATAGGGAAACACCCAGTTCATTGTCCTCCTGAAAAGTTAGAAATACGCAGACATATTTAACATTCGCGCTGCCGCGTGTCTAGGGTTTTAGTGGAACAGCTGAGCAGGTACACCCTAATGGCCGCCAAGTGGCCACTGCCGGGCGGTAACTGAGCCGAGCTGCGCAGGCGACATCCAAACGGCCACAGCGACGCGACATCCAAACGGCCACGGCCCGCGTCCTCCAAGCGCGCACGCAGGAAGGTAAGCGAAGAGCCCGCCACCGCGCGCGACCAGGCTACCGACCGTCCTCGGGACGCAAATTCCCCGCCAAGACCACCGACACGAGGACGGGCAGTGCGATAAACCCCAGCGCCCCGCGGTAACCGACGTGCTCAGCAATGTAGCCCAGCACCGGCGGTCCTGCCAGGAACGCGCCGTAACCGATGGTGGACAGCACTGACATGCGGGCCGCCGTCATCGCAGGTTCCCGCGAAAGCGCGCTCGCGGCGGACGGGAACCCCAGGGCGGATCCCACCGCCCACGCGGCAATACCGACGACCGCCAGCCACACCCACGGGGAGAGCGCCAACAACAGTAAACCCACGATCGCCGCCAGCAAAAACCCGCGCAACAACGCCACCGCGTCCACGCGCCGCTGCAGAGAGGGAGACACCAGGCGGGTGGCTGTCAGCACCGCCAAGAACAAGGCCAACGCCAGGGTGCCGCGCGCCGGCGCCAGGTCGAAACCATCTACCATCGCCAGGGCCAGCCAGTCATTTGCCGCGCCTTCCATCAGCCCGGTGCCCAGCACCATCACCCCGATGAGGACAGTGCGACGTTCCTTCCAGGCGCGACGGGTACGGGCGGTGGCGCCCTCGTCGGTGGCGGACATGTGCGTCACCAGCGACTGCGGCAGGTAGTGGAGTCCCGCCCACAGCATCGCCGCCGCGCTCACCGCTGCGACCGTCAGCAGGTGCACCGGCACGCTCACGCGGGTCGCTATAGCCGCGGCCCCAAGCCCAGCCGCACACACCGTGCCCACCGAGAACGCCGCGTGATACCACGGCATAATGGAGCGCCGCGCCAGGAGCTCAACAAACCCGCCCTCCACATTCATGGTGGAGTTCCAAAGCGCTGTCCCCGCTTGGAACACGAACAAAGAAACCGCCAGCAGCAACGCTGATTTCGCGGTCAAAGACAGCGCGATGGCGATGGCCCCAACGCTCCAAATCACGAACCCGGTCCACACCGTGTTGCGCGGCCCAAACCGCGCCACCACCGGGCCGGAGATCGGCAGCCACATTACCGACCCCAGCGCCCCCACCAGCAGCAGGTGCCCCATTTGGGCGGGAGATAGCGCCAGCAGATCACGGATCGTAGGGATGCGGGAAAGGAACGTCGCCAGCGTGAAACCAGACAGGAAGAACGTCAGCAAAGTCGCGCGCGAAGCCCACTTAATCAGGGCATCGTCCGGCGAGGGCAGCGCGTTAGCAGTTCCAGCGCGGGGGACGTGGTTTCCCAATCCGATTCTTCCTATACGTTGCGACAGACCAACTTGGTTTTTGATTGGCGAGGACGGTCACCGTCCTCGCGAAAAATAGTGACGGCTGGTACGGGGCGAGGGGTGCGGGTATGCGAAAGGCCCCCACCTGGGTGAGGGCCACAACCTGCGGACGTCAGCGGGTTTCGCGGTGCGACGTCGACTTACGGCAACGCGGGCAGAACTTCATCAGTTCCAAGCGATCCGGGGTGTTACGACGGTTCTTCTTGGTGATGTAGTTGCGGTCTTTGCACTCGGAGCAGGCCAGAGTGATCTTGGGGCGAACGTCTGATGCCTTGCTAGCCACGGTTTTTCCTTACCTTGAAACGATATGGGTTGGCGGTGCGCACCCTCCGGATGCTGCTGAGCCAGTAGCGAGGGCGGGGCTCGAACCCGCGACCTCACGATTATGAGTCGTGCGCTCTGACCAGCTGAGCTACCTCGCCGACGTTTGTGTTGCCGACTTGGTGACCCCACAAACAGAGCCCCGAAAGGGAATCGAACCCTTGACCTTCTCCTTACCATGGAGACGCTCTGCCGACTGAGCTATCGGGGCAACGCGGATAACTTTACTTGAGTTGGTCGCTTAGTTGCAACTCCCGCAAGTGCGTTTGTTATCACACGACGGGCAGGTTTTCCGCGTTGATTTCGCGGAGGTCCTGCGGTGGCGGGTGAGGGATTCGAACCCCCGAAGCATGAAGCAGCTGATTTACAGTCAGTCCCCTTTGGCCACTTGGGTAACCCGCCTGGGTAACCGGTTCACGGCCTTGCCGCTCACCAGGTGACGCCGTGAAATAGTATCAGAGTTTCACCGCGCAATTCCAATTGGGATTGGGAGCCTGGGAGCAGATGTGGTGTAGCTGACTATGGGGTCTGGCTTCCGCGGCCTGGTCGCGCCGGTTTTCGCGGCCTGCTGGCGCCGGCTTCCGCGGCCTAATCCCCCGCATCCCCCACCGTGAGCAAAAAGACCAACTCCGGACCCAAACTTGGCCAAATACCTCACGATGGCCAAACGGAGCGGGACCGCCGAGGACGGACACCGCCCTTTTGAGGGAGGTAGGGAGGACAGACAGACGGACGGACGGAAGGACAGACGGACGGAAGTGAGGACAGACGGACGGACGGAGGGAAAGAAAGGTGCAAGCAGCGCAGGCCGTGACCGCCCTCGCCCGTTGCGATAGGCTAGAGGGAGAACCAGCCCGAACAGAAAAGGGCGAAACGTAGGCGGAAATAGAGGCAAAAATGGCTGACTCTTCGTTTGATGTTGTGTCCGAAGTGGACTCCCAAGAGGTCGCGAACGCGGTGAACCAAGCCGCGAAGGAAGTGAACCAGCGATACGACTTCCGGGGCGTGGACGCGAAAGTGGAACTCGGTGGCAAGGCGATCACCATGGAGGCCAACACCGCTGAGCGCACGCTCGCGGTGCTCGACGTGTTGCAGTCCAAGCTGGTGCGCCGCGGCGTATCGCTGAAAGCGCTGGATCTGGGCGACGGCGAGCCGAAAGCCTCGGGCAAGATCTACCGCCTGGTCGGAACCATCCGTGAAGGTCTGAACCAGGAACAGGCGAAGAAGATCACCAAACTGATCCGCGATGAAGGCCCCAAGGGTGTGAAAGCCCAGATTCAGGGCGACACCGTGCGAGTCTCCGGTAAGTCACGCGACGCCCTGCAAGATGTGATCGCGCTGCTGAAGAAGGCCGACATCGACGCGCCGCTGCAGTTCACGAACTACCGCTGAGTCGACAGAATATTGGCAAAAGAGCGCGGCTATGGATCGCGCGGGGGTTGGCCGCGACTTAATACCCGGCGAGCTTCTCCAGCCGCGCAATCCGCTCCGCCATGGGCGGGTGGGTGGAGAACATGCGCGCCAGTTGCTGCCCGCGGAAGGGGTTCGCAATCATTAATGCCCCCACGTTGTAACGCGCCGGCGTGGGTTCCAGCGGCCGCATACTGTTCCCCTGCTCCAAGCGGCGCAGCGCGGACGCCAGAGCCAGCGGGTCTTGCGCCAGTAAAGCCCCGTCGTGGTCGGCTTCGAACTCGCGGGTGCGTGAAATCCCCAGCTGCAGCACCGTTGATGCCAGCGGCGCGAGGAAGATCAGCAGCAGCATCAGCAGCGGGTTGGCGCCGCGACCATCCCCGTCCGAGCGCGGCCGCATGCCAAAAAACATCGCGCCCTGCGCCAGCGACGTCACCACCGAGGCGATGGCAGCAGCCGCCGACGACGTGAGAATGTCGCGGTTATACACGTGCATGAGTTCATGGCCGAGGACGGCCCGCAGCTCCCTCGGCTGCAAGATGTCCAAAATACCTTGCGTACAGCAAACCGCGGCGTGCTGCGGGTTGCGCCCGGTCGCGAAAGCATTGGGGGTAGAGGTCGGAGAGATATACAGCCGCGGCATGGGCTGCTGGGCGCGCGCCGCGAGTTCCGCCACCATGGCGTGCAGCTGGGGAGCTTCCTGCGGGCCAACTTCCACCGCCCGCATCGACGCCAACGCCAGCCGATCGGAAAACCAATAGGCATACGCGTTGGTCCCCAGAGCCATCACCAGGCTCAGAATCAGCCACATATTCGACCCGGTGCCATACGACAGCAGCGCCCCGATCCCCACCAGCAGCCCGGTGAGCGCGGCAAACAGCACCGCCGTTTTCAAGGTGTTTGAGTTCATCATCTTCCTCGGCTTCACCGTCCAAACAGGAGTCCATTCTAGCGCGCGGGTCTGACAATTTACTGGAAGCAACCTGATTAGCGAGGACGTTCCTGCAGTTGGCAGCGCCACCCGCCATCTGCCCCGCTACAGCAAAACGGGAGGGTCCGCACGCAGCGAACCCTCCCTTGAGAATTGGCCAAGGCCCTCATCCGCGACCAGGGTCGCGGATTGCACCGTGCCCGCGGCATCGTCACCGCACTGGCCCAGCTTCAGCCGGGCAGCCACCCACGGGCCGCGTCACCCCGACGATAGCGTCAACCCGACCGACCCAGCTTCACCCGGGCCGACCCAGCTCTACCGCACGTCCTCGCCAGGAGTGCCGATCAAGTCCAGCTCAGCGCCACCGTCCTCGCCACGAGAAATCGCGGTCATGGCGGCGCGCGAAACCACCTTCACACGCTCACGCGGACCACGATCGCCCTCAACTTCACCGTATTTTTCACCCAGTCGCTGTTCGTAGGCGTCCAGCAACTCCCAACCCTGCCAAGTGGTGTAAGGAATGCCGCGCTCTTCCAACAGCGCGATCATGGCGTCGTGGCCGACCGCATCGGTGCCAGCGTGCAGCACGCCCGCTTCGGCGTCCTGCACCAGGTTCGCGATGGTTTCTTGCGCATCAGACTTAGTGGATCCGATCAGACCCACGGGGCCGCGCTTCACCCAGCCGGTTGCGTACAGCCCGGGGATCGGCTGCCCGTCCTCGCCCAGCACGCGCCCCGCGTCGTTGGGAATCACGCCGCGTCGATCGTCAAACGGCACGCCCTCGATAGGGCTGGAGAAATAACCCACCGCGCGGTAGACCGCCTGCACCGGGGTATCGATGAACTCCCCCGTGCCTTCCACGTTGCCATCTCCCAGCAGGCGAGTGCGTTCGGTACGAATCGCACGCACGTTCCCGTCCTCGTCGGCCAGAATCTCGGCCGGAGAGTGGAACATGTGGATGTGGATGCGCCGCGACGCAGTGTGTTCATCTTCCATGGCGTAGTTGGTGAGCGCCTTGACCACCTGTTTGGTCTGGTTGGACGCTTGGATCGCGGCCTGGGAGCCTTCGTCAAAGTCGAAGTCCTCTTCGTACACGATGACGTCCACGTCCGGTTGTTTGCCCAGTTCACGCAGTTCTAGGGGCGTGAATTTCACTTGCGCGGGACCGCGGCGACCGAAGACGTGCACGTCAGTGACGGGATTTTCACGCAGCCCTTTGGCCACGTTTTCGGGAATTTCCGTCACCAGCATGTCTTCGGCGTGTTTGGCCAGTACGCGCGCCACGTCGAGCGCCACGTTACCGACGCCGATCACCGCGATTTCCTTCGCGTTCAGTTCCCATTCACGCGGGTAGTCGGGGTGCCCGTCGTACCAGGAGACGAAGTCGGCAGCGCCGTAACATTGGGGCAGGTCAACGCCGGGAATGTCGAGAGGAGCATCACGGTCCGAACCGGTGGCGAAAATCACCGCGTCGTAGTGCGCGTGCAGGTCTTCGACGGTCACGTCCTCGCCAATGTTGACGTTGCCCAGCAAGCGGATGTCGCCGCGTTGGAGGATCTTGTACAGCGCCACGATGATTTGTTTGATGCGCGGATGGTCGGGGGCAACCCCGTAGCGCACCAGGCCGTAAGGGGCGGGGAGGCGCTCAAACAGGTCGATTTCCACGTCCAGTCCGGATTTGGACAGGATGTCAGAGGCGTAGATGCCGGCTGGGCCGGCGCCGATTACTGCAATGCTGAGCGGGCGAGACTGTTTCACTCTTGGGCTCACTTTCCGCCGCGCACTTCGCGGGCTCGTAAGACACAAACACCGCCATTCTACGAATAATTGGGCGCGAAGCGCTATTACGCGCGTTACATCTGGGGTTCACGAGGACGGTGGGCACGTTGGCGGGGCGAGGCTGACTCCCCCGCCCCGCTACGCTGACCAGCACCACCCGACCCTCACCAAACCCCGCCCCCAACCACCACCGTGAGCAAATAGACCAAGTTCGACACCAAACCTGGCCTAACACCTCACGATGGATAATTCCCCATTCACGAGGACGGCCCCCCGGGCCACCAACACCACCCGACCCTCACCAAACCCCGCCCCAACCACCACCGTGAGCAAATAGGCCAAGTTCGACACCAAACCTGGCCTAATACCTCACGATGGATAAAACACGATGACGAAGCGGGTACCCCAAACCTCCAGCCGACCCAAACAGAACCGGCAGGAGCCGATTGGCCCCTGCCGGTTTCTACAGTTAAACCCGATGGTTTAGTTCATGCGATCCACCATCATGGCTGCGAACTCAACCAGAGTTTCTTTCACTGCCCCATCGGGCAGTGAGCGCAAAGCCGCGACCGCTTCGTCAGCCCACTTACGGGCCATTTGCCGAGTTTCCTCAACTACCGGGTGGGCAGCCAAAGCCTCGACCACACCCGCTAGCTGCGCATCCTCAATGCCGCTTTCAAAAGCCGCTAGCAGTTCCTCACCGTCAGCATCCAAAGCGCCATTCCCCCGCTGCCGCTGCAGCAGCAGGATCGGCAGGGTCACTACTCCTTCGAGCAGGTCAGTCCCCGGGGTCTTACCGGAAACTTCCGCATCCGAAGTCAAGTCAATGACATCATCCGCCAGTTGGAACGCCACGCCGATGCGCTCCCCGTACAGACCCACCGCGTCAGAGTACTCTTGCGGCGCCCCGGAGTGCCAGGAACCGAACACCGCGGCCGCTTGGATCAACGAACCGGTCTTGTCGGCCAGAACCTGCAAGTAGAACTCCACCGGGTCGTCGCCCTCATCAGGCCCGAAGGTTTCGTTCAACTGCCCCGTGCACAGGCGCTCAAAGGTTCGCGCATGGTGGTCAATGGAGTCCTGTCCCAAAGGTGCCACCAGGCGCGACGCCCGCGCGAACAGTACGTCCCCAGCCAGGATCGCCCGGTTGTTGCCCCACTGATGCTGAGCTGCCGGGACCCCGCGCCGCTGGGGCGCAGCGTCCATAACATCGTCATGGTACAGGGTCGCTAAGTGCGTCAACTCCACTGCGGTGGCGGCGTTGATGACCCTCTGGTTCGCGGTCTCCCCCGGTGCCCCCAGCTGGGCGCACAGCAGCGACAGCATGGGCCGCATCCGCTTACCCCCAGCACGAGAAAGGTGCGACGTAAGCTCGTCCACCAGCGGACCGGAACCGGTCACGCATTCAGTTAGCGTCGCCTCAATGCGCTCCATGTCGGAGCGCACCAGGCTGTCGATTTCCTGCGTAGTTAGTTCCACGGTTCCACCTGCGGACGGGTTTTCACTCACGGTAGCAATACAACCACATGTGAGAGCAGATCGAGAATCGGTTGCCCAGCGATACCCAAAACCAGGGTCGCCACGGCGCTCAACGCGACCGCGATAACGGAATACCCTTCAGACTTCACTACCACGGTGTTTTCATCCGGTTCGGTGAAGAACATCAGCACCACCAGGCGGAAGTAATAGAAAGCGGTGATCGCCGAGCACACCAGCGCCAAAATCACCAGCCCCAGGTACCCACCGGCAATACCGTCGGCGAACACCACGAACTTACCGATGAACCCGGAGGTCAGCGGGATACCCGCGAAGGACAGCAGGAACAGCAGCATCGCACCGGCCATCAGCGGCGACTTGCGGCCCAACCCAGCCCAGCGAGCCATTTCCGTGGCTTCCCCGGTGACGTTGCCTTGCGTGTCAGCGTGACGCACCAGCGCCACCACCGCGAAGGCACCGACCGTGGCAATACCGTAGCCCAGCAGGTAGAACAGTATCGAAGACGCCGTCGTTGCCTGCAGCGCCAAAATTCCGACGAGGACGAAACCGGCGTGGGCAATGGAAGAGTACGCCAGCAGACGCTTGATGTCCTTTTGCACCAAGCCCGCGAAGGTACCTACCAGCATGGTCAGCACCGCCACGCCCCCGACGATCCACGCCAGGTCCCATTGGAAGGGCTGCGCCACCGTGAGGTAGAAGCGCACCAGCGTGGCGAAAGCAGCGACCTTCACCGCGGCCGCCATGAACCCGGTGATCGGGGTGGGTGCGCCTTGGTAAACGTCAGGAGTCCAAGCGTGGAGCGGTGCCGCACCCACCTTGAACAGCAACCCGATCAGCACCCCTAGGATGCCGACGATCACAACCCATTCCATGTTCACTGACATGGGGGCCATGCGGGCAATATCAGACAGGTTCAAGCTGCCGGTCACGCCGTACAGCAGCGCGCCGCCCATCAGGAAGAACGCCGAAGCGAAGGCGCCCAGCACGAAGTACTTCAGGGCGGATTCTTGGGACAGCTGACGGCGACGACGAGCGGTCGCAGCCATGATGTACAGCGGCAGCGACATTACTTCCAGCGCCACAAACAGGGCCACCAGGGAAGTTGCCGCGGGGAACACCATCATGCCCCCGAGGCTGAACAGTGTCAGGGGGAAGATCTCAGTGCGCTGGTATCCCTTAGCGATCGACACGTCCTCGTCGGAAGAACCAGGACGGTCCGACGGTTGCGCGGCGAAGGCTCCGTCACCAATCTCAGAACGGTCCGCGATCACCAGCAGCGCCAGGAAAGCGATAACCAGCAAGATCGCTTGGGCCGCCAAAGTGAGGGTATCTTCCACGTACTCGGGCAGCACTTGCGGTACGTTCACCACCGAGGTCCAGCGCCAAACCACCACTACCAGAGCGGACAAAACCGCCACTAGCGACAGCATGATCTGGATGGGGCGGCGTGCCTTGAAGGGCGCGAATGCTTCCACCAGTACGCCCACCACGGCACCACCGAGGATGATCATCACCGGGATCAGCACCTCCCACGGCACCTGCGGTGCGGCAAGGGGTTCAACTAAGCTTGGAATCGTCAACAGTGCTCTCACTTTGCGTTCCCTTCCACGGTCACAGCTGCAGCAGTTTGGGGTGCGTCAGCACTCACCGCCGCTTGACCTTCGTTCAGTAGCTGCAGGGAGCCTTCGGCCACCGGGTTCAGGGCGCTCACCAGCGGAGCGGACCAAATACCGAGGACGGCGGAGGCCAGTAGCAGCGGAGCCACCACGGTCTTTTCCCTCCAGGTCAGGTCTTTCACCGCGCCCTTGTCGCGTCCCGCCACGGTCTTAGGCACCGGGCCGGTGAACATGCGCTTGTAGGGCAGCAGCAGGTAGCAGGCGGCGATTACCACACCGAGGACGGCCACCGCGGCCGCCGTCGGCAGTACTGACCAGGTACCCACCAGCACCAAGTATTCGGGGACGAAACCCGACAGGCCCGGCAGCGCCACCGACGCTAGGCCAGCAACCAGCCAGGTACCGGCGATCAGCGGGGTCACCCGCTGCATACCTTGGTAGTCGGCGATGGTTCGCGAACGTCCTCGCTCCGCCAAGAAACCGGAGATGAGGAACATCGCGGCGATCGACACCCCGTGCGCCACCATGTAGAACATGGCGCCAACCAAAGCCAGGTGGGAGCCCACGTAAATGCCCAGTACCATGAACCCGAAGTGGGATACCGAGGTGAAAGACACCAGGCGCATCACGTCGCGCTGACCGATGGCAGCCAGGCCACCCCAAATGATGGAGATCAGGGCGAACACGATGATGATGGGGGCAGCCGCCGCAGAGGCGCGCGGGAACAGCGGCAGGCACAGGGCCAGCATCCCGTAGGTACCGATCTTGTCCAGCACGCCCACCAGCAGTGCGGAAGTCCCGGGGCGGGAAACCGCGGCGGTGTCGGGCAGCCAGGTGTGCACCGGGACCATCGGGGCTTTAATGGCGAAGGCAATGAAGAAGGTCACGAAGATCGCGAGCTCCACATTGCGTGCCATCTCCAGGCCAGCCAGGTTCTCAATCAAGAACGCGCCTTCCCCGCCACCGGTGACCACGTAAAGCCCGATCAAACCACCGAGCATCACCAGCCCACCGAAGAGGGAGTACAGCAAGAACTTGATGGCGGCGCGGTGATTTTCCGCCGCGCTGCTTTGCCCGTAGCGGCCGATCATGAAGTACAGCGGGATCAGCATCGCTTCGAATGCCACGTAGAACACGGCCACGTCGCGGGCGGCGAAGATCAGCACCATGAAGGCTTCCAGGATGAGGATGAGGGCGGCGTAGGTGCCGGAGTTACGGCCCACGTCGCGACGCCCGTCGTCTTCATTCCAAGCGGCGACCAGCACCAGGGGTACCAGCGCGGCGGCCAGCAGGATCATCACCATACCCAGTTGGGTCACGCCCATCGCCCAGGAGATCCCCAGGCGAGGAATCCAAGCGTAGGTTTCTGCCAGCTGTGCTCCACCGGCGCTCCAGTTCATGGAGGCGGCGGCCACGATCGCGAGCACCAGTTCCAGGCCGGACACTGACAGTGCCACCCAGCGGCCGATGACGCGCAGCGGCGCCAACGTCAGGGTGAGGATGCCAGCGATCGCCGGTAGCGCCACCAGGATGGTCAGCCACGGCACGTTTGCCGGGACTGGCGCTGCCAGCGCAGTTGCTGTGATTGTTAACGTTTGCATACGTATTCCCTCCGCCCTTTAGAACCGTGTCACGAGGACGATGACGAGGGCGAGTATCACACCGCCCAGGATGTATGAGGCATAGCCGCGCACGTACCCGGTTTGGGTCTTCGTTACCAGGGCGCCGATCTTTTGCGACAGGGTACCCAAACCGTTTACCGCTCCGTCCACGCCGCGCTTGTCGACGGTGGTCACGGCCTTGGTCAGCAAGGTTGCGGGCAGCACCGCCAAACCGCGGTTGATTTCGTCTTGGTACAGATCGTTGCGGGCGGCGTGTACCAGCGCGTTGCCGGCGGGCACCGCGGTGGGAACTTCGCTGCGTCCGTACTTCATCCACGCCAGCGCCGCACCGATGATTACCACCGCAAGCACGCCGATTTGGATAACTAGGATCGGCAGCACCGGTTCCGCGTGTTCGCCGTGTCCGGTGACTGGCTCCAACCAATGGACGAACGCGGAGTTCACTGCCAGCAGGCCACCGAGGAACACTGCACCTACTGCCAAGATGATCATGGGGATGGTCATCAGCAGCGGGGATTCGTGGGGCTGGATGGTCTTGCCGGCCTCGTCGGTGGCCCAGCGGGCTTTACCGTGGAAGGTCATGAAGAACAGGCGCGACATGTAGAACGCGGTGATGCCCGCACCCACTAGCGCCACGGTGCCGTAGATCCACCCGGTCCAGGCAACCTCGCCGAGGGTGCCGAAGTGCTGCGGGGTGAAGGCGTGTTCAATCAGCGGGTCTTTAGACCAGTAGCCGGACAGCGGCGGCACCCCGAGGATGGCGAGCCAGCCCATGGCGAAGGTCAGCCAAGTGATCTTCATGGGGCCGGCCAACGCTCCGAAGCGACGCATGTTCACTTCGTCGTTGTTGGCGTGCATCACGGAGCCCGCTCCCAGGAACATCAGGGCCTTGAAGAAACCGTGGGTGAGCAGGTGGAAGATGGCGAAGGCCCAGCCGATCGGACCCAGGCCAGCGCCCAGCATCATGTAGCCGATCTGCGACATGGTGGAGGCCGCCAGGACCTTCTTCATGTCATCCTTCGCGGTACCCACGATAGCGCCGAACAGCAAGGTGATGGCACCGATGATGGCAACCGCGGTGGCCGCCACCGGGGAGGCCAGGTAGACCGCGCCGGAGCGCACCACCAGGTAAACACCGGCGGTGACCATGGTGGCGGCGTGAATCAGGGCCGACACCGGGGTGGGCCCCGCCATGGCGTCACCGAGCCAGGCTTGCAGCGGGAACTGTGCGGATTTACCACAGGCCGCTACCAGCAGGAAGATACCAATCATGGTGGCCGCCCAAGCGGGGGCTGCCCCCACCTGGCTGTTGACCACGGTGAAGTCCACCGACTTGAACTGGGCGACCATCACCATCATTGCCAGCAGCAGACCCATGTCACCGATACGGTTCATGATGAACGCCTTGTTGGCGGCGGCCGCGTAGTCGGGCACGTAGTTCCAGAACCCGATCAGCAGGTAGGAGGCCAGGCCCACGCCTTCCCAGCCGACGAACAGCACCACGTAGGAGCTGCCCAGCACCAGGGTGAGCATGGCGGCGATGAACAGGTTCAGGTAGGCGAAGAAGCGACGACGGTCAGTGTCGTGTTCCATGTAGGCCACCGCGTACACGTGGATGAGGGAACCAACGAAAGTCACCAGCATCACGAAGGTCAGCGACAGCGGGTCCAAGATCAGGCCGAAGTCAACGGAGAACTCACCGGCGGGAATCCAGGAGAACAGCGGCACCCCCATTTTGCGGGAAGCCGGATCCAGCGCCAAGAACTGCCACAGGATGGCCGCGCCGATACCGAACGAGGTCCACGAGGCCGCTACCGCCAACCAGTGGCCCCACTTGTCGGATACCCGACCCAGCAGCAGCAGCAGGATGGAAACAGCCAGCGGGATGAGGATCATCAGGGGTGCCAGCAGGGCGGTCCCGGTCGCCAGCGAGTATGGCGCCATGGTGTCGCCCATGGGGGCGAGGACGGGAAGGAGCGTTGAGTGAATCACCTTTCCTCCTTCAGTTCTTCAGTAGGTTGACTTCGTCGACGCTGGTGGAGCGACGAGTACGGAAGATGGACACGATGATGGCCAGGCCCACCACCACTTCAGCGGCAGCCACCACCATCACGAAGAAGGCCATGACCTGTCCGGCGAAGTCCGCGTGCATGCGGGCGAAGGTGACCAGCACCAGGTTCGCTGCGTTCAGCATCAGTTCCACCCCCATTAGGGAGATCACCGCTGAGCGACGCACGAGGACGACGACCGCGCCAATGGAGAAAAGTACCATCGCGAGGATGAGATAGTTGGTCAGACTCATTTCGCCTGCTCCTCACTTTCCTGGGAGGTTTCCACCGCGGCGGTTGCCTCAGCTTCACTTTCACTGCCGGGCAGGGCGGTACGTCCTCGTTCATCCAACTGACGCAAACCGGTGGGAGCGCTTTCGCCGGCCATACCCCACGAACCGGATTGGTGTACCCGGTGGGTGGCTTCCACGCCGTGGTAGGCGCGAGTGTCGTCTCCGTGGCGAGCGGCTTGCAGGTCGCGGGCGAAACCGGGATCGATGGAACCGATGGAGCGGTCCAAGCCGCGGACCCGCAGTACCCGCGGGATGGACTCCGTGACCGGTTTGCCAGTCTCACCGGACAGGGCTCCCACGTCGGGGGAGGTGGAGCGGGCGTACACACCGGGGGCGGTGTGCTGGCCCACGTGGCGACCGGAGGCAGCGTAGGCAGCCATCTTCGCTTCCACCACGTGACGCTGGGTGCGGCGCGGGGTGAGGCGGTCGCCGTGGGTTAGTAGTACCGCTCCCACGGCGGCGGTTACCAGTAGTGCGCCGGCCAGTTCCATGGAGAACCAGTGGTTGGAGAACAGTTCGTGAGCCAGGTACTCGATGGGGTCATCGGAGTAGGCGTCACCCGGGAAAGCAGAGTTCTGCGGCCCGGTGGTGGCCCACACCACGGCGCTGAGGATGCCCGCCAAGACCAGGCCACCTACCGCGGCGGCGACAATGTTGAAGCGACGCTGGTGTTGGTATTCGTCGGAGGCCTGCAGGCCGATCATCATCAGGACAAACAGGAAGAGCATCATGATGGCGCCGGTGTAGACCACGATCTGCACGATCCCCATGAAGGGGGCCCCGTGCGCCAAGTACAGCACTGCCAGTCCCAGCATCACGGTGACCATGGACAAGGCCGCGTAGGCTGCTTTCTTGAAGAACAGCACGCCGAGGGCGCCCAGCACCATCACGGTACCGACCACCCAGAACAGGATGGCTTCACCCGTGGATGCCATTTGTGGCTGTTGTAGTACGGCTGCGAGCATCAGTGCTTCGCCTCCTCGGTGTTTTCCGAAGCAGTTTCGGTGTGGTTAGCGACTTCCGCTTCCGGGGTGGGTTCGCTGATTTGCGTCGCCCCACCGGTGGCGGGAACGGTTTGGTCGGCACCTGCCGGGCGGGCCGGCACGGCGGGACCGTAGTCCACTACGGCAGCTGCCGCGGCCTGCAAGGTCGGGTCGTCGGGACGCTGTTCGCGCACCCAATCAACCTGCGCTTGGCTGGGGCCGGTGACCGCACCGCGGTAGTAGTCACCATCGCTCATACCCGCGACCATCGGGTGCGGGGCGGCGAGCATGCCATCCTCCAGGGGCGCCAGGATCTGTGACTTTTCGAAGATCAGGTCCGCGCGCTTGTAGTCAGCTAACTCAAAGTCGTTGCTCATGGTCAGGGCCCGGGTGGGGCAAGCCTCAATGCACAGGCCACAGAAGATGCAACGCAAGTAGTTAACTTGGTAAACCCGCCCGAAACGCTCCCCCGGTGCGTACTGTGCATCAGGGGTGTTGTTGCCCGCTTCCACCAAGATGGCGTCCGCCGGGCAAGCCCAGGCGCACAGTTCACAGCCAATGCATTTTTCCAAACCGTCGGGGTAGCGGTTGAGCTGGTGACGGCCGTGGAAACGCGGCTGGGTGAAGGGACCTTCGAAGGGGTATTGTTCGGTCACCGTGGGACGGAAGAACGAAGAAATCGTCACCCCGTACCCGGCGATGGGTGCGAACAGTTGCCCGAGGAATCCCTTCGGGTCGTGTTCGTAACGCATCCCGGAGCTATCGGTGTGCTTGTCTTGCGTCATTTGGTGTCCTCCTTCGTGTCATCGCCGGAGCGGGCGGCCACCGTGATGGGGCTGCGACCTGCGCGCGGCGAGGGCGGGAGTTGTTGTCCAGGTAGAGGCGGCACCGGGTAACCACCGGCGAAGGGATCGAAGGTTTCTTCGGCTTCGCTATCGGCTTGTGTCTGGGGCCGGTCGAACAGCCAGGTGATGATCATGATCACCAAGAAGACCGCCACGATGCCACCGGTGATGGCCAGGAAGGAGTCGGTCACCCACATGCGTACCCCCTGCGTGAGGGCCACGATGATGATCCATCCCAGGGAGATGGGGATGAGGACCTTCCAGCCCAGGGCCATGAACTGGTCGTAACGGAAACGCAGCAGGGTGCCGCGGGTCCACACCATGAAGAAGAAGAATGCCCACATCTTCAAGGTGAACCACAACATGCCCCACCAGCCGGCGTTGAAGTCAATGAAGGGAACGTATCCCAGGCCAAAGGGAGCGTGCCAGCCGCCGAAGAACACGGTGGTGGCCACGGCGGAGACGTTGAACATGTTGATGTATTCGGACAGGTAGTACCAGCCGAACTTCATGGAGGAGTATTCGGTCATGTGACCGGCCACCAGTTCGCCCTCGGCCTCAGGAAGGTCGAAGGGGAGGCGGTTTACTTCACCGACCATGGAGATGACGTAGATGATGAACGCCGGGGCGAGGGCGAAGGCCCACCAAACCGGGTATTGGGAAGCCACGATTTGGGAGGTGGACATTGACCCGGCCACCAAGAACACGCTCACCAGGGACAGGCCCATGGCTAGTTCGTAGGAAATCACCTGCGCCGCTGAACGCACCGATCCCAGTAGCGGCAGGGTGGAGCGGGTGGACCAACCACCCAGCACGATGCCGTACAGGCCCAAGGAGGCGATCGCCAAGATGTAGAGCACCGCCACCGGCATGTCGGTTAGTTGCAGCGGTGTCCAGTGGCCGAACATCGACACGTTCGGGCCCATGGGGATTACTGCGAACACCATGAAGGCGGCGAAAGCGGAGATGGCGGGGGCCAGGAAGTAGATGAATTTCTCCGCCCGGTCCGTCCAGATGTCTTCCTTGAACAGCAGCTTGCCAGCGTCAGCGAAAGCCTGGAACAGGCCCAGGGGGCCGGCCACGTTCGGGCCGGGGCGGGTCTGCATGCGGGCCAGGCCACGGCGTTCCACCCACAGCGCCAGGATCACCGAGACGATCAGGAACAGCGCAATGAAGATGGCTTTAATCAGGGACAGCCACCAGGTTTCCTGGCTGAAGTCCGCCGGCGCCACCGAGGGCGGGGCGAACGGCAGCAGGGTAACAGGTAGTAGGGAGCTCATCGGGTCACCTCCGAGTAAGCGGCGATGGTTACGACGCTGCCGTGGGCGGCGCCGAGGGTTTCATGCACGTGGCTGGAGCGGGAGCATTCGGGCACCCACACCACGCCTTCGGGCAGGTCGGCGGCCACCACCGGCAAGGTGATGGTGCCCCGATCGGTGCTCACCTGTAGGCGCTCACCTTCCTTCAAGCCCAGCTGCGCGATGGTGGCTTCGCTCAGGCGCGCCACCGACTTGCGGGCGGTGCCGGCCAGTTCCTCAGCCCCGGCTTGCAACAACCCGTCGTCCAGCATGGGTTTGTGGGTGGCGAGGACGGCTTCCCCGCGGCCCGGCGCGTGTAGTTCACGCGGGCTTTCTTGGGGATCTTCCAGGCGCGCCCCGGACCAACCCATCAGTTCGTTCATTTCCGCGTGGGTTTGCGCCAGCGTTTCCAGTCCCAGCTCCACGCCGAGTTCACTGGATAGGCGGGTCAGCACATCCCGGTCGGTGAGGGAACGCGACGCCAGGGCTTGTCCGAAGGGACGCAGGCGTCCTTCCCAGTTAATGAAAGTGCCGTTCTTTTCACTCGGCGGGGCGACGGGGAGCACCACGTCCGCCAGTTCGCTGATGTCGGTGGAGTTCACTTCCAAGCTGACCACGAAGCCGGCGGTGTCGATGCTGCGGCGCAGTTGGTCAGGGTCGGGTACGTCGCGTACGTCGACGCCACCGATCACGAGGGCGGCCAGCGGGCTTTCCTCACTTTCGGTCAGCATGTCGACGGTGCACTTGGCGCCCTCTTGCGGCAGTGGGCCGCCCCAGACTCGTTCGACGTCGGCGCGGGCCGCTGGGTCGTTCACCGGCCGGCCGAAGGGCAGCAGTTGCGGCAGCAAACCAGCTTCCACGCCTCCACGTTCGCCGGCGCGGCGCGGAATCCACGCCAGTTTCGCACCGGTGGAGCGCGCTAGGCGCAGCACCGCGGTGTACAGGCCGGGGGTGTTTACGCACCGCTCCCCCACCAAGATGATGCCGTTGGCGAGTTCTTCGCGCAGCTGCGCATCCAGGTGGTCTACCACTTCCGGTTCGGTTCCGGGAGCGGCGTGGAGCACGTCGGCTTGGAGTTTCTCACTGGAGGCGGTGGTGTAGGGAGCCACCACGGTGACTTTCACTCCCCCGGCCAGCATGCCCTTGCGTAGGCGCAAGAACACCGAGCCGATTTCGTCTTCAGCTTCCAAACCAACCAGCAGCACGCGGCCAGCTTTTTCCAGGTCCTGGTAGGTGACGTCCAGACCGCGTCCGGCTACCGCCGCTCCCAAGAACTTGGTTTCTTCGAAGTTAGTGGTCCGCACGCGCTGGTCCACTTGGTTGGTTCCCAGCACCAGGCGGGCGAACTTCGACCAGGCGTAGGCGTCTTCCACGCTCAGGCGGCCACCTGGCATGAGGGCGATCTTGCCGTTGCCTTTGGCGCGCGCCAGTCCCGCGGCGGCGCGGGTGAGGGCATCAGCCCAGGTGGTTTCCACCAGTTCCCCACCTTCGCGCACCAGCGGTGCTTGCAAGCGCTTGTCGCCGTAGGCCCATTGGTAGGCGAAGCGGTCCTTGTCGGTGATCCACTCTTCGTTTACCTGCGCGTCTTCACCCGCCAGGCGACGCACGATGTTGCCGCGGCGAATGTCTACGCGGATGGCGGAGCCAGAAGCGTCGTGTTCAGTTACCGAGGGCGTGGATGCCAGGTCGAAGGGGCGGCCACGGAAGCGGTAGGACGCGGAGGTGAGGGCACCTACGGGGCAGATCTGGATGGTGTTGCCCGAGAAGTAGGACGCGAAGGGGCGCCCGGTTTCGTCCAGGTGCGCATCTGCGGTGGGTCCGGCGTGCAGGGAACCGGCGATCCCGGGATCGCCGTACGGGCCGGTCAGGCCGTCAGCGGCAGGTAGGTCGGCACCGGCGGGAACGTCCTCGTTATGGAAGCCGAGGACGGCGGTGTCAAAGGTGCCGATCTGCTCGCCCATGAAGTAATGGTCGTCTACCGGGGAGGATCCGCCGCCGCGACCTTGCAGGTCGATGAAGGCGTCGCCGGCGATTTCCTTAGAAAAACGCACGCAACGCTGGCACAGGATGCAGCGTTCGCGGTCCAGCAGGATCTGGGTGGACAGGCGCACCGGCTTGGGGAAGGTGCGTTTGGCGTCGGTGAAACGCGAAACTGCGCGGCCTTCGCTCATCGCTTGGTTCTGCAGCGGGCACTCCCCGCCCTTGTCACAGATGGGGCAGTCCAGTGGGTGGTTGATCAGGAGGAACTCCATGATCCCCTTCTGGGCTTTTTCTGCCACTTCGGAGGTGCGTTGGGTCTTCACTTCCATCCCCGGCATGACCGTCATGGTGCAGGCGGTCTGCGGTTTGGGCATGGGGCGGACGTTGCCTTCGCGGTCCGGGGTGGCCACTTCCACTAGGCACTGGCGGCAGGCGCCAGCGGGTTTGAGGAGCGGGTGGTCACAAAAACGCGGGATCCGAATACCGATGGTTTCGGCCGCGCGAATAATGAGGGTGCCTTTGGGGACAGTTACCTCGTTGTTGTCGATGGTGAGTGTCACCATCTCCACGGCGGCGTTGTCGCTCATCGGCGGCCTCCTTCAGTGGTAGCTGCGGAGCGGTTGAACACGGCGGACGCTTCGTAGGGGAACAACTCGCGGGCGGAGGTGTGCATCCCCTGTTCGAACTCCTCACGGAAACGCGCGATACCACTCTTAATGGGAGTGGCGGCGGCGTCACCCAGGGCGCAGAAGGAGCGTCCCGCGATGTTACCAGCGATCTCGTCAAGTAGGTCAATATCGCCAGGTAGGCCGCGGCCTTCTTCCAAGCGATGCATGATCTGTTTCATCCAGTAGGTGCCTTCCCGGCAGGGGGTGCACTTACCGCACGATTCGTGTTGGTAGAAGTCGGTCCAACGGGAGATGACGCGCACCACCGAAGTGGTTTCGTCAAACACCTGCAGGGCGCGGGTGGCCAGCATGGAGCCAGCCTGCGCGACCGACTCGTAATCGAGTGGCACATCCAGTTCCGCTTCGGTGAAGATCGGGGTGGAGGAACCACCGGGGGTCCAGAACTTCAGGGTGTGTCCGTCGCGGATCCCACCGGCCATTTCGATCAGTTCCCGCATGGTGATGCCGAAGGGGGCTTCGAACTGGCCCGGACGGTTTACGTGACCGGAGATGGAGAACAGGCCGTGACCGCAGGACTTTTCCGTCCCCATGGTGTTGAACCACCCGTCCTCGTTTTGGAAAATACCGGAAACCTGGGCGATGGATTCCACGTTGTTAACCACCGTGGGGCGGGCGTAAAGGCCCTCCACCGCGGGGAATGGGGGCTTCAGGCGCGGGTGTCCGCGGCGTCCCTCCAGGGAATCGAGCAGCGCGGTTTCCTCACCACAGATGTAAGCACCCGCACCGGCGTGCGCGGTAATACGTAAGTTGAAATCGCCGTTGGGGCCCAGGCCCTGGCCGATCAGGCCGGCTTCCTCAGCTTCCCGCACCGCCGCCAACAGGCGCCGGTAAACGTGGGCAACCTCGCCGCGCAGGTAAATGAAGGCGTGTTCGCAGCGGATCGCGCGGGCGGTGATCGCCATGCCTTCAATCAGGACGTGGGGGTTAGCCATCAGCAGCGGGATGTCTTTACAGGTACCCGGCTCGGATTCGTCAGCGTTAACCACCAGGTAACGGGCTTTACCGTCATCGGGGGGCAGGAACGACCACTTCAACCCGGTGGGGAAGCCCGCACCACCGCGGCCGCGCAAGCCGGAGGCCTTAACCGTTTCGGTGATGTCTTTGGGGTCCATCTTGAGGGCCTTTTCCAGGCCCTTGTAGCCACCTCGAGAACGGTAGGATTCCAGCGTCCAGGAGCGGTCTTCGCCCCAGCCGCGGGTGACAATCGGGGTGAGGGTTCCCGGTTTGGTGAACGTCATCTCACTCACTTGTCTTCACCTCCGTCTTTCGTTCCCTGCTGATCTTCTTCGGTGACCGCCGGGCGGTTCGCGGAAGAATGTTCCCCACCCACTTCATGTGCGGGTTCGGTGCTGGCGCTACCGGTTTGCGGAGCCGGGCACACCCAGTGGTGTTCGTCGGCGATGCGCAACCCCCGCAAGCTGGGTTCCCCAGCGGAGGGTCCTTCGTCGACGCGACCGTCCTCGAACCCCGCCAACAGGTGGGAAACTTCCTTGAAAGTCGGCACCTGGTTGGCACCGCGGGTGGCCTGCACCGGGCGGCCCGCACGCAGGTTATCAACCAGCTCGATGGTGGATTCGGGGGTCTGGTTGTCGAAGAACTCCCAGTTCACCATCACCACGGGCGCGTAGTCGCAAGCGGCGTTACATTCCAGCCGCTCCAAGGTGATGGTGCCATCTTCGGTGGTTTCGTCGTGTCCGATTCCCAGGTGGTGTTCCACCGCTTCCCAAATCTGGTCCCCACCCATCACGGCGCACAGCGCGTTGGTGCAAACACCGACGTTGTAGGTGCCGTTGGGGTGGCGCTTGTACTGGGAGTAGAAGGTCGCAACCGCGCTCACCTCGGGGCGCGACAGGCCCAGCATTTCCGCACACAAGGTGATGCCGTCAGCGGAAACGTAGCCGTCTTCGGATTGCACCAGGTGCAGCATCGGCAGCAGCGCGGAACGTTCGTGGCCCGCGGGGTAGCGCGCCATGATCTGGGCTGCTTCAGCGCGTAGGCGCTGGTCAACTTCGGGGCTGTACATTAGCGGTCCACACCTCCTAACACAGGGTCGATAGATGCCAAGGAAACCACCACGTCAGCGAGCTGACCGCCCTCGGTCATCATGGCGAAGGACTGCAGGTTCGAGAAGGACGGGTCGCGGAAGTGCGCGCGGTAGGGGCGGGTGCCGCCGTCAGAAACCACGTGGCAACCAATCACGCCCTTAGCGTGCTCCACCATTGCGTAAACCTGGCCGGCGGGAACCTTGAAGCCTTCGGTCACCAGCTTGAAGTGGTGGATCAGGGACTCCATGGAGGTGCCCATGATTTCGCGGATGTGCTCCAGCGAGTTGCCCTGCCCGTCGGCGGAAACCGACAGCTGGGCGGGCCACTTGATGGCGGGATCTTGCACCATCACCGGGTCACCTTCGCACGCATCCAGGCGGTCCAGGCATTGCATGATGATCTTCAGCGACTGGTAGCACTCGTCGAAACGCACCTGCACGCGGTTGTAGGCGTCGGACTTATCGCGCACGGGCACGTCGAAGTCCAGCTGGTCGTAGCCCCAGTACGGCTGGGTCTTGCGCAGATCCAGCGGCAGGCCGGCGGCACGCAGACACGGGCCGGTCATGCCCAGCGCCATCATGGATGCGAGCGACATGTAGCCCACGTCAATGTGACGCAGTTTGAAGATCGGGTTTTCCTGCGTCAGGTCCTGCAGCTCGCCGATACCCTTGCGCACCTTCACCATCAGGTCACGCACGTACTCGGTGGTGCCTTCGGGGATGTCCTGAGCGACGCCGCCGGGACGGAAGTAGGCGTTGTTCATGCGCAAGCCGGTGATGCGTTCGAAAATCCGGAGGATTTCTTCGCGCTCACGGAAGGCGATGGTCATCATGGTGGTGGCGCCCAGTTCGTTACCACCCGAACCGATTGCCACCAGGTGGGAGGCGATGCGGTTGAGTTCCATCAGCATGATGCGTATCCAGTTGGCGCGCTGGGGAACTTGGTCTTCGATGCCCAGGAGTTTCTCCACGCCGAGGACGTACACGGCCTCGTTAAATAGGGGCGCGACGTAGTCCATGCGGGTGCAGAAGGTCACGCCCTGCGTCCAGGTGCGGTACTCCATGTTCTTTTCGATACCGGTGTGCAGGTACCCGGTGTTGAGGCGGGATTCGCGCACAGTTTCGCCGTCGATTTCAAGGATTACGCGCAGCACCCCGTGGGTGGAGGGGTGGACGGGGCCGAGGTTGAGGACGATGCGTTCGTGGGAGAGTTTTTCGATCTCCGACAGCACGTCTTCCCAGTCCCCACCTTGGGCGAGGACTTCGGGTAGCTCATCCACGTCCAGGCTGGATGCCGTGGCGCGGAATACCGGTGTGCTTTCCTTCATTAGTTGTACGACCTCCGGGTGTCGGGCGGGGGAACGGTGGCACCCTTGTATTCCACCGGGATGCCGCCCAGGGGGTAATCCTTACGCTGTGGGTGTCCTACCCAGTCATCGGGCATGGCGGTACGAGTCAGACCCGGGTGGCCGGTGAACACGATCCCCATCAGATCCCAGGTTTCACGCTCATGCCAGTCATTGCCGGGGTAGATGGAAACCACTGAGGGGATGCGGCAATCCGCATCCGGGCACGTCACTTCCAGGCGCAGGTTGCGGTTGTGGGTGACCGACATCAGGTGGTAGACGGCGTGCAGTTCCGCCCCTTCATCTCCGGGATAGTGAACGCCGGAAACACCCAAGCACAACTCAAAACGCAGGTCTTGGTCATCGCGCAGCAGGCGGCATACCTCTACCAGGTGTTCGCGGGCAATAAAGATAGTCAGTTCATCGCGGTCCACGACCACCCGCTGGATGACTTCGGAAACTGCGTTCCCGTCCTCGCAAATCAACTCTTCGAGGATGTCGACCACGGAATCGAACCAACCGCCGTAGGGGCGGGCGGATTCGCCGGGGAGCACGACTTCGCGGGTGAGGCCACCGAAACCGGTGGTGTCGCCGGAGCCGCGCACCCCCCATTGGCCTTTGCGGACCTCTACCACGCGGGGCGCGGTGTCACCGTGTTCACTGTGTTGCACGAGGCCGGTCACGGCCTGCCCACTGGTCTCAGCGGGCGTGGTGGGGACGTTTTCACTCATGCCAGCAGTCCCTTCATCTGGTGGGTGGGGGTGGCCGCCAGGGCAGCTTCTTCCGCCTTGCGTGCGATTTCGCGGCGGTTGGCACCCAGGGGCTCGTTGTAGATCTGTTCGCGCAGCACCAGGATGGAGTTAATCAACGCTTCCGGGCGTGGCGGGCAGCCGGGCAGGTAAACGTCCACCGGGATGATGTGGTCACAGCCCTGCACCAGCGCGTAGTTGTTGAACATGCCGCCCGAGGACGCGCACGCCCCCATGGAGATAACCCACTTGGGTTCAGGCATAGAGTCGTACACGCGACGCACGATGGGAGCCATCTTGTGGGACAGGCGCCCGGCCACGATCATCAGGTCGGCGTGGCGCGGCGAGGCGCGGAACACCTCCAGGCCGAAGCGCGACATGTCGAAACGCGGGGTACCGGCAGCCATCATCTCGATCGAGCAGCAAGCCAGACCCATGGTGACGGGCCATTGGGAGTGCTTGCGTGCCAGGCCGAGGACTTTCTCAATGGAAGTCAGCGCAATACCGGCGGGAAGTTGTTCTTCAAGTCCCATAACTATTCCCTCCTATCAGTCCCATTCCAGACCACCGCGACGCCATTCGTAAATGAATGGCACGGTGATGAGGGCGATGAACGTGAGCATGACGATCAGGCCAAACAGTCCCAGCTGCCCGAAGCTAACGGCCCACGGGTAGAGGAACACGACCTCAATGTCGAATACGATGAAGGTCATCGCAACCAGGTAGTACTTGACCGGGAAGCGCCCCATCTCAGCCTCGGTGTGCAAAGGGTCGACCCCGCACTCGTAGTTGGAGGCCTTAACTTTGTTTTTCTTCGTCGGGCCCAGGATCGCGGAAGCACCGAGGCCGCCGAGGGCCACAGCGATCGCCGTGATCGCCAAGATGACGAGTGGGAAATATGGGTTATTCATTTTGCCTCCAGACGGTGGGTGCCCCGCAGGCAGTTCACCGGGGTGTCCATTGTGGCGAAGTGGGGGCGCACGCGGCCCTCCCATAGTGTTATTGTCGCTGATCTCGGTTGCAGTGCGCGCACGCTCGGGCGGTGAATATGGGCAAAGTTACTCATACTTTCGGTACCACCTTCGACAGCGTGTGAATCAGTCGGTCATCGAAGTCCCCGCCGCGCCGCTCGTAGGAGTCGGACAGCAGTTTGTGTACCAGCTTCATCAGGCGCGGGCGCGGTAGCCCGTATTTGGTGCACAAGTGCATGATTTGCGGGTTTTCAATCAGCCGCACGAAAATGCGCCCCATGGAGTAGTACCCGCCCCAGTCTTGCCCCAGGGCTTCGGTGTAGGTTTCCATGGCTTTGTCGAATCCGGCGTCGGAGCGGCGCCCGAGGGCGGAGACGATGGCTTCGGCGGCGTAGCGCCCGGCCCGCATGGCGGGGGCGATACCTTCACCGTCGAAGGGGGAAACCATGCCGCCGGCGTCACCAACAATGACTAGGCCATCGCGGTAGTGCGGCTTGCGGTTGAACGACATGGGCAGGGCGGCCGAGCGCAGTGGCCCAATTTGGTTTTCCGGGGTCAGTTCCCACTCTTGGGGCAGGTTCGCGGTCCAGGTTTTGAAGATTTCCCGGTACGGCAAGGTGGTGGCTTTAGCGGTGGAGGAAACCGACCCCAGGCCGACGTTTACGACGCCGTCACCGAGGGGGAAGATCCATCCGTAGCCGGGCAAAAGGTCTGATTCGCCGCGCTTGCCGGACCACAGTTCCAGGTGGGAGTCCATCCATTCGGAGTCTCCCTTGGGGGATTTGAAGTAGGCGCGCGCCGCCACTCCCATGGGGCGGTTGGCGATCTTCTCAATCCCTACGGAGGTGGCTAGGCGGGCGGCCACCCCGCCGGCTTCCACCACCACGGGGGCTTTTACTTCCACGGTTTGGGCGTCTTTACCTTTGCCGACTTTCGCCACTACCCCACGCATGCGTCCGCTGGGGGTTTGCAGGGCACCGGTGACGGTGTGGTTTTCGTACAGTCGCACGCCAGCGCTGACGGCGCGTTGGGCGAGGTCGTGGTCGAAGTCCATACGGGCGCGGGCCATGCCGTAGTCGGGGCTGGATTTTTGTTCAATCCACGGCAGGTAGATGGAGTGTCCTCCGCCCACTACGTTGAGGCCCTTGTTGCGCATCCACCCGGTGGTGTCCACGCCCATCAGGTTCACTTCTGCCACTGCGGCAGGAGTGAGACCATCGCCGCAGATCTTGTCGCGCGGGAAGCTGGCTTTCTCCAGCAAGATCACGTCAAGTCCGGCGCGCGCGAGGTAGTAAGAGGTGGCTGAGCCTGCGGGTCCGGCGCCAACTACGACGACGTCGGCACTTAGGTCGCACCCGTCTTCGTGCTCCACGCTTTCCTCCCCTACTTGTGTTTTAGGCTCGCCGGTTGAGAGTTTGACATGCCAAATATTTCGGTGGCTCCAGACACAGTCGGGCCAAGGTCACACTCGGCATACCTCCTCTACCCTACCGGGGAATGCGCACGCCTGTGCAACGAGCGACTATTAGCGCGGTTTTCCTCACAAATCGGGCACTTTTCCGGCCTAGCAAGGATCGTATTTGATTACGCGAGCGTCACGTATTTCGCTCGCCACATTTTCGCACCGGCTGGTTCGTTGCTCGGTGCGACGTCGATTCGGTATCTGCGAAGGTTTCTTTTCTAATCAGATCTTAAGTTGACGCTGGTTTCGCTTTACCCAGGCTTTATTTCCCGAGGACGGGGCCCACCCCAAAGCACCACCCGCCCTCGCGAAATCCACCACCGTGAGCAACTAAGCCAACATTGACACGAAAACTGACCAAATACCTCACGATGGGAAACCAGGGAGGACGCGGCGAGCAAAGCAGAACCACCGTGAGCAACTAAGCCAACTTCGACAAGAAAACTGGCCTAACACCTCACGATGGGAAAACAGGGCAAGCGCGGCGGGGCTGGCAGTGTTTAGAGGGGCTGGCAGTGTTTAGAGGAAAGGGCGTGTTGCCTGGCGAACCTATCGATCATTCCCGCACCGCACGGTGGATGGCTACGATCCCTCCGGTGAAGTTGCGGTACTGCACGTGGGTCCACCCGCACTCGCCAATCAACCGACCCAGCACCACCTGGTCGGGCCAGTCCTTAATGGACTCAATCAAATAGTCGTAGGCCGCGCCGTCGGAAGAAAGCATCTGCGCAATCCGGGTGAGCACCTGCCTCAAATAGAAGTCGTACCCGACTTTCAAGGGACGCCAACTCGGGTGGGAAACCTCGCAGATCACCAACCGACCACCGGGCTTGACCACGCGCGCCATCTCTTCCAACGCTTTGCGCGTGTCAACCACATTGCGCAATCCGAAGGAAATCGTAGCGGAGTCGAAACTGGCGTCCGGGAACGGCAGATTGGTGGCGTCGCCTTGGACGAACTCCAGTTCAGGATGCCGTTTGCGACCAACTTCGATCATGCCTTCGGACAGGTCGCAGGCCACCACTTCGGCTCCGCTCTGCGCCAGCGCAGCAGTGGAAGACCCAGTCCCGGCCGCCAGGTCAAGGATGCGCTCACCCGGCTGAGGATTCAACGCCATGCGGGTTGCGCGCCGCCAAATATGCAGCTGCCCCAAAGTCAACGCCTCGTTGGTGAGGTCGTAGCGGCGGGCCACTTTGTTGAACATTCCGGCGATTTCGCCGGGTTTTTTATCTAGGCCGGCCCGATCCACATCCACGGCTGGCGGGGTGACCGCGTGGGGTTGGTGCGCATCCTTCATGAGATACATATTCTCACGGTTGCGCCGTTTGTGTGAAAGCAAGCACTTAGCGGCCACCCCTTCACTCACCGCGGTGCCGGTTTTTCCTACCGGTGACGCTAGACTGGTGAACCGTGCATACTTTCGATCCTCTTCGCCTGCGCCTGTCGGCGTTGACAGCTCCCCAGGCCCCGAGTTCTTTTTCGGATCTGCTCGCCACCTTGGATTCGAGCGAGCTGATTTCGGTATGGTCGGGCCCTGATTTCGCTTCGCATCGTCAACCTACTTTAGTTGGCGAGGGCGCCGCTGTGGCACTGGTCGCCTCCCCCGCCGCCCCGCCGCAGGTCGTCGTCGATGAGTCCCTCACCACCACGGTCCTGGCCAATCCCAGTCGCGAGGACGTGCTCGGCATGCTTTCTTCCCGCGACCACCTGCCCGGCGACCAGGTCCGCCAGCAGCCCCAGTTCATGCGTTTGTCGCGACGTTGGCAGAAGCTGGTGGAAGATGCTTCTTTCGTTGACGAGGACGGGGTCACAGATTCCCTCGAAGCCGCTGGGTTGGCACTACCGACCGCATTCATTTCGTTTGGTTTCGGCCCTCACGCCCCGGCGGTCGCGATTTTGCCGCGGCGCACTTGGATTCAGTTTGATGGGCGTTGGTTTGTGCTGGAAGCCAGCGTCGGCGACGCGAATGTAACCGTTAGCGAGGACGTGGCCCGCCCTGCCCCGGAAACGACGGCTGGCGAGGGCCTCGGAAGCAAGCCTGCGGGCACTACCGTCTCCCCCGCCCTCCCCCACTCCCAGGGCCGCGAAGCAGCGGACGACACCCACGCAGTTGAACTCACTCCCGGCACTATGCGCCGCTCCCAATGGCGCCGCGCAGTGGCGGAAGTGATCGCGGAGATAAAGGGCGGCCACGCGCAAAAAGTGGTGATGTCTCGTGATCTGCGGGTACATTCCTCGGCCCGCTTTGAGGTTTCGCAGTTGGCGTCCTCGTTGGCACAAAACAATCCCAGCTGCTGGGTGTTCGCAGTTGCCGGTCTGGTAGGGGCTTCCCCGGAAATGCTCGCGTCCGTGCGCGGCAATGAGGTGCACTCACGAGTCTTGGCTGGCACTTGCCGCCCCGGTGAAGGCGCCCAGCTACTGCGTTCCGCGAAGGACCGGGAGGAACACGCCCTCGCCGTGTCCTCGGTGACGGGAGCTTTGGAGTCCATGACACGGCGCCTGGATGTCGACCCCGAGCCATTCCTTTTAGACCTGTCCCACGTGTCGCACCTGGCTACCGACATTAGCGGTCAGTTGGAGTCGTGGCGGGGGTTGTGCGACGTGCTCTCCCAACTGCACCCCTCTGCCGCGGTGTGTGGCACTCCCACGCAGGAAGCCTTCGAGATCCTCGCCGCGTTTGAGCGCACCGACCGGGGCCGCTATACCGGGCCCGTCGGGTGGATGGATGCGCGCGGGGGCGGCGCATGCGCGATCGCACTGCGCTGCGGGCAAGTCGATACCAGTGCCCATAACATCCGACTGTTTGCTGGCGGCGGCATCATGCCTAACTCCGATCCAGATGCGGAGCTAGCCGAGACGCAGGCAAAGATGGCGGCGATGCTGGAAACGCTGGGGGTTAAATAGTCCGCGCCATACGCGCCACCGACGCCCGGCCAAAACACAACGGTTCGAAACGGTGGGCGCGAACCCACGCAGCCGTCCGCGCGACCTATACCCGCCCACAGCTAACCAACCCACCGCACCAAAACGGGGCTGCCACCCTCATGCGGAAGGTGGCAGCCCCGTCCTCGTGAAATTAGGCGCCCGGCTCTAGCGATCCCAACTGCACGGGAACTTCCTGGGTGGTCCCGTCGCGGACGATCGTTAAGGTCACGGTTTCGCCCGCCAAGTAGCGGCGCACGTAGCCGATGAGGGACCGCGCGCTGCGCACGTCTTTGCCGTCAATCTTGATGATGAAATCGCCTTCTCTCAGCCCAGCTTGAGCGGCCCCACTACCACTGTTGACGGAGCCAACCTGCACGCCTAAGCGGGATTCGGAACCGACCTTCACCGGCGCGGTGCCGACCCGCACCCCGAGTTGTCCGTGCGCGACTTGGCCCTTTTCGATCAGCTGCGTGGCGACGTTCTTCACCAAGTCAACGGGAATGGCGAACCCCAAACCAATGGACCCGGCCGAGTCTTCTGCCCTCCCCATGGACGCGATCGAGGAGTTGATGCCGATAACTCGACCAGAGTCGTCAAACAGCGGGCCGCCAGAGTTGCCCGGGTTGATGGAGGCGTCCACTTGGATGGCGTTGGTGATCACCGGTTCTGGTTCGTTCTGGGCCTGACCACCGAACGGCAGTTCCGGCGCGATTCCGCTGCTATCCCCGCGCGGCACCGCGGTTTTCACCGCTACCGGCCGGTCGAGGGCGGAAATAATCCCGGTGGTCACGGTGTCATCCAGTCCCAGCGGGGAGCCGATCGCCATCACCGCTTGCCCGACTTTCAGCTCGGCCGAGCTACCGAAGTTGGCGGCCACCAGGTCGTTGGGTGCGCCCTGCAGTTTGAGCACTGCCAGGTCGGTGGTGGGGTCGGATCCGACCACCTCGGCATGGTACAGGCGCCCGTCGTTGAGGATCACGGTTACCGTGTCGGCACCGTTGGCGTCGGCCACCACGTGATAGTTGGTGACCACGTGCCCGGCGTTGTCCCACAGCACGCCGGACCCGGAATCCCCGCCGTTGCCGACGCGCACCTGGATGGAGACGGTCGCTGGGCGCACCGCTTCAGAAACGGCTTCCCAGTCCGGTGCCGAGGACGCTCGCCCAGCTAGCGGGGCGGTGGTAGTCGACTGTGGTTGGTTGGCGATTTCGCGTTTGTGCGCGGAGGTGGAAGAGGTTGAGAAATACAGTCCCAAACCGGTGAGCGCCAGTGCCAGGGACAGTCCGATTAGGACGGCGAGGACGGTCAGCAGGGTTCGGAAGATGGAACGTTTCGTTCGCAGTGGTCCGGTATTGCCGCCTTGGGCGTCGGCGCCGTTAACGCTAACAGGGATGCCGTAGGCGGGTGCCTGGGGGCTGGGTTGCGGGCCGGGTTGCCCGCTGGGTTGGCCGTAGCCGCTGGGTTGCCCGCTGGGTTCCGAGCCGGGTTGGCCGTACTCGCCAGGCTGACGGTACTGCGCAGACTGGCCGTATTCGCCGGGCTGGCCAGAGCCTCCCGCCGGTGGGTAGCCGCCAGATTGCGCGTCGCCCTGCGAACCAGCCTGCCCATATGCGCTGGCTCGCGGGGGCACTCCCGCAGGAGCACCCCAAGTGGATGGCTGCGGTTCAGTACCTGCCGGTGACTGTTCCGGTTGGTCGCTGTTCTGTTCGGAACGCGGGTCCATACTTGCTCTCCTCATGTGCGGCGAAACTGCCTTTACGATTCTTCACGCGCTAACCGCCAACGCGACGCACTCGCGTGTCTTTTAACCCTAACTGAGGTCACACACGTTTGCGATCGCGGTGACGGCCCTTGCTTCACCGGTTATGTTTCACCCGCGCTCTGACACTCTTCTTGACGTTTGCTGGACGTCTTCTGGAAACCATAGCGACGTCCTCACCCATCGTCACTGCGCGCGTGCGAGTACCTGGCGCAGTTGCTCCCCTACCCGACTGTGGTCGCAGCGCACTCGCACCAGACGCGGCCCACCGCGGTATCGGTCCAGCTCGTTTGCCAGCCCCGCTTCGCCGTCCTTTTCCCAATCCAGGTCGCAATATTGCCACCCGAAGGCCGCTGCCAAGTGAGCGTAGTTCACGCCACGCTCCATTTGGAATAGTTCGCGATAGGTCGATTCAGTGGCGGCGCGTCCGTGTTCGAGAGAACGGAAAATCTGCGCCCCTCCGTCGTCAATCACGACCACGTCAATGTCCGGACATTCATCTTCCGCCAGTGCCAATGACCCCACGTCATGCAGTAGCGTCATGTCACCCAGTAGTACGTGCACCGGTTTCCCACTGCCGGCATGCAGGCCGCGCGCAGTAGCAATGGTGCCATCGATTCCTGCCTGCCCCCGGTTGGCTACAACCCAACCAGCCGGCGGTTTGGCGGCCACTAAATCCAGGTAACGCACAGCATTTGAAGCTCCCGCGAGGAGAATTTCCCCTCCCCCAAGCGAGTCCCACACTGCCCGCGCCACTCCCATTCCGGGCACGAGGGCGGTCCCGCTCAGTTCCGCAGTAATGGCTCGGGCTCGCGATATTAGTCCTTCGCCCCACTGCTGGACGCTCGCACTCAATGTCCTATCAATTTCTATTGCTTCGATGATGGCAGATGCGTTTCCGGTTACGTCCGGCCACGGTCGCTGAGGGTCAGTCGTGTCCGCAATAACCACTACTCGCACGTCGCTGCGTGCCAGCAGGCGGCCAACCGGGCGCGACAGCGAGGGCGTGCCCACCACGATAGCTTGCTGTATTTCGCTGCCCCAGCGGGTGAGGACTTGTTGCTGGTGAGGACAGTACTGGTCGGAGTTCTTCACGCCGGAGGAGGGTTCAGCGAGGACGGGGGCACCCAGTTGGGCGGCGAGCGTCCCCGCGAGGTCAGCGGAGAAACCAGCCACGAGGGCGCCACCTTGGCGATCGCCCGCGCCATGCTGGCGCTGGGAGTTTCGTGCCAGGCTGGATGCCAGGGGATCGCCGAGTGCAGCGTCCGCCTCAGCCTGCCGTTGCGCGGGTGTGCCGGCGTGCGCCGCGAGACCACCCTGGTAGCCACGGTCAGCGGCGATGATCACCGTGCGGGCGTCCAAATCCAGCACTTCGCTGGCGCGCGCCGCCGTTGAGATGTTCATCGGCACACATGCGGTATCGGCCACCGCGCCGGAATCCATGCCAACTCCTGATACGCCCGCTGCCGTGTTCGCACCCACGGTCGATACTCGATCAAACGGGCGCGCGATACCGGATGTCGCCAGCACAAACGGCTGCGTAAAACCAGGCGCAGCTAGTCGCAGCCTCGCCCACTGCGTTAACCGCTCGAGGGTAACTGGCAACTCTGTACCGGTGTCCGGCGGGGTGTCATCGGCAAATTCACTACTGGAGGGCGAAGTTTTGACTCCACCGCCAACCAGCGAAGCAAGGGCACCTGCCTCACCACCCGTCCTCGCCGAAACTGCAGCGGCACCGCAGGCGCACGCAGGCGGAATATCCCCAACCGGGTAGAGCGGATCGTTAAACGACACGTTAATGTGCACCGGCCCGCGCCGCGCCACCACCGCCGCCCGGCCCACCACATTTCGCACCGCTTTGAGGGACTCATCGTCCCCAAAACTCACCCCCAGGCCCGCCGGCAGGTTGAGCTGGCGGCGCGCGTGGGCGGTAAATAGCCCTGCTTGGGGCGTGGTTTGGGACGCTCCCACCCCCTGCATTTGCCAGGGCCGGTCCGCCGACACCACCAGTAGCGGAGTACCGGTGTGGGCGGCTTCAATGACCGCCGGATGCAAGTGCGAAGGCGCCGTGCCGGAAGTCATCACCACCGCCGCGGGGCTCCCGGTGGCGCGCGCCAACCCCAGGGCAAAGAACCCGGCGGCACGTTCGTCAATCATGGTGTGCACGCGCACCCCGCCGGCTGCTTCCCAAGCGGCCGCAGCGTAGGCCAGGGGGGCGCTGCGAGATCCGGGGCAGACCACGACGCGGCGCACTCCCGCGCCGATGAGCGCGTCGAAAATCGCGAAGCTGTCCACCACTGCTGTCATTTCACTGCCCCCTCAACCTTTGCCGCCGGATCAATATGCACGGCCATCTGCTCCAACCGACGCACCCACCGGGCCACCAGGTCAGCGTCCGTTTCACTTTCCACCGCTCGCACCTCGTCCTCGTCAACCGTGGGTCCGGACACCGCAATGGAGCCGTTTTCGGAAAGCACGCGCCGGCGAGTGACGTCACCTTCGAGCAGGCGCGCGGTCCCCAGCCCGCAGGCGTAGGGCAGCTCGTCCAAAGTGGCGGCGCAGCGGGCAGCGTTGGCTAAGCCCACCGATGAATCCAGTGCGGAGGAAACCACCACCGGCAACCCCGTTTCGGACACGATGCGCCGCACTCGTTCGCTACCACCCAGGGGTTGGACCTTAACCACCAGCAGGTCCGCGGCCTCAGCGCGCGCCACCGCCAACGGATCGCTGGCCCGACGCACCGACTCATCGGCCGCGATTGGAACCTCAGCTTTTCGCCGCACCCACGCCAAGTCCTCTACTGAGGCGCACGGCTGCTCCACGTATTCCAGGCCGCCAGCTGCGCGGTCTAACTGCGAGATGGCGGCTACTGCCTCCTCGCGTTCCCACGCGGTGTTGGCATCGACGCGGATGTTACCGCGTTGCCCAGTTGGCAGATTTTCCACGAGGGCGGTGCGTACCGCTTCCACGCGCGCGCAGTCTTGCGCCAGGGTTGAGCGTGGATCAGCGACCTTCACTTTCACGGTGGAGCATCCCCCGCTGGAGCGCACCAGTTCCGCAGCGCGCTGAGGCTCAACCACCGGAATGGTGGCGTTGACGGGGATGCGCTGGCGTTTTAGGGGGGCACTTTCGTAGGTGGCGTCAAGAATGGCGCCCCGCAGCCAGGTGGCGCTTTCAGCGGCGTCGTAATCCCAAAATGGTGAGGCTTCCGCCCATCCTGCCGGTCCGCGCAGGATCAGGCCGTCGCGCACCGTGATGCCGCGGAAGCCGTGGGTCAAGGGAGTGCGGTAGACCAAAATACGATCGATGGCTTCCAACACGCGGGCAGCGTGGAGTGGCAAAGACTGGCAGGGGATTTCAATAAGGTCGCAGGCACTCACCCTCCCATTGTGCCAAACTCCCCGGACACCGCGGTTGCCGCTCTCAGCGCACGAATCCCGCGCCGGCGCCTCAGGATGCGAGACAACCATCCTCCCCCACGGCCCAACGCGGCGTAACCCGGTAGGCTTTAAGTATGTTATTCCTAGCCATTGGTTTGGCCCTGCTGACTTCCGCGGGTGCACTGTACCTGCGTATAAACTCCGAAAAGGGGCGGACCTGGGAACGCACCGAAGGTATGATTGATGAGCGTTTCGCGTTCGTCTTCCTCCCCGCTTTTGCGCTGGCCCTGTGGGGCCTGGCGGCAATCTCCGCCGCCAACCTCTCAGGTGAAATTCCCCTGTTGCGGGCACTGCTTTTCATAATTGGGGTACCGATCGCCCTCGTCGGCGCAGTGGGTGTTATTGCCGGACTTTTTGGGGTCTCCTACCCACAGTGGCTAGTTCCACAATGGCGCCGCACCTCCCCGTATCGCAAACCAGTTAAGCGAATGCGTCGCCGCACGCGTCGCGGTGAGGGTAACTCCACACCAAATTAAAGCCTTTCCTCGTATATACTTCGCATTGGCGAGGTGACCAAGATATGACGAAAAAAAACAAATTAATAGTGGGTTTAGCGGTAACCATTCTCCTGGTTTTACTAGGGGGCGCTTCGGCGTACTCTTATCTTTACCAGCACCGCGCATTGCCGCGAACCACCGTTGCCGGCGTTAAGGCCTCCGGGATGGACGTTTCCAAGCTCGGCGAAACCCTGTCCGCGAAGGAAAAGAACACCAAGGTTGACGTCACGATTGGGGATTTCCACGGCGTGGTTCCCCTGGCTGACTTGGGGGTTGCGGTTGACGTTAGCGCGACCGCTCAAAAAGCTTTAGCCCCGTCACATTCTTTCTGGTCGCGTATCGCGGGGCTATTCACCTCCCGCAACATTCCCGCTGTCATTACTTTGGATGAACAAAAACAGGCCGATTTCATCACTAGCGCGCTGCGTGACGTGGAGAAATTGGTAGTTGAACCTAGTGTTGCCTGGTCCGAGGACGATCAGAAGTTCACCGTGGTTCCTGGCGCTGATGGGTACGACCTTGATCATAAGGCTTTCGCCGAGGCCATCGATAAGCTCGCGAAGCAGTTGGAGCCGGGCAGCGTGAAGATGGACCCGCAGATGAGCCCGCCCCATCTCACCGAAGACCAAGCCCGTGAGGCCGCCGCCGCTGGTGACAAGATCGTAGCGATCAATGTCGACATTTCCGACCCTGAACTGGACCTGTCCCCCACCGCTTCCGTTAAAGCCAGTTGGTTGGATTTCCCCACTGGTGTCGACGGGTTCCAACCGCCGCAGGTAAATGCCGAGCGGGTCGGTAAGTGGATGGCTGAGGTTGGGGAATCCACCAACGTGCCCGCCGAACCGAAGATCGACAACGTGGATGCTTCCGGCAAGGTGGTAGCGCATTCGCGTCCCGGCCGTTCCGGCTGGAAGGTGAATAACGTCGATGAACTCACCAAGGGCCTGGTAGCCGCACTGCAAGCTGGAGAGCCGTTTACCGGAGTATTTAAGCACGAAGAGGTGGAGCCCGGCTCCACCACCCGCCCGATGGCTCCCGGCGCTGAGAACCTGCCTTACCCGGCAGCCGAAGGGGAGAAGTGGATCGACGTCAATCTCACCACCACGATGATGACCGCCTATGAGGGCACCACCGTAGTGCAGGGCCCCATTCCGATCGTCCCGGGTAAGCCCGCGATGCCGACGGTCGAGGGCACCTTCAACGTCTATCTGAAGCTGGATAAGCAGACCATGAAGGGCACCAACTACGACGGCACGCCCTACGAAGTCAAAGACGTCCCATGGATTCTTTACTTCGACGGCGACTACGCCATCCACGGCGCCCCTTGGTATAAGGAGTTCGGCTGGAGCGGCCCGGCTGGCACTCACGGGTGCGTTAACGCACCGGTGCCCCTCGCGAAGCAGCTTTACGACTGGGCTGATATCGGCACCATTGTGGTGAGCCACCACTGATAGCCCACTCCCGGGCGCGCAAGCAAAGTTTTAGCCCGCGCGAGTTGCCAGATCGCTGACTTCTCGCGCGGGCTTTACATTTGCCGAGGGCGGTCAGCGCGGTTCGCTTCCAGGAGCGCGGTCAGCGCGGCCCCTTTCCCCGAGTGCGTTTAGCGCGGTTACGGCTGCGCCACCACCGCGATCGCGGAGCGCGGCGGCAGCGCCACGTGACCGGTGAGCGCGCTACCGCTGAGCAGATCCAGCCCCGTGATGCCCGCTAGTTCCACCGCTTTGTCACCATGGTTGAGGTAGAACTCCACTTCCCCACGTTTGACGTATTCCACGCCCTCGTTCAGTTTCGACTGCTGCAAGGACACCCGCGCATACGCGGCCAGCGTCTCAAGCATGGCGCGCCGTCCGATACGGTCCAGGTCGGTAGCCACGTACCAAGCTGCCCCGCCGCCAAGTTGGCGGCGAGTGATTGCCGGCTCACCCGCCAAATCACCGTCACCGAAGACGCCTGCTACCTCCACGTCGGCTTGCGCATCCACTTTGAGGTACTCACCCCACACTCCGGTGCGCATTGCCGGAACCGGGGATGCTAAGTTCTGTAGGGCGCGCTGTAGCGCCTCACTTTCAGCCTGCACCAACCGGCTGCGTTGCGCGGCTGGCACACCGACGGCACGGGTGATGCGGTCGGTAATGGGGTTGGCGTCCTCGTGTTCTACCGGGCAGTCAATAATCGGCGCATCTGGCGCCAGCAGGTTGAAGTCCGTAACTCGCAAGCCGAGGACGTCGCCCAACGCGCCCAGGTAGCCTCCCAAAATGGCGCGCCCGTTGGCATCGAGAATCCCGGTGGGGGCAGTCACCACCACCTGCGCACCGGCGCGCGCTGCGGACTCCAGGCGGGCGGCGAATTCTGGGTAGTCAATGGCCACTTGCGGGACGATGATGATGCGGTAGCGTGCCAGATCGTCCTCGACCCCAATCAGGTCACACGGGACGTTGGCTTCCCACAAAGTGCGGTGCCACTGGCGCGCTCCCGCGAAAGAACGTGGGAACTCGGTGGGACCAACACTGAGGTTGAGCATGCGCATGCTGTCCCAGTCGGCCACGACCGCCACCTGGGTTTCGATGCGCCCCCCGAGCACTGGTTCGAGGCGCTTTAGATCCTCTCCCAGCTGCACCACTTCGGGCCAGTACCGCGAGTCGCGCCCGGCGTGGTTCACCATTGCCGAGTGGAAGGTCTCTGCCCCGCCGGGACTTTGTCGCCATTGGAACTGCAAGATGCCGTCGGCGCCGTGGGCCAGGCGCGATAGCGACCACAGTCGGAACTGGCCTGGGCGTTTGGTGGCGTTCTGGCGCCGCCACTGCACCATTCCGGTGGTTTGCTCCATCAGGATGAACGGTTGGCCGCCTTTGAGACTGCGCATCAGGTCCGCCCCGAAAGCCACCTCGTGGGCCGATCCCGGCAGCGCCGGCTCCGGGTAGGAATCGTCGGAGACAATGTCTACGTGTTTGGCCCACTCGCGGTAGTCCAAGCGCATGAAGTCGCCCATGAAGTTAGTGGTCACCGGCACCGTTGGGGTGTGTTCGCGCAGCGCGTCGGCCTCGGCGCAGTACAGCGACATGATTTGGGCGTCCGAGAAACGCCAGAAATCCACCACTTGGGATGGGTTGTTGAAGGTCGGGGCGTCTTTGGGCGGGGCAATCTGGGTGAAATCTTGGTAGCACTGGGACCAAAAATACGTGTTCCAGGCGTGGTTTAGCGCGTCAATATCGCCGTATTTATCCGCTAACCAGTTTTGGAACTGCGCGGCGCAGTTATCGCAGTAGCAGGAGGCGGTGTGGCAACCGTACTCGTTGTTGATATGCCACATCACTAGTGCCGGGTGGTCCTTAAATTCCTTCGCCAGTGCGGCAGCCAGCTCGCGCGAGTGTTTGCGGTAGGTGGCCGAGGACGGGCAGTACTGTTGGCGCGAACCGAACTCCAGGCGTACCCCGGAACTGGTAACGGGTAGCGATTCGGGGTCTTGGCGTGCCATCCACACCGGTGGGCTGGCGGTGCCAGTTGCCAAGTCTACGTAGATTCCTGCGTCAGCACACTTATCCATGATTTCGCGCAGCCATGCGAAGTCATATTCGCCGGGTTGGGGTTCGAGTTTCGCCCAGGAGAAAATCGCCAGCGACACCAGATTTACGCCGGCTTCCTTCATCATAGCAATGTCTTCGTCGACAGTTTCTGCCGGCCACTGGTCGGGATTCCAGTCACCGCCGTAGGCAATGTATTCGGGCAGTTTTACTGTGGGATTTACGCTCATATTGCTATTGTCCTATAAGACACGCACTGGGTTCGGTCTATGCAGTAATTGGGTGGCCTCTGGGTACTTTGACCATTGGATTATTTTTGGGTGTTCAGTGCGCGATCTATATCAGCAGGATTCAACGGGCCCGTCTTGGTGAAGCTAACTTTGCCGTCACTGTCTACTAGGACGTGGGAGGGAAGCGAGAAGACATCGAAAGCGGCGCTTATTCTCCCCGTGGGATCAGCCACCTGGCGGTATTCCAATCCAAGTTTGCTAGCAAAAGTTGCAACGGTGTCACTATCCTCATTCAGGTAGACAGCCACCACGTTCACATCATCGCGTTGGGCTAGTGCTTTGACTTCTGGTATCTCGGCTCGACAAGCGGAGCACCACGTGGCATTGAATACCAGCCAGGTGGGCTTATCATTGGCCGATGCCAAAGTGTAAGTCTCCCCCGTTATATCCGGGGCACTGAAAGTCGGCGCTGCTTGACCCACGCTGATCTCGGTTGGGGGTGCAGCAACGATACCGTCCTCGTCAGTACTGGGGCGATATCCGAAGTAGATTGCTACCAGCACCAAAGCGACGATGACTGTGAGAATCAGATAGTTCCGGGCAGTAGCTTTAGCCTTAGATACCTGTCCGGGCGAGGTTGGGTCAGCAGAAGTTTTTTCCATTACCAATGATTCTAAGCGTAGGAGTGCAGGCCTCCGAAGAAATGGTTACCGAAGTAGGCAAATAGTACCGCAATGAATCCAATCACCAGCAGCCACGCAGCCTTAGTGCCGCGCCAATTCGCCACCACACGCGCGTGTAGGAAGGCTCCATAGATCAACCAAGTGACGAAGGCTGCGGTTTCTTTCGGATCCCATCCCCAGTAACGCCCCCAGGCTACATTTGCCCAGATAGATCCCAGGATAATCATGATAGTGAGCAGCGGAAAGGTTAGCGCCGCTGCGCGGTATCCAACTTCGTCGAGCATTTCGCGACGAGGAAAGCGGCTGCTTTTCACCAGGGGTGCGATGAGGTAGAGTACGGCCGCCCCAAATGACACGCAAGCAGTTCCATACGCGACCACTGCGAATCCCACATGGAAGGTTAATAGTAGATTATTTTGCAATGCTGGCACCAGGGGTTTTATTTCGGTATCCAACTGCGTGGAGTAGATCAGCATCAGTGTAACTACCGGTAGTACCGCCAGATTCAGTAACTGCAGTCGATAGCGCCAAACAAATGCGATTAGAGCCAGCAAAATGCCCCAGCTGAAGGAAACTGAAAACTCATGCTGGTTGGAAAACGGACCGTGCCCAGTGGCGATCGCGCGTAACACCAAATAGATGGTTAGGAGACCAAAGGCGACCATCGAGAAAGCGGTTACATACCAGCTAAGGGAGCTGCCTGTAGCGCTCTGAGGCTGTTGACTGGCGTTGGCCGTGGCGCGGCGGGAACTGGTAGCCACCAAAATTTGCACTACTAGTGCCAACACGGTGAAGACGATTGCGCCTACCAGGGAGTACTGTCCTATTTGGAGCATGTTGAAAATCCTCATTTACTTTGACAACGTTCCAAGATTGAGTGCGCCAACTGTTGAAATTGGCGATCTAGTGTTGAGTCCGGTTCGTCCACGGTAGCAAGTAAAACCTGAGCTTTTCCATCAGTCTCGGGAAGTATTTGCACCCAGAAGCGACGATGCTTCAAACCAAAAGTCATAAACATCCCGATTACCAGTAAGGCTGATCCAGCCCACATCCACCACGTACCGGGATCACGACGCACAATAATGCCGGTGTAGACGGTTTCGCGTTCGAAATTAACTACCAGGTCCGACAGCGTCTCGCTTTGCCCCTGATCAATCGCGGCTGCATCGAGTTGGCGGCCGCTACTTAGCTCGTATACCTCCACAATTGCAGTTCCTGCAGCAACTTGCCCCTGCCGTTGTCCCGAAGCCGGGGTCGCTATTATGATCTGGCGATCTTGCTTAGGTAGATCAAGTCTGCCTACGGAATTTTTACCATCGCGCGAGGTCCACTTGAGCGCTAACGTGTGCTCACCTAAGTCAACCCCCGCGGTGGTCTTTATCCGCACGGTGGCAGCTACACCGAAAGAGGCCTGGTGGAATCGAATACCGTTAACTACCAGTGGCGTGTTAACACGCACCTCCTGCTCTTTGATGACTTTGCCTTCGTGACTAACCTGCAAGTGGGATACATAGTCGGTGGGCCGTCCCTGGGTATCGTAAGTGTCGTTGAAAGAAGTGGCGGTAACATGCATACCGGTGCCGTTTTCCACCGCTAGTTCTTCCCCAATCGGGAGCTCCATTGTGCGTTCAAAGCCAGTGAATGCGGATATGGCAAAGGCCGCCAGGATGAGGACGAAGGAAGCGTGGGCGATTACTGTCCCAAACGGGCCAAACCGATGCCGATCAGCGTACAGGCTGAAGGCCGCTGTGCTTTCTGTTGGACTGTGTGCGGGTGGAACTTCGGAATCAAAGTTACGCGGGTGTCCCTCTGCCTCGGCGAGAGAGGTAGCGGTGGGTTTAACTACTCTTAATCGCCGCCCCGCCAGGACTTCTTCTACCGCGAGGACGGTATCCGTAGCGGGTATATCGGAGGCGATGCTGGCGCGGTATTGGGCGTGGGAGAAGAAGCGGGTAGAGACGTTTATGCGCGGATGCAACGTCTTTTTCACCAGTAAGGGGAGTCGATGGGTGGTGCAAGCTATGATTGACAAACCGAGCAGCACGGTGACGGCCAGAAATAGTGGGGATGACCAGAGGTTGAAGAATCCCAAAAAGTCGAATATGGGAGTGAGGAAGCCGTATTTTTCACGTGCCTGCGCAATCCATTGGGCATAGCCTTGCGGGTCTTGCATTCTTGCCATCGGTGCTTGCATGATGAGGGTGCCGATTAGACCCAAAATGGCCATCGCGATGAAAAGTAGCACACCCAGCACTTTGGCGTGCAGCAGTCGGTAAACCCGAAGCAGCACTGCCTTTACTGTGAAACTCTTTTGGCTGCCTACAATTTGGCGTGTACTGTCTTTCATTCGTCTCCCCGTTGGTGTGCGATTATCAACCTAAGCCCCCCAGCTACCGAGGTAGGAAAAGAGATTGGCTATAATCAGCAGCCCCACCACCACTAAACTGGCTCCCGCCACAACCGCGATTTGCTGACTGTGGGAGCGCAACCAGGTTAGTTTAGTTCTCATCCACTCCGTACCCAGCGCCAGCATAATGAAAGGAACCGCAAGTCCAGCACTAAACGCCGCCAATGTCACTAGATTAGATAGCACCGACTCGGTGGTGGCCCCTAACGCCAGGACAGAAGCTAGTAGTGGCCCCACGCAGGGGGTCCAGCCGGCACCAAAAGTTAAACCTAACAAAACTGAACGCCGCCAACTGGGGGGTTCAGTTGCCTGCAGATCCACCTGCTTACGGAACGTCCGTTCGAGTATCGGCAAACGCAACCACCCAGCTAGTTGTGCTCCCATCACGACCATGATTACGCCAGCGAAAATACGTAAGATACCGCGATAGGCGCTCGCGAAATGAGTCAACGCTGATAAGAGTCCTGCAAGGCTGAGGAAAACGATGGTGAACGCCAGCGTGAATGCCAGGGTGTGCGCAAGCGCGCGCCCCTTTGATGCGGAGTGCGTTTCCTGGCCTTGCCCCACTAAATAGAGAACAAAGACCGGCACAATCGGTAAGAAACAGGGCGAAGCAAAAGTTGCTAGCCCCGCTAGGAACGCAAGTCCCACAGCACCCGAAAGTGTCATTTTCCGTCCTGCGTGGGAAGCTGGGACGGACTTTCACTGGTATCACCACCACGAGTACTACCTTCTGCCGGCAGTAGCGCCCCCAGGTGAGACTGCACGGTTTGGGCCAGTGGCGAATCTGGGTCCAGTTCTAAGACTTTCTCCCATGCTTTCTTCGCCGCATCATTGTCAGGCGGATCTTGAGATAGATAGTAAAAGCCGAGGTTATACCAACCCTCAATATTGTTCGGATCCTGTTTCACAGTCTCTTGCCAGTGGGTAAGTGCACCTTTGGTGTCCCCACGGTTAAAAAGCAGCAGTCCTAGTTCAAGATGGGCAGTTGGTTGATTTGGGTCGCTTTCTAAACTAGCTTGGAGTTCCTTTACTCGCGCACTGTCGGCGCTGCTAGATGATTCGTTGCCCGCACCGTCTAGACCCGAAGTCATGCCACCTTGGTAGCGTCCTAAAAAGTAACTGCCCCCAACTAGGCATACAGCTAGCACTGCCACGAGCGCTATTATCCACCTGCGCTGCCGCACCTCGACGGTGGCGGCGGCAGGCGGATTCTGGTTGCCGCTTAGTGGCGGCGACGCACTGTTGGTCAGCGTTGTACGGCCGCGCGTAGAGGGGGTGGAGATTTGTATGCGGGGATCTTCTCCGTCCTCCCCCAGCTCTGTTAGAGCGACGGCTATATCTGGTGCGACAGTCTCGGATTCTGTCACTTCAAGTAAGTGAAGGTACTCGTCCCGCCCCGCTTCGAGGTCTTCCAAGCGGGCTTGAGCCCATGGGGCCAGCCCGTTTGGAGCCTCTTTCAAGAAGTGACGAAGCTTTACTTCAGCAGTTGGTTCTGCGGGATCAGTTTCACGTCCTTGGTTCGATTCAGTTGCCACGGGCGTTGGCTGCCTTCGTGTTTTCGATGGTCACCTGCGAAGGTTCCAGATGGGAGGGATCGACACCTTTAAGTACCAGTTGCCCACGCCGGGAGGCGTCAAGAGAGTCACCCAGGATGCGATGAATGTAGGCCGGAGCGTGGAAACCGTAGGAGTTTTCCGAATATACGTAATCGAGGTAGAAGCTCGCTTTGTTTTGGAAGCTTCGGGCCGCTTCTAGGTTCTCAGCCGGTACAGCGGGATCGTCCTTGGCTTTTTCCAAGTCCGCTATTAGCGCCGTGAGCGCATCGAAAGCTTGGTCACGGGAGTGAATGAAGCGGTCTTGAATCTCCACAACTCGATCCTTCATCTCTTCTTCGGTGGCGTGGTGACAGCTCATGCAGGAGGAGTTAACCATCAGCAGCGGGCTTTGCAAATGGTGGTTGGATACTTTCTTAGCGCCGTGCCGTTGGTAGGGCATATGGCAGTCAGCGCAACTGACGCCGTTGGCGGCGTGAATCGAGTTATTCCAAATATCGAACTCTGGGTGTTGCGCCTTCAGTATCTTCGCCCCCGTCTTGGCGTTGGTGAAGTCGACGTGCCCGTCCTCTTGGTAGTAATCCCATATATCGTCAATGTCAATGCCTTTGGCCCAGGGGAAGGTTAGCGTCTTATCCTCGCCCTTGAAGTAGTACTCGACATGGCATTGGCCGCATACGTAGGAGCGCATCTCTTCATGGGTGGCATCGCGGTTCACGTCGAAGTCTTTGATTCCTTGGGAAGCCTTCAGATCTCGAATACCGTTAATGAACGCCGGCCTGGTGATGCGCAGTTCCATGGTCTTGGGATCGTGACAGTCAATGCACGCTACCGGGTGTTCGGCCAGTTTGGTAACTTCCGCATACGGCATCTTATTCATCGCCGCAAAGCCGGCATTAGTATCACCATTGCCCAGATCATTCATGACCTTGACGGTGGAAGCGTGGCAGTTTAAGCAGGTGCCGGGTTGTTCGAAATCAGTTACCCGGAGGGTGTAGCGCTGATCATCCAGCATGTAAGCGTGCCCGCGAGCGTGCCGATAGTCAACCGCGAAGGGGTAACCGGCCCACATTTCTTTCAGCCGGGGATCTTCTTCCACACGACTGGAAGAGACTTCAGTGCGCGGATCCTTTTCGCTGGGCTCATGCGCCACTTTAGTGGATCCAGCATGAACCGTGGGGACCATCTCCTTAGTTTTAAGGTAAGACTCGTACTGGAGTGGGAAGTTCTTTCCCCATACTGCTGGATCAACCGTGTTTTCGTCTAGTTCGACGACTTTTTCGAATCGTTCACTTGCTTCACTCTTACGTTCCATGATGTTGATGAGTAAAGCCGTGATGCTCATGGTGACGAGGGCGGTCACCACAATTGCTGCAATCAGCAGTAGGTAGCGCCGCCGGGTTTTGGTCGTGGTGCTCATGGTCATCCTCATCTACTTTCGTGTCCTACGCCGGAATGACAGTGGGTGCATTGGATTTGGTCGGAGCCGTACGTAACGTGCATGTCAGAAGTCAGATCACTGTGGCAGTAAAGGCAAGCTTCGTTTGTGACCTTGCGACTGGATTCGCGTATCTGGATATGTTCTGGGTACCAACCAGTGGTGAACTTTGCCCCATGATTGATCCCGTGTTCAGCTTTAACGAGGTATTTATGAACGATATTGTCATGAGGCGTATGGCAGTCGTTACAGGTAGCTACCCCCGCGTGCGAACCGGCTTTCCAGGCGGCGTACTGCGGTTCCATGACGTGGCAGTTAACACAAGCTCTAGGATCGCTACCTAGGTAGGAATACCCCTTGGCATAGATCAGGGTAAAAAGGCTGACCCCCACCAGGGAACCGAGAACGAAGACCGCTGCGGCTTGCAGCAGAAAGGCCGGCGTGAACAAGGTGCGCCACTTACTTGCCTTTTCCATCGTCACCCTCCCTTCGGACTTGTTCCCGGGCAGGATCGCGGTGTCAGCTTCAGCGTCGAGCGTGACCTTCCACCCTGAAAGAGTTAACCTGCGCCTGTTATATGCAATGTTACTTTCCTGACAGACTGTCAGAAGGGCCTTTAGGCCCACCCGCAGGCGGACCAGCGCTCCCCCTCCGCCAAATCTTCACAGAAGCCGCAAAAAGACTGTAATCTCAACCCACTTTCGTTTATTCACGCAGGTAACAAAACCATAACGATCGTAGGAACATAGTTGCGCCACCTCTTACCAAATTCTGGCGTCACACACTTGCGCCAACAAATAACAGATAAAAAATGCCGCGGCCTGGAGCACTTACTACCATGGAAGCGGGCAGCTCACCTGCCGCTGGTTAATCTCTACCAGCTTTATTCGGTGAAATCTGCACCTAACCACGCCCGCCTGATCGAAAACCTTGAACCACGGGAAGCGATATCTTGAAGTCACGTAGACATTTTCTCCCAACGGCCCTTGCGATTACAGCCGTAAGCGCTCTACTGATCCCACTGGGAGGGTGCAGTTCCCAGACCAGCCAAGAACAGGCTCAGCCAGCTGCGCTCTCGGCACCACTGCCGGACGCTAGTGTCTTCCCCGCAGATGCCGCCGCCTCAACCTCGGCCACGGCCACCGGCCTCTTTTGCAGCGCCCCGGTGGTGATCGTAAGTGGCACTGATTTGCCCTCCCAGCTGCGAGCGGCATCCCTAACCCGGGCACTGGGCGCACCAAGTTTGCTTGCGAACACGGAAGATCTCGCCGGTGAACTCAAACGGCTAGAAACAAAATATGTGCTCACGGTGGGGGAAGCGAACGTGCCTGAATCCAACCTACAGGTGCGACCCGCCCCAAACACCGCCAAAGAGTTAAGTAAGCTCACCGGCCTCCAACTAGCAGGGGCGCCAATGCCTGAGGTTTCCTCTGGTGCGGAAGCAGTAAAAGCTCTAGTTGCGTTAGCTCCCGACACGGTTGTGGAGTCTTCGACTCCTCCCCCGACGACTTCTGACCAGGCAGAGTCAAGAGGTGCCGTGGCTTTCCCAAAGCTAAGTCAGCCTGACCCAACCAACCCCGACCTCGCGGAATGTTCACCTGCGGATAGCACCGGGACGCCCGCCCCCACAGCTTCACCTTCCCCCACTGCGACGCCTGACCCATCCGAGACTCGAGCTGAAAGTAGCCACCCCGTCGCACTAGTAGACGCTGACACGGCCAGCGTAACTGCGGTCGCTAACCTCCTAGCTCGCGGCAGCCAAGTGGTTTGGGCTTCCGACAGTGCTAACCATGCAAATTCAGCGTCCCTTCCGATATCAAGTGACGACACTAAGGCATTGAAGTCGGCCGGCTCCGTGCTGGCCTTAGGCGATACCTTCGGAACTAGCGCCGATCTGCGGTGGCGAACCCAGGTACTTCGCGCAGGTGTGGAGCTACCGGGAGGCGGTTACGACCTATTTAGCGGCAAACGCTACGTGGCCCTCTATGGCACGCCCGTCACCCCCGCCCTCGGAGTGCTGGGCGAGCAGGATATGGAAGCCACCGTTAAGCGCGCCGCTGACCAGGCGGCCGTTTACCAAGCACTCACCGAGGACACGGTGGTACCCGCCCTCGAAATCATTGTCACGGTTGCTTCTGGCGATCCGGGCAAGGACGGTAACTATTCCAACGAGTGGCCCGCTGAGGATTTCGTGCCGCTGGTGGAAGCTGCGGCCGCGGCCGGCCAGTATGTGATTATCGATTTCCAACCCGGGCGCGCTGATTTCCTCACCCAGGTGAAGCAGTATGAGAAGCTGCTGACCTACCCGCACGTGGGGATCGCACTGGACCCCGAATGGCGACTGGGGCCGGATGAAAAACCCCTCACTCGGATCGGGTCGGTGGAAGCTGCGGAAGTGAACCAGGTGATGGATTACATGGCGAAGTTTGTGACCGAGCGGCAACTGCCGCCGAAGATGGTGATTTTGCACCAGTTCCAGATCCAGATGCTGCGTGACCGCGATCAGATCCACACGCATTACCCCCAAACGCCGGTGCTGATTCATGCGGACGGGCAAGGCTCGCAGCCCGATAAGCAGGGCACTTGGAAGGTTTTGCACGAGGACGCTCCCGCGAACGTGCACTGGGGTTGGAAGAACTTCATCGACGAAGATCAACCGATGCTCACCCCGGAGCAGACCTACTCGCAGGTGGATCCGCTGCCGGACCTGGTTACCTACCAGTAGTTTTCCCGCAAGATAGCAGTTGCGCCGCGCCTCGAAAGAAGGGGCGCGGCGCAGCTGTTAGTTAGAGCAGCTGTGGGTGAGGTCGTGCGGTGCAGCCACGCGGCGGGTCAATCTCAGGCCGCGCAGCCACGCGGCGGGTCAATCTCGCGGCGGGCGGTCACGTGGCGGGCAATCCACTAAGCTCCCCTCACCCCACACGGCTCACTCGCGGCCCAGCATCGCCACCATCACCGCTTTGATGGTGTGCAACCGGTTCTCCGCCTGGTCAAATACCAGTGAGTTTTCCCCCTCAAACACTTCGTTGCTGACCTCGCACCCGTCCAAACCATAATGGTCGAGGACGTGTTTGCCAGTGGTCGTAGAAGCATCGTGCAGGGCCGGCAGGCAGTGCATGAACTTGGCTTCCTCACCGGCACGCGCCATCAAGTCAGTATCTACGCGGTAGGGGCGCAGCAGCTCCACTCGCTCATCCCACACCGCGGCCGGCTCACCCATCGACACCCACATGTCGGTGTGGATGAACTCGCACCCGGCAACTTCCGCCACGTCCTCGGTAATGACGACTTCCGCCCCGGTTTGCTCCGCGATCTGCTGGGCGGCGCGCACCACGTCGCCGGGTGGCTGCAGCGCGGCGGGGGCGCAAATCACCGTGCGCATCCCCATCATCGCGCCAGTCACCAGCAGTGAACGCCCCATGTTGTAACGCGCATCCCCCACGTAGGCGAACCCGGTATCAGACAGTTCCCCGGCTGTGTGTTCGCGCATGGTGAGGGTGTCAGCCAGCATCTGCGTGGGGTGCCACAGGTCCGTCAAACCGTTGAAAACCGGCACCCCTGCGTATTTCGCTAGGCCTTCCGCGGTGGCTTGGTAGTTGCCTCGGAACTCAATGCCATCGAACATGCGGCCCAACACGCGCGCGGTGTCCGCCACCGATTCTTTCCCACCCAGGTGGGAGGAGGTGGGGTCAATATAAGTGGTGTGCGCACCCTGGTCGAACGCCGCCACCTCGAACGCGCAGCGCGTACGGGTGGAGGATTTTTCGAATACCAACGCGATGGAACGTCCTCGCAAATACTGGGTTTCGTTGCCGGCTTTCTTCGCCGCTTTCAGGTCGGCGGCCAAGTCCAGCAGGTAGCGCCACTGGTCGGGGGTGAAATCTAACTCGCGCAGGAAGCTGCGCCCACTGAGGGGAAAATCCATGCCTATATGTTAGCGCGCCAGCACCCGCCGGCTGCGGACTAAGATAACACTATGAGTGTTTTGCCTGAAGTTTCCGACACTTTCGACCCCCAACGTTGGCGCGAAGTCGAAGGGTTCGACCTTACCGACGTGACTTACCATCGCGGGATTTCTCGCGGCGACGAGGACGGTCGCCCAGCTGGCAGCGACATGCCGGTGGTCCGTATCGCCTTCGACCGCCCGATCCTGCGTAACGCGTTCCGCCCCCACACCGTGGATGAGCTCTACCGCTGTTTGGACCATGCGCGTATGAGCCCGGACGTGGCCGCAGTGATCCTCACTGGCAACGGCCCCTCCCCCAAGGACGGTGGTTACGGGTTCTGCTCCGGTGGGGATCAGCGCATCCGGGGGCGCGATGGCTACCAGTATGAGACCGGTCAGACAGGGCAGGATGATTCCCCCCAAGCGCGGCGTGAAGCGGTGGATCCGGCGCGTGCCGGGCGTCTGCACATCCTGGAGGTGCAGCGCCTGATCCGCACCATGCCGAAGGTCGTGATCTGCGTAGTCAACGGCTGGGCCGCCGGGGGTGGGCATTCCCTGAATGTGGTGTGTGACCTGTCGATTGCTTCTGCTGAGCATGCGCGTTTCATGCAAACTGACGCCAACGTTGGGTCCTTCGACGCCGGCTACGGGTCGGCGCTACTGGCCCGCCAGGTGGGTGATAAGCGGGCGCGAGAGATTTTCTTCCTAGCCCGCGAATACTCCGGGGAGCAGGCCGCCCAGTGGGGCGTAGTTAACGAGGCCGTGCCGCACGCTCAGATTGAAAGCACTGCGTGGGAGTGGGCGCGTATTATTGCGTCGAAGTCACCCCAGGCGATCCGCATGTTGAAGTTTGCTTTCAACCTCGCTGATGACGGGTTGGCAGGCCAGCAGGTGTTCGCCGGGGAAGCCACCCGCATGGCGTATATGACGGAGGAAGCCCAGGAGGGGCGCGATGCGTTCGTGGAGCGCCGCTCCCCCGACTGGTCCTCTTTCCCGTACTACTTCTAGCCGCGCTGTCGCGGTGCGCTCGCCCGACCACGCCCTCGCCAACTAAACGCCCGATTCCAACAGAAAGCCCCTCCATGTCCTCTGCCCAGTCCTCTCCCCAACTGATGCTGGTGCCCGGCGGCACCTCCCCGCTGGCGATCACCCGCACCTATTCGGCCATCCACAAACTGTGGGAGTTCCACGAACGCTTCGAAAAGACCGGCATGGAACGCGGCCAGTGGATCGTGGTGGCCCCGCGCCCCGCGGATGAGTGCCTGCCCCAAAACCTGGGGGCCACGAACTTGGCTTTGCAGCAGCGCCTGCGCCGCCTGCCCCCAAAGGTGGACGTGATCTTGGAAACTTCCGGCTCCAGCACCGGCAGCCCCCGCCTGGTGGGCCTATCCACCACCGCCCTGGTGGCCTCCGCCCGCGCCACCCACGAGTTCCTCGGCGGGCCGGGCCGCTGGATCGTAGCGCTGCCGGTACACCACGTCGCCGGCCTGCAAACCCTGATGCGCGCCTGCGTCAGCGGCACTCCCCCGGTGATCGCCGACATGAGCGGCGGCTTCGACCCCGCTGCCTTGGAAACCGCCTGCCACACCGCCACCGATACCGAGTCATGGAAGTTCCCCACCCGCCCTCGCGCGTACCTGTCGTTGGTGCAGCGCCAACTGCAGCAAGCGTTGGAAACCGGAGGTTCGCTGGTGGCGGCGCTGGCGAAGTTGGATGCCATTTTAGTGGGCGGGTCCGCCATTGACGAGGACGTGTTGGCCGCTGCCCGAGGCGCCGGCCTCAAAGTAGTCACCACCTACGGGATGACGGAAACCGGCGGTGGGTGCGTTTACGATGGCCACCCACTACCCAGCGTGGAGGTCCGCAGTGCCGACGACGGGTGCCTACAAATCAGCGGCCCCATGTTGATGGAAGGGTATTTGGATGCCGGCCCGAACGTCCTCGTGATGGAAGCGGGCAGACGTTGGCTACGCACCGCTGATTTAGGCAGTGTTGAGGGCACCCTGGTGCGGGTGGAAGGGCGCGCCGATGCGGTAATTATCTCCGGGGCGGTGAACGTAGTGCCCGCGCAGGTGAACGCCGCGACACTCGCCACCGGTCTGGTCAGCGCCGCGCACACCATTGGCCTGCCCGACCCGCAGTGGGGGCAGGTGGTCGCCACCTTGGTGGAAAGTGACGCGGACGCGCAAGAGTTGGGGCCACAGCTGCGGGAGGCAGTGGCCGCGCGGCTGCCGCGCGCCTGGGCACCAAGGGTGGTGGCGTGCGTGGGTGAGCTACCGCGCACCGAAATGGCCAAGGTAGATACCGCAAAAGTTCGTACACTATTACTACAGGCACTCGCCGACGGCACCGCCTGGAAACGCTGACTGAAGTTACGGTTGAAAAGAGAATCCCATGCCCTCCCCCGCCATGTGGCTTGAAGGTGCGCGCCTGCGTACCCTACCCGCGGCTGCTGCTCCGGTGATCATCGGGGCGGGCGCGGCCGCGCGTCTGGAGGCGTTCTCTTGGCAGCGTTCCTTGCTGGCATTGGCAGTGGCGCTGCTGCTGCAAATCGGGGTGAACTTCGCTAATGACTACTCTGACGGGGTGCGCGGCACCGATGACAACCGGGTGGGGCCCACCCGCCTGACCGCTTCGGGCCAGGTTTCACCGCGCACGGTACTAGCCCTGGCACTAGGGTGTTTTGCGCTGGCCGGAGCCATGGGCCTGGTGCTGCTTTGGCTATCGGGCCAGTGGTGGCTGCTGCTGGCCGGTATCGCCGCGGTGGCGGCCGCCTGGTTCTACACCGGGGGGTCCCACCCTTACGGGTACGCCGGTGTCGGGTTGTCAGAACTGTTCGTATTCGTCTTCTTCGGCTTGATGGCCACCGTTGGCACCACTTGGGTGCAGATCCCTTCCGCCCCGTGGTGGCTGTGGACCGCGGCGGTGGGCGTGGGCCTGGCCTCCATTGCACTATTGTTCGTAAATAACATCCGCGACATCCCCACCGACCGGGTATCGGGCAAGAAAACCCTGGCGGTGCGCTTGGGGCAGCGCCCCTCCCGCTTCACTTACTGCCTGCTGCTGATCGGGGTTCTGATTTGCTTCGCCCTGTCCCTGGTGAGCGTTTCGTCGATGACCACTATTTTGGTGGTGGCAGCGGTGTTCCCCGTCGCCCACCTGTGCAACGCTCTACGCCAGGGAGCCCAAGGTGTTGCCCTGCTGCCGGTGCTGCGTTCCACTGGTTTG
>JAEWEQ010000075.1 GCA_023389315.1 Actinomycetes bacterium | reverse complement strand
TTTTCGCTTCCCAGGTGGCGTTTTGGATTTCGCACCAGTAGCCGACGTGTTCAACGCCGTTGGCGCCTACGCACACCAGTTGCGAGGACGTGGCGACCAGCCACTTCGAATCCGCTGCCGGCTCGGCCTGCGCGGCACTGGTCTCAATGCCGGCAGCAGCGAGCTGGTCGCGGATCTCCTGCGGGAGTTCCGGGGTCTGTTTTTTGCGAAACCACATGGCTTTAACGCTATGGGATTTGCGCACTTTTGTCACTTAGCGAGATACCTTCCTAGCCGTCATTAGGTGGCTGGTTTCGCACGGGAGCGGGTTTGCCAAGGGGGGAGGAACACTGGCATTCTTAAAGGGTGCCGTTTGGCACTGCCCTGATAGCTCAGTCGGTTAGAGCAGCGGACTCATAATCCGTTGGTCCTGGGTTCGAGCCCCAGTCGGGGCACTTTTCTTTTGCCCGGTATTCCACAGAAATTTGCGCATCTCCTAGCGGAAACTGTCGTTTCGTGGGGGCAGCGTGGGAGGAACACTTGCGCCCGCGAGGGACAAGCCGGGGACAAACAGCAAGCGCTACCGGCTAAACCCCAAGGCGAATACAGGCAAGACGATACGCATAGACGCAAAGCAAAGTCCCCCTTCGAGGAGTTAACAAACACCCCGAAGAGGGACACCCAGCCTACTTTGGATCGCTCACCTAGGAGCAGCTAGCGGGCCTGACTATCGCTGTGCTATTGCATCTGCGGGTCACCACTTTGAGAAGGCGCCGGTGGAACCGGCGGGGTCGGCGGCGGAGGCACGCTTAAAACGAGTCGAAGACATGAGAAGCGCTTTCTTAAAGATGGGTTTTAAGTCACAATACCGCACCCCCGCGTCAATTTCACCCTACATTTGAAGGCAAAGATGACCATGCGCCGGGCTTAATGTCAGCACCTAACGCCCCTTTAAGACCCCTCAGAACTGCGTAGAAAGTGCCAACCGCTGCGCGGTCACACTCATCAGCCGCTCAAAGCACTCACTATGCTCCGCACTGCCCTCCGTCAAGCGCCGCAACTGTGCCTGCAAGGCCGCTTCCTTTTCCACCAACACCCGCCGCAAAAGAGCATTAATGAAACCCAAGACAAGTGCGCGCATACCGGAGCTATCAGTAGCCGGGAGGGGCACCACACACAGCTGGGCGATAGCACTGGACAAATACTCCCCGCCCGCCTGACGCACCGCTTCCTGCCACGCCCGGGTGGCAACCAGGCGCCGCTGCTGCTCACTATTACCCGGGGTCTGCGCCAAGTCCCTACCGAACTGCGTCAGCCCCCCACAAACCTGGATCGCCTGGTGGATCTGCACCAGGATGTCGTTCTTGAAAGCCTCATTCGCGATGTCATCAAAAGCCGAGCCCACCGCGTAATACGGGTACTGCAAAACTGAGGCTAAAACCTGGCCTTCCAGCAGGTCAGCGCCACGCAGCCGCCCCAAGCGCGCCACCGGCGCGGAGGCTGAGCCACCATTGGGGCCCCCGCCGTCCGCATTAGCCTGCACTCCCCCAGGCCCCCTGCCTGCGGCCGCACCCATTCCACCGGCTCCCGGCCCACCCGGATTCCGCTGCCCCACCGGCACCTCAGACGGCAATGGGCGAGGACGCCGGGCAGCTTCACGCACCGCAGCGCGCACATCGCCCTCGTCCATCCCCAGCCAACCGGCCAACAGGCGGGTGTACTCACTACGCAACGCCCGATCACGGATCTGCGCCACAATTGGCGCACCCGCACGCAAACCCTGCACCCGGCCCTCCGGGGCAGACAAATCAAGGCGAGACACGAAAGACTTCAACACGAATTCAAATAGCGGCACCCGCGATTCCACCAACGCGCGCAACGCCGCATCCCCCTGCGATAAGCGCAAATCACACGGGTCCATGCCTTCCTTCGCCACCGCCACGAAAGTTTGAGAGGCAAAGGAGTTATCTTCCTCAAACGCGCGCAACGCCGCCTTCTGACCAGCCTCATCTCCGTCGAAAGTAAAGACCACTTCCCCACCGTAGCTACGCCCACCGGTTAGCTGTACCCCAGCGGCAGCATCCGCCACGTCGCCCAATAAGCGGCGAATAATCTTCGTGTGCCCACTACCAAAAGCTGTCCCACAGGTCGCCACCGCTGTGGTCACACCCGCCAGATGCGCAGCCATCACATCCGTGTAGCCCTCCACTATCACCACCTGGCGCTGGCGGGCAATATCGCGCTTAGCTAAATCCAGACCGTAAAGCACCGTGGATTTCTTATACAGCGCCGTCTCCGGGGAGTTCAAATACTTCGGACCCTCATCGTCCTCGTGAAGTTTGCGCGCCCCGAATCCCACGGTGGTTCCCGTTTGGTCACGAATGGGCCACATCAAGCGCCCGCGGAAACGATCATAAATGCCACCGCGCCGCCCCTGCGAAGCCAGGCCCGCCGCCAAGATCTCCGCATCAGTGAACCCGCGTGAGCGCAGCAAATTGGACACGTTATCCCACCCGCGCGGAGCGTAACCAATCCCAAAATACTCACAATCTTGGGGGCCGAAAGCCCGCTGCGCCATGAAATCTCGCGCCACCTGCGCTTGGGGGGAATTGAGTTGCTGGCGGTAGTACTGCTCCGCCGTACGCAACGCATCCACTAGGCGTTGACGCTGCCCGAAAGTTTGGGAACGCTCCGGACGGTCAGAATACTCCACCGTGATGCCAAGCTGATTGGCTAAAAACTCGATTGCCTGCGGGAAGTCCAAGTGCTCTATCTTGCGCACGAAACTTACCGCATCACCGCCCTCGTCGCAGCCAAAGCAATGCCAAAAGCCAGCGGAGGGGCGCACGTGGAATGACGGGGTTTTCTCATCGTGGAACGGACACAGGCCCTTCAAGGAATCCGACCCTGCCGGGCGCAGAGTGACGTAGTTAGACACTAACTGGTCTAACGCCACCCGCGCGCGCACCTGGTCGATAGTCGTCTGCGAAATCCTCCCCGCCATGCTAGTTACTCTACCCCCAGGCCCACTAGTGGTAGACCACCGACAACAGGCCACACAGACGCGAATGCCACTGCGCGGCAGAAGTATCCGTCAAAGACGCCACCTGGTCGATCACCGCGCGCAGGCGCTGGGCATCAGTATCAGCCTCTCGCCAAGCTTGCGCGAAAGGCTCTTCCAGTTGGGCGGGGCCGGCTTCCACCAGCATGTCCACCAAATCTCCCAGCATCACGCGCTGTTCCAAATACACCGGGTCATGCTCACGCGGCGCCATCACGTAGTGCACCGCGATGCCTTTAAGCAGCAGGATTTGGGCGCGCACCGAAGCGGGCACAATCAGGTCCGTGTCGTAGCGGCGCAGCGGCGCCTGCCCCGCGTGGGAGCGAGTGGCCTGCACCGCGGCGGAGCAAAACTGGCCGATCAGCTGCGAAGTCATATCCTTCAAGGCCGCGCGATCACGGTAAGACCCATCAAAAGTATCAATCCAGAAACGGTGATTCACCAGGTCTTGTCGCGCTTGTTCCATAACATTTTCGTCCTCGGGCCCATACCAGTGGGCAGTGGAGGCCAGAATCCGTTCGAAGTGCTCATCGCTGCGCAAGTGCGCGGGTAAGAACCGCCCGGTCATCACCGCGTCCTCCACGTCGTGCACCGAATACCCGATGTCATCGGCCAGGTCCATGATCTGAGCTTCCAAACAACGCGCTCCCGCTGTGGCCGGCATGGCTGTGGCCGAGCGCATCCAACTGAACGCTGCTTGATCATCTGGATACACGCTGAACTTCGTTTCGGACTTTTCCCGGTCCGGCCCCTGCCCGCGTGCCCAGGGATATTTGCAGACCGCGTCCAAACTGGCGCGCGTCAAGTTCAATCCCGCTGGGCTACCATCGGGAGCCACTACTTTCGGTTCTAATCGCGTGACCAGGCGGAAGGTTTGCGCGTTTCCCTCAAAGCCGCCGCAGTCGGTGGCCAAGGCATCCAGTGCCCGCTCCCCGTTGTGTCCAAACGGCGGATGTCCCAAGTCGTGGGACAGGCAGGCAGTGTCCACCACGTCCGGGTCCGCCCCCAGCGCTTTGCCAATTTCTCGCCCCACTTGTGCTACTTCTAACGAATGTGTCAGTCGGGTGCGGATATTATCGTCCGAGGACGGCCCCATCACCTGGGTTTTAGCCCCCAGGCGGCGGAACGCCGCCGAATGCAGCACGCGCGCGCGGTCGCGTTCAAAATCGGAGCGCTGCGCCGACTTCGGGTCCTCTTGGACCCACCGCTGACAGTCTTCGTCCTCGTCCCACACTGGGGCCTCCCACACTTCACCGACGCTTTTTGGACTCAC
>JAEWEQ010000005.1 GCA_023389315.1 Actinomycetes bacterium | reverse complement strand
GACAAGTGTTTAGCACATCTAGGGCAACCCTTGGAAACACGCTGTTGTTCTTCCACCATTTTCCAGTCAGCAGCAGCTCTTTCGAGGGCCGGGTGAAAGCCACGTAGTTCACGCAAAGTTCTTCTATGCGCTCGTGAGCTTTGGCGCCCTGCCCACAAGCTTTCATGGCTTGGTTGAGGGCTTTGACCTCTGCTTTGAGAGTGCTGTGGCCATCCGCAATATCTTGCAGCGAAGGAGCGATCTCAGGTGGCTGCGGTAGTAGCCACTGCGTTTGCCCGGTGCGGGGGTGCTTCATTTTGCGGTCTTGTCGCAGCCAGGTGGGGACCACTGATATGTCGAGCCATGGTTGGTATTCGAGGTGGGCGATGGGGGCTTGCCCTTCAGCGAAGGTTGAGGACTCTTTCTTCGTATTGGCTTCATCCAATCCGATTACTACCACCCGATCCCACTCCAAGCCTTTGGATTTGTGGATCGACATTAGTTCCACCGCATCCCGGTTTGGCGTGTGCGCCTGGACCGGGGTCTTGTCATCTTGTTCTTCGGCCACATCAACCCACTGCAGGAACGACTCCAAGGTGGTTTGCCCTTCTCTTTCGAAGGCTCTGGCCATTTCCAAGAACTGGTCGAGTGCACTGAGGGATTGGTCCTGTACTGGATTGGAGATCGCATCCAGGTCCAGGTTGAAGATGCGGATGGCTTGGGTGACGATAACCAACAGTGGTTGGTCCAGTTGCTCGCGAACTTGTCTTAGTTTGTCTGCTACCAGCCTGGCGGCCCTCAACCCATCGGCGGTGAGCGCGATGGGTTTAGCATCGGCCTCAATTTGCACTAACTGGTCTAAAGCGTCGACCAGGGAGCCACGGTCGCGTGGATCATCACAGCGCTGCTTCGCCAAGGTGCGCGCGTATTCGGAAAGCGCCTGTAAATCCTGGGCAGTGGCTCCCCAGGTGGTTAGCAGCCGAATGGTTGCCGGTCCGTCGCTGTATCGCACCGCAGCTTTCAATATGGCCCGCAGCTCCACTACTGCGGGGTTTTGCAGCAGTCCACCCAGTCCGTGTATCACGTAGTCGATACCGGCTTCGATAAGAGCATCGCGAATGGGGAGCAGCGCGGAGTTGGTGCGTGCCAGTACCGCATACCGCTCCTTGGTTGGTGAGGTATCTGCTGACTTCCAGTTGGCGATCATTTTTGCCACGATGCGTGCCTGATCCTGCTCGGTGAGGGGGAACGCGATGCGAACCTTACCGTCGGCGTCAGGATCGTCAGGCTGGTTTATCTGGCCCTCGGGAGCAGTTAGCGGGGCCACGTCCACACCGAGTTGCTGGCTACGTTCGCGTAGCTTACGTGAAACCGCGTTGGCGGCAATACGGACGTTAGTGCGGTTGCGCCGCGCCTGAGTGAGTGAGCAGTGCAGCAGCGGGGTTTCTTCACAGAACTTACCTTCAAATAAGGCCAGCGATGCGGCCGAAGCCCCGCGGAAGCCGTAAATAGACTGATTCGGATCCCCCACAGCCGTTACCGCTAGGTCTTTGAATAGGGCGGACAGGAGGTCGAGTTGGATGGTGGAAGTGTCTTGGAATTCGTCTAGCAGTACGGCTCGGTAGCGGGCCCGGATTTGCGCGGCTACCTGTGGGTGTTCGGTGATGATGCGGTAGGCGTAGGAAAGCTGGTCGTTGAATCCCATCAGGTGGTGGGCCCGCTTGTACTCTTGGAATTGTTTCACCAGTGGCAGGATCAGTAGCTGTTTGGTGAGGGCTTCGCGCCACTTCGATAGTTTGCTAGTAACCGCGAGCTTCCCAAGCTGTTCCAGTTCGGATAGCTTGGTTTCGATTTCAGCGGTGAAGGCTCCCACGGTGAGCCGGTGGTCAGAAAGCTGAGATTCAAGATGGATCACGGTTTTCACTATGGTGCTGACAGCGTAATCCGGTAGCGCCCCGGCGTAGGAGTGCACCATCGCCTCTACCACTTGAAATGCGCGCGCGTCACTGATGACAGTGGTGTCGGGTTCTACCCCGATGGTGAGGCCGTATTCACGCACGATGGCGGCGGCGAAAGAGTTGTAGGTGGAGACCTCCACCCCGGAACTGAACCAACTATCGTTGACCCGTTCCTTTGCTGGGCGCTGACCTTCACTCGCCTTCACTTGGTCGCCCACCGAACCAGCTCCGGTTTCCTGACTGTCTGCCGCCTCAGGGCTGCTGACATCGGGAACGCCGGAAGCCACTTGATACTGTTCGGGGTCCACGATCCGCGCTTGAACCAGGTCCCCCAGCATCATGCGTATGCGGGAGGCTAACTCTGCCACTGCCTTATTGGAGAAGGTCAGTCCGAGGATTTGTTGGGGGGCAATGCCGTGGTGGTACACCAGGTGTAGCACCCGCATGGCCATAACCCAGGTTTTACCGGCCCCTGCCCCCGCCACCACCAAGGTGGGAGACAGCGGCCCGGCTATCGCGGGCAGTTGTTCACTGGTGGGAATGATGGGAGCAGGTGCTTTTTCTCCGCGTTGTTTGGCGCGCGCCGTCTGCCACTGGTTGAGTTTTTCAATCATTTCGAGGGCGGCTCGTTTGCTCGCTGTCTGGTTCTTGTCCTCGCTCATGGCAGTACCTGCTCCCCCTCCTCTTGCGCCGGACAGGCCGACTTGAACTCACAATTCCTGCAATGGCTACCCGGGGTGGCGAAGTAGTTGGGGCCGCGATAAAGGTCCGCAGCACGGGCTATCAACTCTTCGACTTTGGCAACGCGATCCGGGTTGTCCCAAATCGACGTGGAAGCCGGTTGTTTACCGCTGTCTCTTTGGGTGGCGATCCACCGGGCTCCCAGCACCGGATAGACGGTAACCTGCTCGGTTTCCGGATCCATTGCGGGGTATTGCCCGTTGGGGAAGCCGAGCATATATTCATACACTGCTAGCTGCACGTCGCCTTTAGCGCGGTTACCGGTGTATTTACCTCCGTCACCGGTTTTGATATCGGCAATGGTGACGCCATCTTCACTGAACTCTAGGCGGTCTACCCGACCGGAGAGGACCGCGTGTGGAAGTTCTAGTCGCACGGTTTCTTCCACTAGTACTTCTTCGAATCGGTCCTGGTCGAACACTGCAGCTAAGCAGGCTACGTGTTGGCGGAGCATTTCGATGCGTCTTTTTCCGATTTCGGTTTCCGCATCGATATTGAGTTTCGCCAGACCAGCTTCGAGCTGAGCCATTAGCTCTGCATTGCTGCCCTGCGGGTATTGTTCGGCGATGGCGTGGATTAGATTGCCGTCTTCTAGTGCTTGGGTGGGAACTGAAGATCCACTGTGCGCGGAGAGGAAGGCCCGTAGTGGGCACTCCAAGATGCTCTCGATCTTCGAGGGCGACAGGTAGGGAACCTTTGGCTTCCCCAGCGTTCGCGCGGCGCGCGCCGCCTCGTTTCGATCGCTGCCCGCACCTTGGGGTGCTCCGGCAGCTTGGGTGGCGGCACTTCCGCTCCCCGTGACTTGGGCGCCGGCACTTCCGCTCCCCGTGCCTTGGCTGTCGGCACTTCCGCTCCCCGTACCTTGGCTGTCAGCACTTCCGCTCCCCGTGCTTTCACTCCCCGCGGTTTGGCTAGGGCGGAAGAAACTCCACCTTTCCGGCTTTGCCTTTTGGTAGCCCAGCCGCGCCAATATCGCGAGCATTTCCTCCCACGCCTCAGTGTCTTCGCAACGTAAATGAGCCAAGGCGGCGGCTTTGCGTAGCTGCGCCATTAGGGCAGATGGCCGGGTACCGACCGGCACTTGTGCCAGGGGGATCAGACCGTCCTCGTCAGTTTGGGTACCCGCCAGCGGTGCCAACATCAGCAAAAGCTGGGAGGGAGCGGCCGTGTCATTGAAAACCGCACTCAGATGCAGGTAGTCGCAGGCGCGGGATATAGCGGCGGCGAACATCCGGAACTCGTCATCGCGGCTGGCCTGTCGCGCACTGGAGTGGGAGTAGCGCCCATTTAGGAGCAGGTCCTTGCTGGTGCGCCCGGTAGCTAAATCGGTGACGTCTTGGGCTTGCGCCAGCCCCCCGTAGGAGCTGCGGCGGGGCCACTCGTCCTCGTTAATGCCCACCACGAACACGGCTTTCCATTGCCTGCCCACCGCCTGGGCGGCGGTGAGGATATGGACGCCGGCGGGGCGTTTACCGGCAACCGCGAGGGTATCGGTGGGAAGAGTTTGGGCGAGCAGTTCGGCAGCGAATTGTTCGGCGCTCCCACCCGGGTTGCGTTGCTGCCAAATGTCGGCGCTTCGCAGCAGCGAGATCACGGTGTCCAGGCGTTCATCGTCTACCGCTCCGGCGATGCCACGGCTGAGTGCCCGCTCGGTCCATTTGGCTTCCACACCGGTGAGGCGCCACAGTCGCCACAACGCTTCTTCGGGGCGGGAGCCGCGTAGCTCTTCACCGAGTTTCAGGTACTGGCCGATGGCGCGCATGCGCACGGCAGTTTCCACCAACCCGAGTTCTTCCAGGTGCGACTTCAGGTCGACAGCGTCGCCGGAGCCAGGTTCGGCATCTGCGCTGGAGGGCGCTAGCTCGCGCAGTAATACCTGCGCCACTGCGACACCCACAGGCAAGAGCACTTCCTCACGCTGCGCACACCATTTAACTACCGCGTCTACCACGCGCCGCATCTGCAGTTGACTGAGACTAAACAGGGCGCTGCCCGCTAAAGCCTCAAAGCGTTGCGCTTCCGTACCGATTTCTACGCTCACAGGCACCAGCACCTCCAGCAGTGGGCGGGCCACGGAATCACTGGCGTAGGTTACTGCCCGCGCCCGGGTGGTGGTTTCAATGCCTTCGCGCATAAACGCCAGCTTTATCCGCTCCACGTCCGTTTGGGTCCGGGTGATGACGGCGATATCAGCCGGCTCATACCCGCTGAGCAGCAAGCGCGCGGCTTCTTGGGCCACCGCGCTGGCTTCCTGTGCGGGCGAAGAGTAGGTACGCAGATGCACGTTATCGGTGGACTCACCGGGCAGCGCGGAGCCCAGGCGGCGCCGCGTCATGTCACCGCTTCCGGTAATACTGTCCGTCACCGCCGCCACCAGTCGCTGAATCCCTAAAGCACTACGATGGGTGGGGCCCAAGTTATGCACCGCAGCGGCGGTGATGGCAGCGAACTGCCCGTGCAGGTGCGGCTCTCCCCCGCGGTAAGTGGCAACCGCAATGTCGGGGTTGGCGGTAGCCCAAACTTGTACGCCGCGCTCCACCATCGCCACCAGCATCTGCAAACTGGCGGCCGTCATATCTTGCAGGTCGTCAACTACCACCACTTGCGTGTCGAAGGAGGTATCGGCCTGGCGCAGTAGCTGCGCGGCGCGAACTTCAAGCTGCGCGCTGGACAGGCGAGCTGGACGGTCCGCACTGCCCACCGCGATGGTGGCATCCCAATGCTGCATCATTTCACCAGCGCCCACCCAAATGGGGCGGTCCAGTTCATTGCCGAGGGCGGTCAGTTCCTCCCCAGTGAGGTTCACTTCGCGTGCGCGGGCGATCAGATTGCGCAGCTGGGTGCGGAAGGCTTGAGTGGCGATGGTGGTGGTTAAATTCTGTGGCCAGCTTACGGCGTTTGAGGCAAGTAACTCAGCCAAAAGTAGGTCTTCTTGCGCCCCGGTGAGTAACTCTGGGCTTTGGTGTCCGTTAGCTACTTCGTGCTTCGCCACCAGGTCGTAAGCAACGGAGACGCTGGTGCGCACCGGGCGCACCCGATCGGTAACGAACTGTTCCACTGCGCCTTGCAAAAGATCCGCGCGGAGACGATCGGGAACTAACAGGCGCACCGAACGTCCTCGTTCATAAGCGGCCCGCAAAAGTGAAATCGCGACGGTCGTGCGCCCCGAACCCGGGTTTCCAAGGATCACTGCAGCCGACTGACCGCGTTCCCCACCATCTGCCAAGACCGCGTCGACGACATTAGATTGGAAACTATCCAGCGGCGGCAGCGGGGCGGGGCGGGCACCTACCTGCAGGTCAAAGTGATACTGCGACAGCACCGTGGCGCCAGGGGAGTTCGCTGCAGTGGTTTCATCCGGGTTCGTGTCCATAAACCTATTCCACCATGAGGGTCGGACATTTTGATTGGAACCAGCCGGTGGGCGCGGCCACCAACTATTTCACCACGCTGCGGCCCGCGGGGGTGGCTGATGCCTGGCTTGGTCTTAGCGGTGCCACTATTATGGTTACCAGTACCTAGATGACCAGCATGCGTGAGAGGACAAAAGCATGAACATTACCGTAGGCGTCAGCGGAGCACAGCGCGAACTCCAACTCAGCGTGGAATTGAGCGAAGAGGAACTCTTTGCCCAGGTGGAAGCCGCCTGCAGCGAAGGTAAGACCCTGAAGCTGGAAGATAAGAAGGGCCGCAAAGTGCTGATCCCGTCCTCGCACCTGGGGTATGTGATTATCAGCGAGGACCAGCCGCGTCGCGTGGGATTCACCGTCAGCTAACCTGGCCGGTTAAGGCCAGCCGCTTTAGCCCGAGTTGCGGGCACAGATTAGGCCCGGTAGCCAGCAAAGCTACCGGGCCTTAAATATTGGCACCGCTATCTAGCACACTTTCACCGATCGAGGACGGTGCTGTCGGTGGCTACGCTCCCGTGGTGGGGCGACGCTGCGTCCCAGTGGCACGACGACGCTAAGCGTCCAAATGGATGGCTTGCAAGCGTTCGCGGTGAGCGCGGGAGAGTTCCTCCATCACCGCATCAGCTTCCGAGTTCCCCACCAGGTCCGGGTTGGTGAAAATGAAGGCTCGCACCAAGCCGAGGGCTTCCCCACCCACCCGGCGAGTCCACAGCGACAAGCGTGCGCGCAGCTGCTCATCGGCCGCAGTGTAGGGTTCAATGCGCTCGCGCACCCAGTCCCCGTGCCCAAAGTCATTGACTGCTTTGGCCATCTCCTCTTCTCCCGCTCCCAACGCTAGTTGGCGCATGGCATCGGTGAAGATCCCCACCCCCACGTAGGTCTTGGTGAGGCGTTCCCACCAGGTAGTGGGACGAGTACGGGCGTCGAGGTCATCGAGAATACCTTCGTAGCGTTCCACCGCGCGGATAATGTCAATCTTTTCCGTCTCCGCGCGCTTTTCGATGCGCTCAAAAGCCCGCCAAGCGGCGCCAGACATGCGTGCCATCGCCACGTGTTCAAAAGCTTTGGGGGCTTGGTCGGCGTCCTTGGCCAGACGGGCTTGGGCGGAAATAGTCGCGTAGGCGGACAGTCCCAGTAGTTGGCTCAACGCAGTTTCTTCACTGTAGTCGGTCATGTTAGCTCTCCTATAAACGCCAGCCCTGGTAGGCCCGGGCCCTGTTGCCCATTGTAGTGAAAAGCCCGCTCCCCCACAGCCGACGCGTGGGGTAGTTCACCACGGCAACTGGGTTTGTGTCCCCACCAGACGCTAGACTGGGGGTAGACCGGTCGCTGAAAGAGCTTTTCTACCCGTTAGGTAGCTACCTCACCGGGTTTCATACTTCACTGATAATGCGCGATCGGCAGGGCAAAGTGCCCCACCTGGGAGGTGTCCTCCCAGTTCAATCGATCGCCTCCGGGTGCCGTTTCGCGCGCACCAGGCAGATAGGACCGACCTCACGGTGTCTACCGACGTACAAACTAACGCAGATAATCAACAAACTTTCGCCGACTTCGGGGTTGACCCGCGCATGTGCCAAGCTTTGGCCGAGGACGGTATCGTCCACCCCTTCCCCATCCAGGCCCTGACCCTGCCGGTCGCCCTCGCCAAGCGAGACATTATCGGCCAGGCGAAAACCGGTACCGGTAAAACCCTTGGCTTTGGGCTGCCAGCTCTCAGCCACGTCATCACCACTGAAGACCCCGCTTATCAGGACCTCCCCTACCCGGGTAAACCGCAGGTGCTGGTGGTCCTGCCTACCCGCGAACTGTGTAAGCAGGTGGCGGGTGACCTGCGGGCGGTGGCTAAGCACACCCCCATTCGGGTGACGGAAATCTACGGCGGTGCCGCCTTTGAACCGCAAATCCGTGACCTGGAGCGCGGCACCGACGTGGTGGTGGGCACCCCCGGGCGCCTGATTGACCTGATGAAACGCCGGGTGCTGGAACTCAAAGGCGTACACACCGCGGTGTTGGACGAGGCTGATGAGATGCTCGACCTGGGGTTCCTGCCCGATGTGGAAACCCTACTTTCGCGCGTGCCGGGGAACCGTCACACCATGTTGTTCTCCGCCACCATGCCAGGCCAAGTGATCGCCCTCGCGCGACGCTACATGATGCAACCCACCCACATCCGCGCCCAAGATCCGCACGATGACGGCGCCACTGTGAAAACCGTTAAACAGGTCATTTACCGCACTCACGCGCTCAATAAGGTGGAAGTGCTTTCCCGCATCCTGCAGGCCCGCGAGCGTGGCTTGACCATTATTTTCGCCCGCACCAAACGCACCGCGGCTTCGGTGGCGGAAGAACTTTCTGACCGCGGTTTCGCCACCGCCGCTTTGCACGGTGACCTGGGGCAGGGGGCGCGAGAACAAGCGATGCGGGCTTTCCGCAACGGCAAGGTTGACGTACTGGTGGCCACCGATGTGGCGGCGCGCGGTATTGACGTGGACGACGTCACCCACGTGGTTAATTACCAGTGTCCCGAGGACGAAAAGATCTACCTGCACCGCATTGGCCGTACCGGTCGCGCGGGAGCTTCCGGCACCGCCATCACTTTCGTGGACTGGGATGACGTGCCGCGGTGGAGTTTGATCGCCCGCACCCTGGAGTTGGAAAACGCTGCCCCGGTGGAGACTTACCACACGTCTGAGCATCTTTACGCGGACTTGGATATTCCCACCGACGTCACCGGGCGGTTGCCGCGCTCCCAGCGCACTCGCGCGGGCTTGGCGGCGGAAAAGTTCGAAGACGTCTCCGGGAAAGAATCACGAGGACGGGGTCGCCGTCGGCAGGGTCGCTCCCGTGGGGAAGGCGCTGCGAAGGCACGCCGTCCGCGCCGCCGGGTGCGCAAAAACGCTGCCAAGTAAGGGCAGGGCAGCTGATTAAAGGCGGGGCGCTGGGAGTGGATTTGCCGTCAGCGGGCTAGTGGCGTGGGGTCGCCAGATGGCTTTGTCGTCAACGACCTAGGGTCGCGGGTTCCGCAACTGTGGGGGCCGCCAACAACCTAGAGTCGCCTCCCGCCCTAGCTGGCTTGACTGGCAATGAACTCGAACACCGCAGTCGCCACCATTTGGGTGGCGATAGCGGCCAGCAGCAAACCCGCGATGCGGGTGAGCAGCATGATCCCACCGGCGCCCAACAGGTCAGCAATGAGGGTGGAAAAGCGCATGGATAGCCACATGATCACGTGCATCACCACCACCGCCACGGAAATGGCGACCGCTTGCGCAACCGAGTTCCCATCTTTGGTGACCGCCACCATCACCGCCACGATGGCGCCCGGCCCTGCCAGCAGCGGGGTACCCAGGGGCACTAACGCTACGTTCACCGCTGCGTCACTGTCCATATCCGGTCCAGAGTCTTTACCGGTTAGTAGCTCCATGGCCACTAGGAACAGCAGCACCCCACCGGAGAGTTTCAAGGATTCCACGGAGATTTGCAGGAACGACAGGATGTATTGCCCGAACAGGGCAAACATCACGATAACCGCGAAGGATGTCACGGAGGCTTGGAAGGCAGCTTTGTGGCGGCGTTCGCGATCCATGCGGGAGGTCAGAGCCAGGAACACCGGGACGTTACCAGGTGGATCCATAATCACAAACAGGGTGGTGAACAGCGTCAAGAACGCGACGACGTCGAACCACTGGCTCATGCCTCGATAACCTCCAGTTTTCCCTGTTCGCGGATGCTCGCTAATGTTTGCACATCGGTGGTATTTTCACCTAACTGGTTGGGCTTGCCAGTCCCGTGATAATCCGATGAACCGGTAACCAATAAACCAAACTGTTTCGCTTGGCGCAAGGCTATTTCCACGTCCTCGGCGCTATGGTCGCGGTGGTAGCATTCCATCCCCGCCAGGCCCGCTTCCACCATGTCCCCAATGATCTGCACCGGCAGCAACCGTTGGCGAGTGCGGGCGCGCGGGTGGGCGATCACCGGTACCCCGCCGGCGGCCCGCACCAGTTGCACCGCTTCCACTGCCGAGGGCGTGACGGGACGCGCGTAGTAGGGCCCGCGCGGGTGCAGGGCCCATTCAAAACACGCATTGCGGTTGGTAAAGCAGCCGGCCTCCACCAGTGCGTCCGCGATATGGGGGCGTCCCACCGGGCCGCTGGTGGGAGCGTGGCGCAGCACGTCCTCGAAAGTTATCGGATAGTCGGCGCTGAGGTTTTCCACCATCCGCTGGGCGCGGGTACGACGCGATTCTAAAGTGGCGGCGCAGGCCGCCAGCAGGTCCGGATCAGTGGGGTCATGCAGGTAGGACAGCAGATGCACCGTGATCCCTTCGCCTTGGCAGGAAACCTCCATGCCGCGCAGCAAACTCACGCCAGTTCGCGCCACCTGCGCGGCGGCTTCCTCCCACCCGCCGGTAGTGTCGTGGTCAGTTAAACCCACCACCGTCAATCCCGCCGCGGCAGCCGCTTCCATCAGCGCCGCCGGAGTGTCGGTACCGTCGGAGATGTTGGAATGCGTGTGGGGGTCAATGCGGTGCATGGATTCAGGTTAACGCACCGCGCGCACCGCGGGTTTACACAATGGTGCACAATGTTAGGTATGAATGATGAACTAAACGCAGCAACCGACGAAACCACTTTGCAAACCCAACCCGAACAGGAGTTGGAAAGCAAAGGCCCGCAAAGCATGAACCAGCGTGGCGCGCAGCGTTCACGCCGCCCCACCTCAGAGGCCTTCCGCGCGTTCATCGGCTCCCACTGGGGTCCGCGCGATTCCTCCCACATTGAGCGCGCAGAAGCCGCTGATTTTCTACCCGCCCGCCACCAGCGCATCGCGCAGGCATTCCCGGGTGAACGCCTGGTCATCCCCGCCGGCGGCCTGAAGGTACGTAACAACGACTGTGACTACCGTTTCCGCGCCCACTCCGCTTTTGTGCACACCACCGGGCTGGGTGGGGAGCAAGAACCCGACGCCGTGCTGGTAATCGAACCGGGTGAGGACCACAGCCACGAAGCGGTGCTGTACTTCAAGCCGCGCGCTTCGCGCTCTTCGGAGGAGTTCTACGCCGATTCACGCTACGGCGAGTTCTGGGTGGGTGCGCGCCCGTCCCTGGAAGAGATGGAAACCACAACCGGGGTGCGCTGCGCTCACATCGACACTCTGCCAGACGCCCTCGCCAAAGATGCTGGACAGGTGCAACTGCGGGTGGTGCGCGAAGCCAGTGACGAAATCACCGCCATGGTGGACCAGGTGCGCCAGCAAGCCGGGCTTCCGCACGGCGAGGACGCTCGCGGCCTAGACGACGACTTGGCGCAGGAACTTTCCGAAATGCGCCTTTGCAAGGACGCTTACGAGCGAGCCCAGATTGAACTGGCGGTGGAGGTCACCCACCAGGGTTTCGATGAGATTATCCGCGCCCTGCCTCGCGCCGTGGGGCACCGTCGCGGCGAGCGCGTAATCGAAGGGGCTTTCGGCGCGCGCGCTCGCGAAGATGGCAACGGCCTGGGATACGACACCATTGCCGCGGCCGGTAACCACGCGAACACTTTGCACTGGATAGATAACGACGGTCCGGTTCGCCCCGGCGACCTGGTGTTGGTAGACGCGGGCGTAGAGGTTGATTCCCTCTACACCGCTGACATCACCCGCACCCTGCCGGTGGACGGGACTTTCACGCAAGTGCAAGCCAAGGTTTACAACGCGGTTTTAGATGCTTGCGAAGCAGCGTTGGAAGCGGCAAATAAGCCCGGCTGCGTGTTCCGCGAAATCCATGAAGCCGCCATGGAAGTTATCGCCCAGCGCCTGGAAGAGTGGGGGATCTTACCGGTTTCAGCCCAGGAATCGCTGACGGTGGACGGCCAGCAGCACCGCCGTTGGATGCCGCACGGCACCAGCCACCACTTAGGTTTGGATGTGCATGACTGTGCGCAGGCCCGCCAGGAAATGTACTTGGATGCGAAGTTGGAACCGGGCATGGTTTTCACCATCGAACCGGGCCTGTACTTCCGCGCCGACGATTTGGCGGTGCCGGAAGAATACCGCGGCATTGGGGTGCGTATTGAAGATGACATTATCGTTAACGAGGACGGGTCGGTCACTCGTATTTCCGAGGCCATTCCGCGCACGGTTGCGGACGTGGAAGCTTGGATCGCCCGGGTGCAGAGTGAGCGCGCTTAAGGCCCGACCTTAACCCACGAATAGGGCCCCGCTCCTGGCTAGTTCGCACTGCCGGAAGCGGGGCCCTTTTCTTGCTGTCGCTACTTACCTTCGCGCTCGTGGGTGGAAGGCGCGGCCTCATTCATGGTCCCGTGGACACTGGCCTTAGTACCGTGGGTGGAGGGCGCAGCTGCGTTCATGTCCTCGCAGCGGCATTCCTTGCCGTGGGTGGAAGCTTCAGCGTTGTTCATGGAGTGGTGATCTTTGTGCTCGCTCATGTCGGCTCCTTAACTGTTGATCCGTACCCTTTAAGTACATCACTCTTGGGTGGTTTTGTCCTGCACTGTGACGCTTTCGGCAGTGGCACTATCGGCCCTGTGTTCTTCCGCGGCGGGTCCCTGAGGCCCCGGCGCGTCAGAACGCACTTCGTCTGCACCGGTTCCGTCGGGGCGTACTTCACCTGCCCCCGCGCCTTCCGAGCGTGCCTGGCGTTCGCTCTCACTTAGTCGCACCCCGTACTTGGGTTCCTCATCGGGCCGGGACCCAAAAGCGGTGGGACCACTATTAGCGCGGACCTGTCGCTGCGCGCGCGCCTGCTCCAACAGCGTTAAATTGCCTTCGCTGTCAGCCAGTAACCGCTTAAACTCCCCCACTCCCTGGGTGGTGACGATGGCGTAGCGGGACGCCACCACGCGGGTAGAAGAAATGAAATCCGAGCGTGAGCGGCGCAGCAAATACGGCACCACCTGCAGCACCATCCCGAAGGCAGCACCCATCGCCAAGCCGATCAGGAACACCGAGGTCGAGGGTGAAGGCAGCCACAGCAGCAAGAACAGCGCGATGAAACTACCTGCCCACATGCCCGAAAGCGCCCCCGATAGCAGCACTTTCCCCAGTGTCAGACGCCCGGTGATGCGCTCCACTAACCGCAGGTCCGTGCCAACGATGGTGAGCACGGAAACGTCCAGGCCGTCCTCGGAAAGTTTGCTCACTGCCGCCTGTGCCTGCGCGTAAGTACGGTAGGAAGCCACCTCGGTGCCTTCCACTCCGGCTGCAAAAGTGGGGTCCAACGGTCCATGCAAAGTTGCGTTCATATCTCTATGCTGGCAGCTTTTGCCCCGCGTTGCTTAGCGCCGCCCCAGATTGTGGGCAAATCCGCCCGCCGATGCACCCTCACCGCCCGCCAATACGCTCCCCGGCGGGGTTGCCCGATGCTTTGTTTCCCTCCCGCCGGGGTTTGAGATAACTTTGTCGGCGCTTACCGTTTAATCTGGGAGAGTGAGCACCCCAACGAAATCCCTACGCCCGTTAGGCGAACGTGTCTTCGTCGCCCGCCTGGCCGGCACTGACGTTTTTGACCCCATCGGTGACAAAGTGGGCCGCGTCCACGACGTCATCACCATTTTGCGCATCACCGGCACCCCGCAGGTGGTGGGCCTGGTGGTGGAAGTTTCCAGTCGTCGCCGCGTGTTCGTGCCCCTGTCACGCGTGACCGCGATTGAACCGGGCGCCGTCATCACCACCGGATTGTTGAACATGCGTCGCTTCACTCAGCGACCGGTGGAGACGCTGATCATCTCCCAGCTTTTTGACCGGGTAGTGAACATGCGCGATGGCTCCGGCCAGGTGCGCATTAAAGACGTCGCCATTGAGCGCGTGATGCCGCGCGAATGGCGTCTCACCCAGCTGTTCGTGGAACGAGTACGTAAATCCACCTTGGGCATTAAACGCTCAGGTGAGACCCTGGTGGTTTCGGTTCCAGAAGTATCCAGCCTGGTGGCACCAGCGGGCGTGCAGGACGCCACTTCGCTGATTGCCGCCACCGAAGACCTCAAACCCGCAGACTTGGCGGACCTGCTTAACGACTTGCCGGCGGCGCGGCGCCAAGAGGTCGCCACCCAGCTAGATGATGAGCGCCTAGCGGACGTGTTGGAAGAACTCCCGGAGGATCATTCGGTGGAGATCCTCACCACCTTGAACGTCAAACGCGCCGCCAACGTCCTCGACGTGATGCAACCCGATGACGCCGCTGACCTGATCGCCCAAATGGCCCCGGAGGCAGCAGCTAACTTGCTGAACTTGATGGAGCCGGAAGAAGCTGCCGACGTGCGACGCTTGATGCGCTACGAGGATCGCACCGCCGGTGGTTTGATGACCACCGAACCGGTGATTTTGCCTCCCGATGCCACGGTCGCGCAGTTGCTGGCGTCGGTGCGTCGCGAAGACATTCCCCCCGCCCTCGCCGCCCTTGTGATGGTGGTACGCCCACCTTTGGAAGTACCCACCGGGCGTTTCATCGGGGTGGTGCACATTCAGCGGGCCTTGCGTGAACCTCCCCAAACCTTGCTGGGCACCATCGTGGACACCGACGTGGAGGCGGTGGCACCGGATGCTTCGATCGGTACGCTCACCCGTATTTTGGCGACCTATAACCTGACTGCCCTGCCGGTGACGGATGAGGATTCCCACCTGTTGGGCGCGGTTTCGGTGGACGACGTGTTGGATAACTTGCTGCCAGAGGATTGGCGTGAACAGGACGAAGACGTGACCGACGCAGAAATGGAGGAACGTTACGATGGCTGAGCGTTTAGATACCCCGCTGCGGCGTCGGCGCCGCCTGCCGCGCATCAATTTGCAGTCCGAGGGCGTGGGGCGGGTGGCGGAGGCAATCGCGCGTTTTTCCGGCACTCCGCAGTTCTTGGTGTACTTGTCGATCTTCGTCTTCGTGTGGCTGGGATGGAACACTTGGGCTCCGGCTAGTTGGCAGTTCGACAAAGCGGAGCTGGGCTTCACGGCCCTGACCTTGATGCTTTCGTTGCAGGCTTCTTACGCGGCGCCGCTGATTTTGTTGGCGCAAAACCGTCAAGATGACCGCGACCGTGTGACCGCGGAGCAGGACCGTCGCCGGGCCGAGCGTAACTTGGCTGACACGGAGTATTTGACCCGTGAGATCGCGGGCTTGCGGCAGGCACTAAACGACGTGGCCACCCGCGACTTCGTGCGCTCTGAGATTCGCG
>JAEWEQ010000020.1 GCA_023389315.1 Actinomycetes bacterium | reverse complement strand
ACCGGCCCCAGCACAACTTCTTCTTCTACCCCACCACCAACAACGGTGGCGCGCACATCTTCCAGGGAAGAGTTGTAGACCAGTGCCTTGCCGTCCGGGTAGAGCGCTACTTCAATGCGCGGATCCGCACTGTGCACAGTCTCCTCGTAATAGTTCTCCGCGCCCGCGGCCCACAGTATTGCGCGTTCGAAGATGCGCGCATTGGTGGCGTTGTATTCCATCCCGGCGCAGTAAACCGCGCGGCCCTTCCCGAAGTCTTGGGCAGATAGCTGCACGCTAACGCCTTCCATCGCGAGGATCCGCACGTCCTCGTTAATGGGGGTCCAGTAGCGCGACCCGCCGCGCGCCTCAATGGTCAGCTTCCCGGCGTCGGTAATGAAGTGGTCTGCATCTACCTCGGGGTAGCGGTCGGTGGAGAGGGAGAAGGACTGCTCCTGGTCCACCCCGAATACGTCCGACAGCTGGCAGGCGGCGCCGTTGGCGGAAAATACCGCCGGCTCCCCCACTCCGATGAGGCCCCCGCCGCGCGCCACGAAGGCTCGCACCGCGGCTTGCAGTTGCGGGTCCCCCCATTCGCTGCCCCCGGAGAACGCGGTGCCCGCTTGCCCCACGTTTACCAGCACGTCAATGTCATCTAGGGCTCCTGCGCGTACTTCGTCGAAGGTCAAGAACCGCACCGGGAACGGTGCTCCCGCGAGCGTTTCGATCACTCCCACGTACGCTTGAGTTTGTTCATAGGGCAGGGCGTGGGCGACCATGTGGGTTTGCCACGACCTGAGTTTGCCCCAGGCGTTGACGATGCCGACTCGCACCGGGGCGGCGAGGGCGGGTTGGCCATTGGCAGCGTCGTATATGTCGCGGAATTCTTGGCAGATTTGTTCGATGCGGTCCACAAAATCGGGGTGTTGCAGCGCGAGTGATAGGTAGCCGCCATATCCGATGCGGTCCAGTGGGGAGCGCACGATGGCGCGCCGGGCTGCCAGCCACGATTCGTTGGCCTCCCCCACCGGGTCGCCTTCGGGGTTGAATACGTCGGGGAAGAAATACGGTAGGAACCGCCCTTCGGTGTACTTCACGTGCGGGATGTCGGCGATCATACGGCAGGTGGCGGCGTTGCCCACAGAGCCGACGACCGCGTCCAGTCCGGTGTCAGCGAAGTGCGGCCCGTAGGGTTCGGTGCCGATCCAGTTGTCGCCTAGGAACATCATGGCTTCTTTCCCGGCGGCGTGGACTTGGTCGGTAAGTTCGCGCACGCGGGAGGTAACGAAGCGGTGTTGGAATTCTATCCAGTCGCGGAAGGCTTTGCTGGGCAGCCGGAAGGGGCTGTTGTAGTAGCCTTCGTCGATGAAGTCTTCGGGGGTGAGGGCGTAGCCGTATTGGTTTTCAAATTCGGTGAGCGCTTCGGGTGAAACGGAGGCGGAGTAGCCGAACCAGTCAACGAATTTTTCCCGTTTCTTGTCTGCGAATACCAGCGTGAAGTGGTAGAAGAAGGTGGTGAAGCGCACTACGTCCACTTCCGGGTGGTCTGCCAGCCAGCGACCCAGTTCCGGTTTGACCCGGTCCCACACTTTCTCTAGTCGCACGTCGTAGGGGCGTTCTTTATGGCGGGTGGGGTCAGCTTCCCAGTTGTTGGTGAGGTAGTTGTACATCTGGGTGCCGTCCCAGATTTGCCGCGCCAGGAATCCCACGGTGTAGACGTGCCCGGGGGTGGGGTTGGCGATCACTACTTCTTTGTCGCCGCGCAGTCCCCAGTTTTCTTTTTCGAGGACGTTCCCCGCGGTGCGGTCGATGACTTGCCAGTAGCGGGCCAGGTCAACGTCGGTGCGGGGCTGGATTTGGTCGGTGAAGTACCCTTCCATCACGTCGATTACGAGTTCGTCTGCTTCCAGCGCGGCTTTGCGTGGGGATTGGAGGAACAGGTGGGTGGTGGTGTCGGGGTTGGCTTCGGCCCATTCTTGGTCGCCGCGGGCGGGGAAGTAGGTGGAGTAGACTTTCGCGGCGAGGGAGTGGACGAGGTCGGGTAGTTCGGTGCCGTCAGAGTTGCGCACGGCGTCGGCGCCGAGGCGTTGCATGAGGGTTTTTACTTCGTCGTCGATTCCAACTTCGATGGGCAGGGTGACGCGGCCGGTATTCGTCATGGGGTTTCCTTTAGTCTTCGACTTGGGGTTGGCGGGCGAGGATTACTGTCAGGTTTTGGGCGCGTAGCGCTTCCACGATTTCGGGGTCGGCTCCATTGTCGGTCACCACGGTGTCGATGGCGTCGAGCCCGGCGATGCGGGCGAAGGCGCTGTGCCCTAGTTTACTGGAGTCGGCGACCACGATGACGCGGCGGGAGGCTCGCACGAGGGCGGCGTTGACGGCGGCTTCACCTTCGTGGTTAGCGTAGATTCCCCCGTTTGGATCGATGCCGTTGACCCCTAAAAATAGGGTGTCGATGTTGATGGCGGGCAGGATTAGGTCTGAGAGGGGCCCGGTGAGTTCGTAGGAGCGGGCGCGTACCACTCCCCCGGTGACCACTACTCGGGCGCGGGGGCGCACCACCAGGTCGTTGGCGATGTTAACGGCGTTGGTGACCACGGTGATGCCGGTTTCTTCGAAGTCTTCTTCGGCGGAGATGCGCACCCCGATTTCGTAGGCCACCAAGGTCGTGGTGGTCCCGCCGTTACAGCCGATGACTTCCCCGGGTTTGACCAGGCGTGCGCAGGCGCGGGCGATGGCGGTTTTTTCGTTGGGTTTGACGACGGCGCGGTAGCGCATGGGGACGTCGCCGGTGGCGGCGTTGGCGCGGGCTCCGCCGCGGGTACGGGAGATGAGTTGCTGGTCGGCGAGGGTGTCGAGGTCGCGGCGCACGGTGGCGGCGGAGACGCCGAGTTCGGTGACGGCGTCGTCGACGCGGATGGCGCCGCGGTCGACGATCAGGTCGACGAGGGCGGAGAGTCGTTGGTGGCGATCCATGCGGGCTCCTGGCGGATGGGCAAGTGCGCTCCACGGGTGCGAACCCGTGCAGATCCGGCGCGAGGGGTGGTTATTGATTTTCCTCAATTGTAGGTTACGGGTCACACTGTTTTGCCATTTCCACCCCTAGACTTGATTAAAGTTGATTGATATACTGACGTTGCAATCAAGATTAACCACATCGGGGTGATGGTTGAATCCCCACCTTCCAGCGTTCTTCACCCCCAAACCAACAACCTGAAAAGGGAGAAAAACCATGAGCAAGACCCTTGAAGAAATCCAAAGCCAGCCGCAAATGTGGCAGCGCGCAGCCGAACTATCCCAGACCAACGGGGCCCTCGCCAAAGACGGCGAATCCCTAGCCGTGATCGGCTGCGGCACCTCCTGGTTCATCGCCCAGGCTTACACCCGCATGCGTGAAACCAGCGGTAAGGGCGTGTCCGACGCTTTCACCGCCACCGAGTTCCCCGCCGAACGCGACTACGATCGCGTGGTATGCCTGTCCCGCTCCGGCACCACCACCGAAATCATCGACATCATGAAGTCCCTCCACGCTGCCGGCAAACCCGCCGTCCTCATCACTGCGGTAGCTGACGGCCCGGCCGCCCCCTACGCGGACCACGAAGTAGTGCTGGACTTCGCTGACGAAGAATCCGTGGTGCAGACCCGCTTCGCTACCTCCGCCCTGGCCTACATGCGCGCCAACCTTGGGGAAGACCTCACCGGCGCCATCAAGGACGCGGAAAAGGCCCTGGAAGATGAACTACCCCAAAGCTGGATCGACGCCACCCAGATCAGCTTCCTCGGCACCGGCTGGACCATCGGCCTGGCCAACGAAGCCGGCCTGAAGCTGCGCGAAGCCAGCCAGTCTTGGACCGAAACCTACCCCGCCATGGAATACCGTCACGGCCCCATCTCCATCGCTGAGCCCGGCCGCCTGACCTGGGTGTTTGGCCCCGTCCCCACCGGCATGCAAGCCCAGGTGGAAGCCACCGGCGCGGAACTGGTCCACGCTGACGGCGACCCCATGGCCGACCTGGTACGCGCCCAGCGCCTGGCGGTAGCCCGCGCCGAAGCTAAGGGTCTCAACCCCGACCAGCCGCGCCACTTGACCCGCTCTGTAATCCTCGAAGAGAACTGATCGTGACTTCCCCAACGCCGCTACACGCCCTCGGCATCGACACCGGTGGGACCTCCATCAAAGCTGCTATTGTGCGCGAAGATGGCCACATCGTCACCCACCGCAATGCCCCCACGCCAGCTGACCAAGATCAATACTTGGAAACGGTTGCCGCCCTGGTGGAGGAACTGTCCGAGTACGCGCAAGGCGCCGGCTTGGAGGTGATCGACACCGTTGGTTTGGACACCCCCGGCCTGGTGAACGACGCTGCCGGCATCGTGGAATATTCCGCCTCCCTGGGGTGGCGGGACTTCCCGGTGCGCGACCTCGCCGCGAAACGGCTGAACCGCCCGGTGGCCTACGGCCATGACGTGCGCAACGGGGCCCTAGCGGAATCGTATTGGGGAGCCGATCACGCGAACTTCTTCTACATCGCGATCGGAACCGGCATTGCCACCGTCCTCATCCTCAACCACGAACCAGTTGCCACCGGCGGCTGGGTGGGTGAAATGGGACAGCTAGTGACCAACCCCGGTTCCGATACGCCACTGCGTCTGGAGGAGGTGGCCGCCGCTGGTGGGATCGCCAAACGCGGCCACGCCGCCGGACTCATCACCGCCGAACAGGGCGCAGCCGACGTCTACGCCCTCGCGGACGCCGGCAATGAAGCTGCCCAGGCCATCGTGGAAGCCGCCACCGAAGCCTTGGCGGCCGCCCTCGCGCCCGTCATCTCCGCCCTCGGACCGATTCCGATCGTGATCGGCGGGGGCCTGGCGAACCGCGGGCAAACCCTGTTCGAAGAACTAGCGCAAGCCCTCGCCCCGCACTTGGGTGAGATCCCCCTGCCCCCCATTGAGGGTGCGCAACTGGGATCTTGGTCGCAGGTGCAGGGAGCGGCCTGCCGCGCTTTCCACCAAACTCCCTCCGCACCGGGAAACGCTAATGCAGACCCCGCTGCGGGACCCGGGAAGGTCAGCAAATGATTTGGACCATCACCCCTAACCCGGCTTTGGACTACACCTACCGGGTTGCGAAACTCAACGTCGGTATCCCCCACCGCGTCAACGACGTCAGCGTGCGGGCCGGCGGCAAAGGCGTGAACGTCGCGCGCGTCCTCGGGCAACTGGGGATCCAAACGGTGGCCACCGGTTTCCTGGGCGGCGCTAACGGCACGCGTTTTCGCCAGCTGCTTTCCGAACTGCCGCAAAGCGGCCGCATCGAATCGCAGTTCATCGACACCGACGCCGATACTCGTCTCTCCATCGCCGTTATCGAGGACGATTACGCCGCCACCGTGTTCAACGAAGCTGGCAGTGCTCCCTCCGATGCAGCGTGGGAGGAACTATTGAACCTACTGGAGTCGGGTTTGCGTCCCGGCGACATGGTGGCGTGCTGCGGTTCCCTGCCCGGCGACACCGACCCCGAGTGGGTGGGCCGCATTGTGGAAACCACGCAGCGCGCCGGGGCTCGCATCCTGGTGGACGCCACCGGCGCGACCCTACAGGCCGCGTGCGACGCGGGAGCCGACTTCGTTAAACCCAATGACGATGAGTTGCGCGAATCCACCGGGTGCGAGGACGTGGCCGCCGGGGCACAGCAGTTGCTGGCCTCCGGGGTGGGTACCGTCATCGTGTCGGAAGGTTCACGTGGCATGAGTGTTCACACCCGCGAGGGTGCCTGGCGAGCGGCTCCTGCTCAGCACGTGGAGGGCAACCCCACGGGTGCCGGTGACGCTTCCGTGGCCGCCTGGTGCTTGTACCTGAGTGAAAACACCGAAGCGGTTAACGGCTCCGCCTTAGCGCAGGCGCTGCCGCACGCGGTGGCCCTGTCCGGTGCGGCGGTGGCCTGCCCGGTCGCCGGTGAAGTCGACACCGACCTTTACACCCAAATGACCCCCAAAGTGAAAGTAGAAGAGTACTAATCATGCCTTTAGTAGATATCCGCACCATGGCAGCTGAAGCCGCTGCCGACCGCGTAGGCTTGGGCGCCTTCAACGTGGTACTGCTGGAGTTCGCCCACGCCGAAGTGGAAGCCGCTGAAGAAGTAGGCCGCCCGGTGATTTTGCAGTTGTCCCAAAACGCCATCAAGTACCACGGTGGGAAGCTTGCTCCCCTGGGTAAAGCCATGCTGGCGTTGGCGGAGGAAGCTTCCGTGCCGGTGGCGGTGCACTTGGATCACGCCGAGGACGTGGACCTGTGCCGCGCGGCCGTGGACTTGGGTTTCAACTCCATCATGTACGACGGCTCCCACCTGCCCGACGATGAAAACCGTGAAACCACTGCGAAAGTGGTGGAGTTCGCGCACGCCGCGAACGTGGCGGTGGAAGCCGAACTGGGTGAAGTGGGCGGCAAGAATGGGGTCCACGATCCTTCTGCGCGCACTGATCCGAAGGATGCCGCTAAGTTCGTGGCCGACACCGGTGTGGACTTACTGGCGGTGGCGGTGGGTTCTTCGCACGCTATGACCACGCGCGGGGCGGTGCTCGATACCGACCTGATTAGCGCGATCGCCGCTGAAGTTCCGGTACCGCTGGTGCTGCACGGTTCCTCCGGGGTCCCCGACGAGGGCATGGTCGCGGCCATCGAGGCGGGCATGACGAAGATCAACGTCTCCACTCACCTCAATGTGGGCTTCACCAAGGTGGTGCGTGAACTGCTTGATGGTGACGCGAAGCTGGTGGATCCGCGCAAGTATGTGGGTCCGGGCCGCGAGCACGTGAAAGCAGAGGTGGCGCGCCTGCTGCGCCTGTACGCGCGCATGTAGGTGAGCGTGATCTGGCGGTGCCTGCCCGTTAGCGGCTGGCCGGCTGGGTGCTTTTAACTAGCTGCCCCCTCGACTTGGATTCAACTTCGCAGCCAAGCCGAGGGGCGCTCCTTTGTTCGCCGCCCTCGCTGCGACCCGCCCACCCGTGACCTGCCCCAACCCCGGCCGCGCTGACGCTCGGTAGGTACCCCGTGGTTTGTTCCCACGCCAGCCACGCTGAGACCCGCCCGCCCACCCTCGCCAACGCGCCCGCCCGCCCTCGCCCGTGGAAACGTGAGAAAATGGAACCGATGTCTAGGCCTTTCACCGTCGTAACCAAACCCACCGGGGCTGCGTGCAACTTGGACTGCACGTACTGCTTCTTCCTGTCCAAGGAATTGCTGTACGACCACGGCAGCCAAATGATGAGCCCCGAAACCCTGGAAACCTACATCCGCACTTTCCTCGAAAACCAGTCCGACGGGCCCGTCACCTTAATCTGGCAAGGCGGCGAACCAACGCTACGCGGCTTGGACTTTTACCGGCTTGCGGTGGAGCTGGGCAAGAAGTACGCTCGCCCTGGCCAACAGGTGGGTCACGCCATGCAGACCAACGCCACCCTCCTGAGCGACGAGTGGGGCGAGTTCCTGCGCGAAAACAACTTCCTGATGGGCGTATCCATCGACGGGCCCGAACACATTCACGACGCTTACCGCGTGAACAAAGCCGGGCGCGGGTCCTTCCAGCAGGTCAAACGCGGGTGGGAGGTCCTGGCCAAACACGGCGTGGAACGCAACATCCTATGCACCGTGCACGCCGCCAACGAAGACCACGGGGTGGAGGTCTACCGCTACTTCACTGAAGAGCTCGGCGCGCAGTACCTGCAGTTCATCCCCATCGTGGAGCGGGTGCCCACCGATAAGCTCCCCATTGCCGAGGACGGGTGGCGCGTTAATCGACGCGAGCGGTTGCTTTACACGCAGCAGGGGCAGTCGGTAACCTCGCGTTCAGTCTCGCCTGCCGGGTGGGGGAAGTTTTTGAGTGGGATTTTTGACTACTGGCTGCAACGCGACGTGGGGCGCATTTACGTGCAGCATTTCGACACCATGCTGGGGAACCTAATGGGCCAGTATTCGGTGTGCGTGCACGCCCCCACTTGCGGGGATGCGTTGGCGGTGGAGCACAACGGAGACGTGTATTCGTGCGACCACTACGTGGAGCCCGACTACCTGCTGGGCAACGTCACCGCCGGGGATAGTTTCGCGAAACTACTTGACTCGCCGTTCCAGCGCGGGTTTGGGGAAGCGAAGATGACGCAGCTTCCCAGTACTTGCTTGCAGTGTCCGGTGCGGCGCTTTTGCCACGGTGGTTGCCCCAAGGACCGGTTCTTGCCCGACGCCGACGGTGGGAACCAGTTGAACTACTTGTGTGAGGGGTATTTTGATTTCTTCTCCCACGCTAAGCCCTACGTGGTGGGGATGGGGCGGCTGTTGCGCGCGGGCCGGGCGCCAGCCGAAATAATGCACCCGCAAGTGCGTGAGCGAGTGGTGCCAAAAGCGCGCTAAGTCCCCGGCGCGGTAGGCCGCAGCGCTGACACGCGCGGAGCCCGCCGCACGAACCAAGCCTGCCGGCAGCACATAGTATCCGGGCCCGCCGGCGAGCTGCGCGACGGGCCCGTTAGGTTAAGGCGACTTCAGTGCTCCCGCAGGGTCACTGTTCTTGGCGCCCGCGATGGCGCTCAGCGCGCAACCCCAGGTACTTCGCCAGTGACACTTCCGCCACCGAGTCGAAGATCATCAGCGCACCCACCACTGCTCCGGCCTTCGTCCATCCGGTGCGGCGCGCTTTCGGGCGACGCAGCGCGGTCACCAGTAGCGCGGCCCCCACGGAGGCTTCCACGCTGGCCGCAACCCGCACGATCCACGGGGTTTCCACCGCCATCTTATGGTAGCTTTCCCACAGCATACTGCCGGTAGATTCCGGCTCGGCCAGCATCTTATCTACGATGCGCCCAATGGCGTTGGCAATGCCACGCGCATCGTGGGTTTCCACACCGGGAACGTCCTCGGCATCCAAATGGCGCTGCAGGTATTCGGAAACCGCGGACGGTGCACCCAGGGCACGCACGAAACTACTCACCGCGTCGGCGCCGTGCAGGCGGATGGTATTGAGGGCCGCTTGGACGTTCGCTTCCGGCACGGCTTCAGCGATTTCCCGCAGGTCTTGCTGGGCGCCCACCAGGTTCTCGGCGGCGCGCGCCACCCGGTCTTCCACGTGGCTGCCGGCGATGGTGCGGGTCGACATCGCCCAGTTGTACATCACCCATTCTTCGGAGTCTGCGCTGCGCATCAGGCAGGCACGGAACTCCGGCCCGCTCATTGCCAGTACTACGCACGGGAAGTCCCCAATCGGGGAGATTCCCTCATCGGCGTCAGTTTCGTAGAAGATGGCGGTCCAGTCGTTGCTCAGTTCCGACACCGCCAGGTCCACGCCCTCGAGGGCGGCCAGTAGCGGCACGGATGCCATGGTGGTGGGCGATAGTTCCACCACGCGGGTGGGTTCGCTGGGGCCAGGCTGAGTGTCGGGCAGGTCTGCGTCTTCAGGCAGCGCGTCGGCAGCAACGTCCCCGATCATCACTTCGGCGTTGAATTTTTTCGCCAGGTCGAGGGCGAAGTCCTCGTACTCGGTGAGGGGGAGGATTTCGTCCTCGTCGTTAATGGTGGCGAGCTTGTGGTTGGATGCCGCCAGGGTCAAGCCGATCAGGTTGGGCGTGCGTTCGTACCAGTCCATCGCAGCCACCACTTTGGAAGCGACGATGAACTCTGCAACCGCGCGCGGGTCGAGGTGTTCGGCGATGATGACGCCTTCTAGTCGCAACCAGTCATCTGTGTTCAAGGTCATTGCTTCCTCCCAAAAAGTTGTTACCTCCATCTCACCATGAAACCAGGCGTGATGTGTAGTACTCGCTACCTCAATTATGGCTTGACTATAATGGAGATGACGCTGGAATCAACTTATTCGAGGCTTAGCCATGAGCGCTAAAGACGACACGCAAACAGCAGTACCATCTCGTCACAAAGGTTCATTGAAACTCCTGATCGGCTATATCTACGTGGGCCTGATCGGGTTCGGCGGTGGGTCGGCACTGATCCCCGTGATTGAAAAAGAGATCGTAGAGAAACTACGTATCCTCAGTCAACGCCAGTACGACCGCCACGTCATCGTCGCCAACATCACCCCGGGTGCGTTACCCGCGAAGTTAGCGTCCTTCGCGGGGTTCGTGCATCGCGGTGCAGTACTTTCCATCCTCGCGGGCTTAGCGGTGTCCCTCCCCGGTGTGGCGGGGACCGTCGGCCTGATGGCCTTGTCGGGGTTCTTAGGTCCCAAGGCCGTGCTTTACATTTCCTACATGTCGGTAGGCATCGCGGCGTTCATCATCGCGCTGCTGCTGGGATACATCCTGAAGATCCACACCCAGGCGGGATCGGACTTGGTGGCGTTTTTGATCATCACCGCGGTGTCCGCCCTCGCCGTTGGCCTGCCCGCAATGGCTGGTTTGCTGCGGGTTTTCGGCGTGGAGTTACCGGAGAAACTCCCGCACTTGTCGGCAGTGTCGCTGATCGGCGGGGCGATTTTACTGATCGTCATTTATTCGCTGATCACCGGTCGGCGCGGCGCTAAGTCCGCTCCCATTGCCGAGGACGGTGTGGACCCTTCGTCACCGGCGCTCGCCGAGTATGGTGCTTCCTCAGCCGCGCCCGCCCAGGATGGGGCGGCCAGCGTGGCGGCCGGCGCGGGTGCGCCTGGCGACAATACGTCTAGCGCGAACACGCCGGACGCGGCGGCTAAACCGTCGAAGAAGAGTACGGCGCACCGCCAACGCGGATTCCAAGCGAGCCTGGTTGCCATGGGCGGGTTCTTGATTTTCACCGGCGTCGGGGTCTTACTGTTCACCATTTTTGGTGGATTCGACGGCCTGAAAGTTGCCTCTCTGCTGGCAATCTCTTCCATTACCTCTTTTGGTGGCGGCGAAGCCTACGTGGGTGTGGCCGATGGCTTCTTTGTGCAGCCCGGCTTGGTGGATCGCAACCAGTTCTACACCCAGTTGGTTCCCATCGCTAATGCTCTGCCGGGCCCGATTTTGATTAAGATCGCCGCTGGCATCGGCTACATTTTTGGCCTCGAGCACGGTTCCGCGGTCGCCTTCCTGCTTTCCGCTGCCGGCCTGGCGGTGGCCCTGGGGGCCTGCTGTGCGGTCGCAATGCCGGTCCTGGGTGCCTACGAGAAGCTGAAGGATCACCCGATTGTTAAGAACATTGGGCGCTTCATTTTGCCAGTGATCTGTGGCTTGCTAATCGGGGTGTCCTTCACCATGTTGGATGTTTCAGCGCAAGTGGCTGAATCCGCTGGGGTATCTCCCCTGCTGGTGGTGTTGGTGTCCATTGTGGGTATCGCGGCGCTGACGCTGATTCACGTTAAGAAGTGGGTGCCGGACATCGTGATGATCATCCTGTGTGGTGTGCTGTCACTTATCGGCTTGTCGCTGGGGTAGGCAGCGCCTCACTGCGACGCACTCGCCCGCTTGCGGGCGAGTGCCCCGTCACTTCCCAACTTCGCCGACCGTCCTCGCACATCAGAAACGGCCCCCAAAATGCGGGGGCCGTTTCCGTGTGTCAGTTAAGTCTAGGCGACTTACTTCATCTTGGTACCGGCGGAGCCGAGGCGCTCACAGGCCTCAACCACGCGGGCAGCCATGCCAGCTTCGGCAGCCTTGCCCCAGGCGCGGGGGTCGTACTGCTTCTTGTTGCCGACCTCGCCGTCGATCTTCAGCACACCTTCGTAGTTGGTGAGCATCCAGTCGACGACCGGGCGGGTGAAAGCGTACTGGGTGTCGGTGTCAACGTTCATCTTGATGACGCCGTTGTTGACCGCGGTGGCGATTTCTTCAGCGGTGGAGCCGGAGCCACCGTGCATCACCAGGTCGAACGGACGGTCGCCGGCGTTGAACTTGGCGCCAACTTCTTCCTGGATGGTGCCCAGGATTTCGGGGCGCAGCTTCACGTGGCCGGGCTTGTACACGCCGTGTACGTTACCGAAGGTGAGGGCGGTCAGGTAGCGGCCCTTTTCACCCAGGCCCAGGGCCTCGACGGTCTTGATGCCGTCTTCGGTGGTGGTGTACAGCTTCTCGTTGATTTCACCTACGACGCCGTCTTCTTCACCGCCGACAACACCGATCTCAACTTCCAAGATGGTGTGGGACTGCTGCGCCAGGTCCAGCATCTTCTGGCCGATTTCGAGGTTTTCCTCCAGCGGCACAGCGGAGCCGTCCCACATGTGGGATTGGAAGAAGGGCAGGCGACCAGCCTTGACTTCTTCTACTTCCAGGTTCATCAGCGGGATGATCCAGGAGTCGAGGTTCTGCTTGGCGCAGTGGTCGGTGTGCAGAGCTACGGTGACGTCGTAGTTCTTGGCGATTTCACGGGCGTAAGCAGCCATGGCCAGGGAACCAGCGACGCGGTCTTTAACGGTCGAGCCGGACCAGTATTCGGCGCCACCAACGGACACCTGCAAGATGCCGTCGGATTCGGCTTCCGCGAAGCCACGGATCGCGGCGGTCAGGGTCTGCGAAGAAGTGACGTTGATCGCCGGGTAGGCGAACTTGCCTTCCTTCGCGCGGTCAAGCATTTCGTTGTAGACCTCAGGGGTTGCGATAGGCACTGCGTTGCCTCCTTGAACTAGACATCGTTACCGTTTCATTATCCCACAGTGCAGGGTTGTTTACCGAGGGGATTAAGTCCCTCCTCCACTAAAGAGTCACGCAACTGCACGCTTTTGCACGGGGGTGGGTTTTCGTGCGGATTCTCCTGGACGAGGACGTTCCCGCCCTGGGCAGTTCATCTGACTAACCGCGCGCGCCGTCGTGGCGAATCGGGACGCAGCCGCGCACCGCCCTGGCGAATCGCAGCCACCGCGCGCACCGCCCTGGCGAATCGCAGCCAACGCGCGCACCGCCTTCGCGAATGGCGACCCAGTCGTGCACCGCCTTCGCGAATCGGAACCCAACGCGCAGACTAACGCTCCCCGCCGCGAATATCTCCCACCGCACCAACTCGCCCTAGGAGCGCGGCGCGTGCTGCACCGTCCACGCCCACATCGCCACCGCGGCGGCGTGGCCGACGTTGACGGAGCGGGAGGACCCGTACTGCGTCAGGTGGTGGATGCGTGCGCACTGCGCCAGCATTTCCTCACTCAGCCCGGCGGATTCCTCCCCCATCACTAGCACGCATTCGCGCGGCAGGCTCGCCGTTTCCAACGGCACCGACCCGGGGAGGTTATCGATCCCGATGACCTCCAGGCTCCGGTCGCCAACGGCGGCAGCGAAATCTGCGGGCGTGGCGTGGTGTTGGACGTGCAGGTAGCGGTCGGTGACCATGGCGCCGCGCCGGTTCCAGCGACGCTTACCCACGATGTGTACTCGTCGCACCCCGAAAGCGTTGGCGGTGCGCACGATGGACCCAATATTGAAATCGTGGTTGAGGTTTTCGATGGCCACTTCGAACCATTTCCCATTGCGCGCATCCAAGTCCGCCACGATCGCTTCCATCGTCCAGTACCGGTAGTGGTCTTCGACGTTACGCTGGTCCCCTTCGTCCAGTAGCTGCCGGTCCCATTGTGGGCCTTCGGGGCGAGGACGGTCGGCGGGCCAAGGCCCCACGCCCCTCCCGGGTGGGGACGTTGGCACGGGGGTTGGGCGGTCGGGTTCGGTGATCACGGTTCCACCCTACGCCTGTTATTGACTAGACTAAAGATGGCATCTAACTGGAAGGAGTGCCATGACTGAACACCCAATCCCGACGCTTGACCAACTACCTCCCGTGACCGCGTGGCTGACCGACATGGACGGGGTGCTGGTGCGAGAGCATAAGGCGATCCCCGGTGCTCAGGATTTCCTTGACTGCTTGCGTGAAAACGAAGTTCCGTTCCTGGTGCTGACCAATAACTCGATCTTCACGGCGCGTGACCTATCCGCCCGCCTGGAGCATTCCGGGCTGACGGTGCCGGAGGATAATATTTGGACCTCGGCGCTGGCGACCGCGACTTTCCTATCCCAACAATCCCCTGATTCTTCCGCGTTCGTGATTGGGGAAGCGGGTTTAACTACCGCACTGCACGAAGCCGGTTACGTGATGACGCAGACGAATCCGGAGTACGTGGTGCTCGGTGAGACTCGCACCTATGACTTCACCATGATTACGCACGCGATTCGTCTGATTGAAAACGGTGCGAAGTTCATCGCCACGAACCCTGACGTGACCGGCCCCAGTGAGGAGGGCGTGTTGCCGGCGACCGGTGCGGTGGCGGCGATGATTACTCGCGCCACCGGTAAGAAGCCGTATTTCGTGGGTAAGCCGAACTCGATCATGCTGCGGGCGGGGTTGAATCGTTTGGACGTTCACTCTGAAACCACTGCGTTGATCGGTGACCGCATGGATACCGACGTGCAGGCGGGTATTGAGGCGGGTCTGCGCACCCACTTGGTGCTCACCGGCTCCACCAAGAAGTCCCAAATTGAGGATCACCCGTTCCGCCCCTACCAGGTGCACGATTCGATTGCGGATTTGGTGGAAGTAGTGGAAGAGAACCTGCGGGCCGCGAAGGAAGCGTCTAAGGACGAGGACGACGAGGCTGCCAGCGGCGAGGAAGATAGCAAGGGCGCGAAGGGCAACAAGGGCGCGAAGGGCAGCAAGTAGCCGGCTGGCGCCAGCTCGCTGCCCCGCTGCGGCAACGCTGGGGCCGGGCTCACGCAACTAACTACGCGCCCCGCCCTCGGAAATATCCCGGGGCACCACACAACCCCGCAGCGCTCCGCCCAAACTGCGCCCCCGCCCTCGGAAATATCAGTACGAACCGGGCCCGGCAGACCGGCGCACAGCAAGGCCCCGGTAGCGGTCGGGCGGTCAGCGAAATAGCTGATCACCCGCGCTACCGGGGCCGTTTACTGTGTGGCGGGCGGAGACTAGCTCTCGGGAGTCTCGATCACCTTTTTGAGTTCCGCCAAGATCTCATCGGCGTTGTCTGCCTCGCAGCTCAGCGTCACGGTCTCACCGCATTTAGCTCCCAACGTCATGAGTGACAACAGGGAGGAGGCGTCGACTGCTTCGCCCCCGTCCTTGGAAATCATCACGTCGGCGCCGGTTGCGGATACCGCTTGGGCGAACAGCGCAGCTGGGCGGGCGTGTAGGCCTTCTTCAGCGGCGACAACGGCTTCGATGGTTGACATAGGGTTACTCCTCACTTGCCGTGGGGTTGAGGGTGAAAAGTTCTTCACCGCCGGTCACCGTGGTGCCGTAGGTGAGGGTGTCTTCACCGGGGAATGAGTTATCAAGGAACACCACCGGGCAGGCGGTGGAGTATTCGTGGGCGATGGCCACTGCCGGGTCCCATTCAATGAGGGTTTGTCCGGCGCTCACCTGGTCACCATTTTCGACGTGGACTTTGAAGCCTTCGCCTTCTAGTTTCACGGTGTCCAGTCCCAGGTGAACGAGGACGGTCGCTCCCTCCCCTGCCACTACGAAGGCATGCGGGTGAATTTTCGCGATCTTGCCATCCAGCGGGCTGACTACCTCCAGCTGGGTGTCGCCGCTGGGGCTGATGGCGAATCCTTTTCCGACAATGCCTTGGGCGAATACCGGGTCGGGTACTTCGCTCAACAGGGAGATGGTTCCGGCCAGCGGCGCTAGGAAACCGGTGCTCACATGAGGTCCTGGATGTCTTCAGCCAGGGTGTCTGCTTCCGGTCCCACGACCACCTGGATGGCGTCGGAGGCGCGTACCACGCCGAAGGCACCAGCGTTGGTCAGGGCGGCGTCGTCTACCAGGTCCGGGTCTTCTACTTCTACGCGCAGGCGGGTGATGCACGGTTCCAGGTCAATGATGTTGTCGGCCCCTCCCAGGGCGGCGAGGATCTTTTCCGCTTTATCCATGGTTTTCTCCTAGGCTTTGTCAGCGTTGACAGTTTGGTCGGTAACAAGTACCTGGTCTAGACATCTTTAACTCAATACCACTGGGCCGCGCTTGTCAAGCGGTATTGCAGCGGTGGTCAAATGTGCCCGGCCCCGCAGTTGGGGCGGTCTTTCGGCACTTTTGTTGGGAAACCTGTCGTGCAGCGGCGGCTGGGCGAACCCTGGTCGCCCGGATTTAGATTTTTAAATACCCGCGGCGCTGCGGACGTGGGGAGAATGCGCGAGGACGGGACCGTCCTCGCAAATAAAAAGCGGCGTGCGGTATTGCCTTCCGGTGTACCGGTGGTGGGCGCTACTGGCCTGCCAGGGTGGGTGGCGGGCACTACCGGCCTGCCAGGGTGGGCGGCGCACACTCATTGTCTACCGACACTGGTGGCGGATTCTCAGTGCAGACGGTCGCGGATCTCGTCCATGGCGATCTCAGCATTGGGGCCAACGATCACCTGCACCGCGGTCCCCATCACCGTTGCGCCGTAGCAAAGCGGGGGCTGCAGTTGTGCCAGATCAACCAGGGCGCGGTCGCGCACCTCGAAACGCAAACGGGTGACGCACGGCTCCACCACCACAATGTTCTCCACCCCACCGAGGGCTTGGAGAATGTCGTCAATGCGGATCTCGTTCATTTCATACTCCTGTTTTTCCGTCTTAGGAAATCAAACTTGCTCCGCCGGTTTGAAGCGCTATGGAAGCGATCCTAGCGGCTGGTACGTACCGATGTCATGGGCTGGGCGATGGGGACCCACAGTTTGTAGCGATCCCCGCGATAGCGCGAAATTGTCAGGTCAATTGGGACGTTCTCGGCGAAGGTACGCCGGCTCACCACCAATCCCGAGGCCCCTTCCGGCACCTCCAAAAGGGCGGCGTCCTCGGCGTTGAGGTTCACGCTCTCAATATTGTCTTCCCCCCAGGTTGGCCCCCAGCCGCGCAACTGCAACTCCTGGTAGATACTCTCGGGCGGAGCCGGTTCAATGAAACCGGGTAGGGGTGCGACCGGCAACCAAGAATGCTCGATACACATGGGGATGCCGTTGGCGTAGCGCAGTCGTTTAATGGAGTACACGCGCGCGTCATCATCCAGCGCCAGGGAGGATGCGACCGAGGCTCCCGCTTCCACTTCTTCACACGCCAACACTCGCGTGGAGGGCACCATCCCACGCATACGCATCTCTTGTCCGAAGGAGGTGATACGTAGCTGCAGGTCCATCTTCTGGTGCGCCACGAAGGTGCCGCGCCCCTGTTTGCGCACTAATATTCCGTCGTTCACCAGGCCGTCCACGGCTTGGCGCACCGTCATGCGGGAGACTTCGAAACGCTCGCACAGTTCACGCTCGGAAGGGATCTTGTCGCCGGCGGAAAGCTCGTGTCCAATCAGTCCCAGCAGGTAGTTGTAGATGCGCACGTACTTCATGGGTTTGATTTTAGTCGGGCGGCGCGGGCGGCGGAGCCAGTTGCGGATTCGCGAGGACGGTCGGCGCAGCCAGTCGCGGACAAGGGTGCGCCGCCGCTGGTTGTGCCAGCGCGGGCGCCGCAGCCAGTTGCGGATTCGCGAGGACGGTCGGCGCAGCTGGTTGCGGACAAGGGTGCGCCGCCGCTGGTTGTGCCAGCGCGAGCGGCGGAGCCAGTTGCGGATTCGCTAGGACGGTCGGCGCAGCTGGTTGCAAATTTGAAATCTTCCAGCTTTGACTATTGACGCACACGTTTTTCTGATGCATAGTTAAATTGCTGGTCTAGACAACTGGCGCCCACTGGGTTGCTTTTAACCCCCACAGTGTTCCCCAACATGGAACCCGACCTCAAGGAAGAGAGACCCTCCGTGAGTTCAGCCACCACGACAGCTACGCCTAAAGCTAAGAAAAAAGGCTCAACTTTCGCCCTAATGCAGCGTTTGGGACGCTCCCTGATGCTCCCCATCGCTACCCTGCCTGCCGCCGCCTTGCTGCTGCGCATCGGCCAGCCCGACATGCTCGGCGCTGACGGCCTCGCCAAGCACGCCACCTGGTTGCAGCCGGTAGCCGATATCCTCGCCAAGGCTGGCGACGCCATCATCGGTAACCTGGCGATCCTGTTCGCCGTCGGTGTGGCTATCGGCTTCGCCCGCAAGTCGGACGGCTCCACCGCCCTCGCCGCCTTGGTGGGCTACCTAGTTTTGAAGAACGTCCTCGACGTGATGGCCACCTGGTTCGGTGCCGGCGACCCGGAGAACCCGACCATTAACTACGGGGTGCTGGGCGGTATCATCATCGGTGTCGTCACCGCCTTGCTCTACCAGCGTTTCTACCGCATCAAACTACCCATTTATCTGGCCTTCTTCGGTGGGCGCCGCTTCGTGCCGATCGTCACCGCCGCGGCCGCGGTCGTGGTCGGCGTGATCATGAGCCTCATCTACCCGGTGTTCAACTGGGCGGTGAACGAAAAGCTCGGTGGCTTCATCATGAGCCACGGTGATAACCCGGCAACCGGTTTCGTATTCGGTACCGCTAACCGCCTGCTCATCCCCTTCGGCCTGCACCACCTGCTCAACTCCCTGCCCTGGTTCCAGCTGGGTGAATGCCAAAACGCTGCCGGTGAAGTCATCCACGGTGACATCAACTGCTTCCTGTCCGGTGTGGACGGAACCAACCTGTGGACCGGTAACTTCATGACCGGGTTCTTCCCCATCATGATGTTCGCCCTGCCCGGCGCGGCGCTGGCTTTCTGGCGCACCGCTCACCCCTCTCGCCGCAAGGTCATCGGCGGTGTCATGGCTTCCCTGGCCCTGACTTCCTTCCTCACCGGCGTGACCGAGCCCCTGGAATTCGCTTTCGCCTACGTGGCCTTCCCGCTGTACCTGGTACACGCCCTGCTGACCGGTTCCTCCCTGGCCCTGGTCAACTATTTGGGCATTAAGGATGGCTTCGGCTTCTCCGCTGGTTTCTTCGACTTCGCACTCAACTTCACCAAGGCTGCGGGCCTATCCGGCGGTGCCGGCCGCGTCCTGCTGCTGTGCGTGATCGGCCTGGTGTACTTCGCGATCTACTACTTCCTGTTCTCCTTCGCGATCAAGAAGTGGAACCTGGCCACCCCGGGCCGCGAAGCTGAGGGCGGCGAGGACGCCACCAACTCGGTATTCGACGAAACCCAGGTTGCTTCCGACGCCAACACCAAACGCAAGGCGAAGAAGTAGCCAAACTGCCGGGTGCACGCAAGGTAGCGCGGTTCCAAAACCGCGCTACTGGCAGTTCTCTCCCTGGCCGCGCGTGAAACCTGGACAAGTAGAAGTAGCCGGCAGCATAGATGCTGTCGGCTACTTCTTTGCTCAGTTGCGCAGGTTTTTACGAGGGCGGGGCGCCCCGCACCGAAATCCGCAGACCCGCGCTACTTACGCCAGGCCAATATCCGCTAGGCCCAGCGCGTTGAGGTACTTATACCCAGCCTCTTCGATGCGCTCGCGCGCCCCGGTGTCGCGGTCCACTACCACTGCAACCGCCAGGATCTGCGCGCCCGCTGCTTCCAATGCCTGCGCCGCTTGCAGCGGGGACCCACCGGTGGTGGAGGTATCTTCCAACACCACCACGCGTTTGCCCTCCACGCTAGGGCCCTCGATTTGGCGTTTCATGCCGTGGTCTTTCGCGGCCTTGCGCACCACGAACGCATCCACATCCAGGCCGCGCGAGTTCGCCGCATGCAAAATCGCGGTTGCCACCGGGTCAGCCCCCATAGTGAGCCCGCCAACGGCGTCAATGTCATCGGGGGCGAAACCATTGTCTTCCAGCATGTCCAGCATCACGTGGCCCACCAGCGGAGCGGCCTCGTGATGGAGGGTGGCGCGGCGCATATCGACGTAGAAGTCTGATTCGCGTCCCGACGCGAGGGTAACTTTTTCGTGTACGACCGCCAGTTCTTTCACGAGGGCGGCCAGGCGAGCTTTACGTGGATCGTTCGTCATACTGGCCATCTTACCGCCGCTTCCCCCACCCTTGGCTGCCGGTCCGCCGGCAACCTGGCGGCGGGTGGAAAACCCGCCGCTACCCGCACCCGCTGCCATCCCCGCCTTGGGCGCGCAGCCGGCGCCCCGCCCTCGTGAAACTGGAGCGGCAGGAGCGACGCGCGCCTAGTGGCCTCACATGTGGGGGATGCGCCGAGTCACGGCCCGCACCGCCCAGCGCGGCGCGAACTTCACCACCTGCGTGGTCAGCTTGTAGCGCAGCGTGGGGGTTACCAGCACCTGCCCGCGCCGCACCGCATCCAGGGCTTGGCTGACCACCGCCTCGGCGCTGATCCACGACACTGCCGCCACTTGCGACACGTCCACTGCGGTGCGCTCGTGGAAGTCGGTATTCACCATCCCCGGCATCACCGCGGTCACGGTCACTGCGCTGCCGCGCAGTTCTTCCGCCAGGCCTTCCGAAAACGCCTTCACCCAGGCTTTATGGGCCGAGTACGTTCCCATCCCGGTGTCGGAAGCCACCGACGACACGTTCAAAATGGCGCCGCGCCCGCGCTCCACCATCGCTTCCCCGGCGGCGCGCGTCAGTTCCATGACCGCTTCCACCATTACTTTCAGGCCGCGGCGCTCCTCGTCAAAGTCGCCCGACAAGAACGGTTTACCACGTCCGAAACCAGCATTATTGACCAACAGTCCAACCGGGCGTTGCGGATCGCGCAGACGCTGGGCAACCCGCTGCACGTCCTCGGCAATGGAAAGATCGGCGGGCAACACTTCCACTTCCACCCCGCAGGCTTGTTCAATCTGGTGTGCGAGTGCCTCCAGGCGCTCTCGTCGGCGCGCCACCAACACCAGGTGATGGCGGGCAGCCGCCAGTTGCCACGCGAATTCTTCCCCCAGGCCGGCGCTAGCACCGGTGATCAATGCAGTTCCCATTACTTCAGGTTAGCAACCCCGCTGTGCGCCGGCATGCGCGAAGCCCAGTGTGCATATTCCGCCGGATGCTTCGCGGCCTACGCCCCGCCCCGGCATGCGCGCTTCCCATCGCCACCCGTGTAGGGTGAAGCCTATGAGGCTAACGACTTGGAATGTGAACTCCATCCGCGCCCGCGTTGACCGGGTGATCGCGTTTTTGGAACGCTCCGACACCGACGTGCTGGCAATGCAAGAACTCAAATGCAAACCTGACCAGTTCCCCTTTGAGGCGTTCGAAAATGCCGGCTACCAGGTGGCGATGACCGGTTTCAACCAGTGGAACGGGGTGGCCATCGCCTCTCGGGTGGGTTTGGAAAACGTCCAAGACTCCTTCCCCCACCAGCCCGGCTACGGTGAGCCCGCTGCTTTGGAAGCACGCGCCCTGGGGGCAGTGTGCGGCGGGGTGGAAGTGTGGAGCCTCTACGTTCCGCACGGCCGCGCCCTAGACCACCCGCACTACCAGTACAAACTGCAGTGGCTGGAAGATCTGGCCAACTACACCGACACCCAACTGCAGGCCGACGCGCAGGCCCGCATCGCCCTCGTGGGAGATTGGAATATCGCTCCGCGTGACGAGGACGTGTGGGACATGGCGGCGTTCGAAGGCGCCACCCACGTGTCCCCACTGGAGCGCGCCGCGTTTGCGCGTTTTGCTCAGCTGGGAATGGAAGAAGTCACCCGCGAGCGGGTCACCAACTACACCTACTGGGACTACCAGAAGCTGCGGTTCCCGAAGAACGAGGGGATGCGCATTGACTTCGTTTACGCCTCCCCCGCGTTGGCGGCCCAGGTGACGGGCGCGCAGATTGACCGCGATGAGCGCAAGGGTAAGGGCGCATCCGACCACGTGCCGGTGATTGTGGACTTCGACTAGGGCGGTGCGCAGACCCTTAGAACGTGTGCAAGAAGTAGTCCCCCAGCGCCTGCCAATGCTCCTTGTGCCACTGCCCGAACGGTTGCGCACCCAAAAACACCAAGCCGCGACCGTCCTCGGGATCGACCCACAGCAGCGACCCGGACTGCCCGAAATGCCCGAACGTGGCCGGTGAGGCGGCGCGTGGGAACCAGGTGCGCGCTTTTTGGTGCTTGATCTCCAACCCCAGCCCCCAGGTGTTGTCAGTGTAAGCACCGAATCCGGGGGTTACGCCGCGCAGGCCGGGGAAGACCACGGCGCGGGCCTCGTCCGCGAGTTCCGCGCTGACCAAAGTGGGATCAAGCAGTTCGCGGGCGAAGACAATCAGGTCGCGGATGGACCCCTCCCCTGCGTAGGCCGGGGAGCCATCGATCAGGGTTTCGATCAGCCCCAGCGGCGCGAGGACGGTGTCTTCGGTCCACTGCGGGAAGGGTGTGCCGGTGGCCGCTGCAATGTGGTCGGCGGCTTTTTCAATACCGCGGTTGGAGTAGATGCGTTTAGTCTCCGGCTCGGCCAGTAGTTCATCGCTGTCAAAATCCAACCCGGAGGCGTGAGCCAGCAGATGACGCAGGGTGACGACGCGTTTTTGCCCGGCCCCCACTTCCACCTCGTCTTCTAAGCTGGCGAGCTGGCGGTCGATGGCGATCAGCGCAGCCCAGGCGGAAAACAACTTGGTGACCGATTTGTACGGGTAGATGAGTTGGGAGTCGCCGTATTCCAAGGTTCGCCCCGGTTCCAAATAGGCCAGGGAGTACTCAAAGGGCGGGGTGAGCCGTTCGGGTAGACCGTCAGGCATGGCGGCGAAGCCTCCTTGGGAGTGGGTGAAACGCTTGCATTTTAAGGATAGTGCTTTCTGCGCGGGCGTGCGCCGGGCACCCAGTCCAACCATTTCGTATCTGATACCTTGACACTTCGGCGGCAACCGTCCTCGAATATCGTAGCGAGGACGTTTCGCCACCCGCCCCGCCGACCTCCGTCTCAAATATCGACCACCGTAAACCGCTTACGACCGTTGAAATAGCGGGAAATAGTTCCGACGTTCAAAATTTTATTCTTAGGAAATTTCCAGAAATTGTGGCACTCGCCAAACGATAATGGTTAGCATGTGACAGACGCCAAGCCGAGCGTCCTTGACACTTACTTGAACGGAGTAACTCGTGAGAATTCGGTTGCAGTCAACTCTGGTTGCCGCTGCTGTCACCTGCTCTTTGCTGGCCCCTGCCGCCGCCATGTCACCGGCCCTAGCCGCCCCCACAACCACCAGTGTCGTGACCACCACCGCTGCCAGCGCAGACGCTCAGCTACAAGAAGTTGATGCCCTCATCGCCAAGCTGGAAGCCACCCAGACGAAACTAACCGCCACCGGCCACGAAACCAACTACGGCAAAGAAATCCGCGAGCTACTAGGCGCCGCTTGGCAGTGGCGTACCGCCATCGTGGCGATCGCCGCCGGTGGGGTACCCCCGTTCGACCCGGCCACCATTTTGCCGCGCATCCAGCTGGCCACCGAAGTTGCTGACACCATTCGCATCGCCACCACCGAGTTCACCAACAAAACCAATGACGCACACGTGCAGATCGGCTTCGCGGTAACTCGCGCGGTTATTCGCCTGGCAAACCCCTCCGGCAGCGTTGACCAGCTGCGTACCTCCATTACCGAGTTGGACACCTTGGTAGAGAAGGTACGCACCTACCCCGACCTCACCCCGGAAGACACCGCCACTATCTACGTCAAGGCGCGCCTGGACCAGGCCATTTGGGAAACCCGCATCGCCCGCGACAAGAACATCTTGGGTAAGGTCCCCTTCGCCGTGTACCACAAGCTGAACACCAAGATCACTCACGCGGTGGGCGTCCAGCTGGACCCGACCACCACGGTGCAGCAGGTTGACGACGAAGTCGCGGCCCTGAAGGCCGCCTACGCTGAAGCTGAAGCCGCGCTGCCGTAACCGCAGACCTTCACCTCCTCCTCCTCCATAGCTGGGTGCCCCCGGACCGTAATGGTTCGGGGGCACTTGGCGTTAGGGATTATGGGCGAGGACGGTTCGTGCGGCGTTGGCAGGGCGGGCCGCGCCGCTAAGCGCGCTGCAGGGCGGGCCAATCAGCCCATCCCAGCAGTGGCACCACGCCGGTTAAGCGCGCTGCAGGTGCAGGCCGTCCCCGTCCTCGGAAACTGTGACGGTCACGGTGTCACCGTCAGCGACCTCACCACCGAGAATCAGGCGAGCCAAGCGGTCACCGATCTCGGTTTGGATCAGGCGGCGCAACGGGCGCGCCCCAAACGCCGGGTCGTAACCGTGGTCGGCCAGCCAGGAGCGCGCCTGGTCGGTGACATCCAGTTCGATGCGTCGCCCACCCAGGCGCGAAGCCATCTGCGCCACCTGGATCTGCACGATCTGGCCCAGCTCCTCCCGGGTGAGGGCCTCAAAGATGAGGATGTCATCGAGCCGGTTGAGGAACTCCGGTTTGAAGGCCGAACGCACCGCCGCCATCACCGCGTCGCGGCGCGCCTCCTCCGGGGTGTTTTGATCCACCAGGAACTGCGACCCCAAGTTGGAAGTGAGCACGATGATGGTGTTGCGGAAGTCCACCGTCCGCCCTTGCCCATCGGTTAGGCGCCCATCGTCTAGCACTTGCAGCAAGATGTTGAACACCTCCGGATGGGCTTTTTCCACCTCGTCGAGCAGCACCACCGAGTAGGGGCGCCGGCGCACGGCTTCGGTCAGCTGACCGCCCTCGTCATATCCGACGTACCCGGGAGGGGCACCGACCAAGCGGGAAACGGAGTGCTTCTCCGAATATTCCGACATGTCGATGCGCACTACCGCGCGTTCGTCGTCGAAGAGGAAATCCGCTAGGGCTTTCGCCAGCTCCGTCTTCCCCACCCCGGTGGGTCCGAGGAAGAGGAAGGAGCCGGTGGGGCGGTCCGGGTCAGACACGCCCGCCCGGGAGCGGCGCACCGCGTCAGATACCGCTTTCACGGCGCTATGCTGGCCGATCAGGCGAGCCCCGATCACGCCTTCCATGGACAGGAGCTTTTCCATCTCCCCTTGCAGCAGGCGCCCGGTGGGGATCCCGGTCCAGGATTCCACCACTTCAGCAACCTCAGCGGGGCCGACTTTCTCCGCGATCATCGGGTGGGTGTCTTTTTGTTCCCCGTCTTCGGCTTCCGCCTGGGTGATCTCGGCCTCCACCTTCGGGATGTCACCGTTTTGCAGGCGGCCGGCTTCTTCCCACCGGCCCTCACGCATGGCGAGTTCCAGTTGGGTGCGCAGCTCATCGAGTTGCACCCGCAGGTCACCGACCCGGTTGCGGCCCGCTTTTTCAGCTTCCCACCGGGCGGTGAGGGCCTTTAGCTCCTCACTACGATCGGCGAGTTCGGCGCGCACCTTTGCTAGTTGCGCGACGGTGTTTTCGTCGCTGCTGTCGGGGTCGGAGTCCGTCAGGTAGGACTCTTCCATGCGCAGGCGGTCCACTTGGCGGCGCAGCACGTCGATCTCCAGCGGGGAGGAGTCCAGCTCCATCCGCAGGCGTGAGGCGGCTTCGTCGATCAGGTCGATGGCCTTATCGGGCAGTTGCCGCCCGGTGATGTAGCGGTGCGACAGCTGGGCGGCCGCCACCAGGGCACCGTCGGAGATGGTGACCTTGTGGTGGGCTTCGTACTTCGGGGCGATGCCGCGCAAAATCGCAACCGTGTCCTCCACCGAGGGTTCGCTTACGAAAACCTGCTGGAAGCGCCGCTCCAAGGCGGGGTCTTTTTCAATGTTTTCACGGTATTCATCCAAGGTAGTGGCCCCCACTAGGCGCAGTTCGCCGCGCGCTAACATGGGTTTGAGCATATTGCCCGCATCCATCGCCCCTTCGGAGCCGCCACCGGCCCCCACCACGGTGTGCAGCTCATCAATGAAGGTGATGATCTGCCCGTGAGCGGAGGTGATCTCGTTCAGCACCGCTTTGAGGCGTTCTTCGAACTCCCCGCGGTACTTCGCCCCCGCCACCATGGCGGCCAGGTCCAAAGCGATGAGGCGTTTGTTCTTCAACGACTCGGGCACGTCACCGGCCACGATGCGTTGCGCCAAGCCCTCCACCACCGCGGTTTTACCCACGCCGGGTTCGCCAATCAGCACCGGGTTGTTCTTGGTGCGCCGGGAAAGTACCTGCACTACGCGCCGGATTTCACTGTCGCGCCCGATCACCGGGTCGAGTTTGCCTTCGCGTGCCACTTCCGTCAGGTCGCGTCCGTATTTGCCGAGGGCGTCGAAGGATCCTTCCGGGTCGGGCGTAGTTACCGGCTGCTTACGCAGGGTCGGCACCGCGTTTTGCAGCGCGTTGGCACTGACCCCACTGTTTTGGATGATCCTGCCCGCGGCAGTGTCCGATTTGGCGAGGGCGATCAGCAGGTGTTCGGTGGAGACGTAGCTGTCCCCCATTTCGTCAGCCAGCTGCCCGGCTTGGGTGAGGATGTTGGTGAAGGCGCGGGTGGTTTGGGGTTGGCTGACTGAAGCCCCGGCGGTGGCCGGTAGCTTCGTTAGTTGCACCCGCACCTGGGCGCCGATTTCCTTGCGGGAACCTCCGGCGGCTTCCAGTACGGCCAGGGCGATGCCGTCTTCTTGTTCCAGTAGGGCGTGCAGCAGGTGCTCCGGCTCTACCGTGGGGTTGCCGGCCGCACTGGCAGTTTGTAACGCAGCGGCCAACACTTCTTGTGATTTGGTAGTGAAATTCTGGGTCATTGCGACCCCTCCTTCGGGTTCATTGATAGGTCTGATCTACTAGATACAACACCCCACAAGTTGAGTCTATTCCACTCAACTTTGCGTGTGGTTAGGATCACCCACTAATACGCGCCGAGGGCGGGGCTACCAACTGGCGCCCCGCCCTCGGAAATGAAAAACTAGCGGACTATTTCACGTCGAAATCGAAGAACGCGATATTCTCACCCGTCGCCGGCTTACCCTTGACGTTCCACACGATCTTCACGATCTGCGAACCATTCACCGGCACCGAAACTGTCTGCTTAGAGCCGGGATTCACGGTGACCATTTCGGGTGCCGATTCATCCGCGGTGGTGACCTTAACGATCAGCGCAGCTCCCCCTTCCACCCCATCGGGCGTGGCGGCCCAGAAGCTGAAGGTCTGCAGCGACTCGGTGCCCTTAAAGACGATGGAGCCACCGGCAGAGCTGGCGGCCTCGGGCACTAAGGCGCGGGTGGAGGTGCCGGCAACCGTCACGTCCTTCCACTGCGCCGGGCTGCCCTCACGCTGCAATGATTCCACGTCACCGGCGGCCGCGGACTGACTGGGAGCGGCGGTGGTTTCGGTGGCGGTGGGGGTGGAGGTTTCCGGCGCAGAAGTTACCTCCGTGGTCTGGGTGGAGGTGGCAGTAGGTGCGGAACCGGTGGACGAGGAGCACCCGCCCAATGCCATCGCCGCCAGCATGCCAGCTACCCCGAAAGCGGCAATCGTTTTAACACCAGTAGTTTTCAGATTCTTCAAGACGCTCTCCCCTCGTGTCTGCGAAGGTCCAGCCCCCGCGTTTAGGATAATGATAGGCATGAGTAGTAATAATGAGCATGTTTTCTTTGACGAGGTCGACTCCCCACCAGTGTTGGAATGGGTGCAGTCCCACAATGAACGCGCCCTAACTCGGCTAGGTTCGCAGCGCCAAGCGCAGCTGGAAAACCAGATCCTGCAGATCCTTGATGCCCCCGACAAAATCCCCTTCGTCACCAAACGGGGCGAGTGGGCGTACAACTTCTGGACCGACGCCGACCATCCGCGGGGCATGTGGCGGCGCCAACCCTTCGACGCTTACATGGATGGGGGTGACGATTGGGCGGTGCTGCTGGACCTAGATGCGCTCTCTGCGCAGGAAGGTAAATCCTGGGTTTGGAAGGGCGCGACCGTGGTGTTCCCCCAGTTGGACCGCGCCCTGTTGACCCTTTCCGAGGGCGGTTCCGACACCGCCGAAGTACGCGAGTTCGACCTGGATTCCCTCACTTTCGTCGAGGGCGGTTTCAACACTGTGGCAGCGAAATCCTCCGTCGGGTGGATTGACCGTGACCAGGTGTGGGTATCGACCGACTTCGGCCCAGGGTCTTCAACCGATTCGGGTTATCCGCGCCAGGTCCGTCGCTGGCAACGCGGACAGGAGCTGGCGGATGCGGAAGTGGTGTTCACCGGTGAAACCACGGACGTGGTAGTGGGAGCCACCCATGACCGCACTCCCGGGTGGGAACGTGACTGGGTGCAGCGGATGCTGGACTTCTACCGCAGTGAAACCTACGTGATTGAACCAGCTTCCGACCAGGGACTGCGCAGAGTTCCGGCCCCCAGCCACACCGATGTGGTGGGGTGGCGTGACTGGCTGCTGTTCCGCCCTCGGGAAGATTGGGAGTTCGACGGGCAAGTATTCCCCGCCGGGTCCTTACTGGCCTCCCCGATGGATGAGTTCCTGGCCGGAGTGGGGCGCCTACACGCCCTGTTCACACCGAAGCCGAACGCCAGTTTGGAAGACATCACCCTCACCCGCAACCACGTGATCGTCACCGTGCTGCGGGACGTGGTCACTCGCCTGGGCGTGCTCACCCCGCCGCGGGCGGAAAACTCCGGGTGGGACCGGCGCGACCTGGACCTGGGGGCGGCCCAAGAACACTGCGGGCCACTGGCGACCCTGTCGGTGGCGGCGGTGGACCCCTACCATAATGACGAACTGTGGGTAACGTCCTCGTCCTTCATCCACCCCACCACCTTGTCGTTCTTGGAACTGAGCCAATCGGGTACCACTATCCGCTCCCAGCAGGTGCGCCGCGCCCCGGAACAGTTCGACGCCTCCGACCTGGAAGTATCGCAGCATTTCGTGACCTCCGCTGACGGCACTCGGGTGCCGTATTTCGAGGTGTCGCACCGCCAACCCAAGCCCGCGTTCACCGGCCGGCCGGCGACCGCCACCCAGGGGCAGGAACGCCAACCCCGCCCCACGATTCTCAACGGGTACGGCGGTTTTGAAGTCTCACGCACCCCCGCGTATTTGGGGGCCACGGGGAAAGCCTGGTTGGAGCGCGGCGGCAACTTCGTCCTCGCTAATATCCGCGGCGGCGGCGAGTACGGGCCGGCCTGGCACCAGGCGGCGTTGAAGGAAAACCGCCACCGCGCGTACGAGGATTTCGCTGCCGTCGCCCAGGACCTGGTGCGCCGCGGGGTGGCGACAGTGGATTCGCTGGGGACGATGGGTGGTTCCAACGGCGGACTGCTGGTGGGCATGATGCTCACCAAGTATCCGGACCTGTTCGGCGCCATCGTGTGCCAGGTGCCGCTGCTGGATATGCGCCGCTACCACACGCTGCACGCGGGGGCGTCGTGGATGGCCGAGTACGGTGATCCTGACGATCCGGCCCAGTGGGAGTTCATTAAGACCTTCAGCCCGTACCATTTGTGGCGCGCTGACGGCCACTACCCGCCGGTTTTCTTCACCACTTCCACGCGCGATGACCGGGTTCACCCCACGCACGCGCGTTCCATGGTGGCGCAGATGGATGAGGCGGGCCAGGACGTGACGTTCTACGAAAATATCGAGGGCGGTCACGCGGGTGCGGCGGACAACAAGCAGCGGGCGAAGATGGCGGCGCTGACATATGAGTTCTTCTGGCAGGAGCTCACTAAGTAGCGCTGCGGTGCCGGGCTGGCAGCGCCACCCCCTCGTGGCGGGCGGCGCATGCCAACACCCCGGTGAGCATAGCTTTGCGGGCCAACTCCTTACCTGAGGAGTTGGCCCGCGCTGGGTTTTAACGGCGGCTCAGCGCCGCCCGGTGGGGCTGTTAGTAGCCGAACTGTTGCAGTTGGATTTCGCGGCGACGCCGGTTAACTTTCACCAGTTTCACGATGCCCCAAATCAGCAGCCCCAGGCCAAGGAAGCCGGGCAGCAGTGACCACAGTGCGCCGGTGCCAAAGTCCTTCGCCATCTTCATGGCAGCTGCGCCAGACATCGACATCACCATGGCTCCGTCGGGCAGGTTTTCACACACCACGTCGTAGGCTCCCGGAGCGACGTTTTCGCTAGTGAAAACTTTCGACCCGGTGGAAGACTGGCCGCTCAGTTCCACCACTTTTCCACCCTGTTCCAGGTGACAGGAAGTGTTGTCGTTGGCGGGGCTGACGCTGACCATGGCGACGCGAGTGGTGTCTACCGTCAGTTGCTCGGAAGAAAGTGACTCCGAATCGAAGCTGTCTAGGCCGCCGATCACGCCGAAGGTGCCACCAAAAATAAGCACGAAGGGTGCCACCAGGAACATCAGCACGCAGCCAACCACGATCAAGGTGATGGGCAGGCCACGGCGGGGAAGCGCACGCGGTGCTCCGCCGTACGGTTGCCCCATGTGCGGGCCGCCCGCGGGTTGGCCGTAACCGGGCTGGAACTGCCCGTAGCCAGATTGGCTTGACTGGCCATAGCCTGGCTGCCCCTGGCCGTAGCCAGGTTGTGAGTGCCCGTAGCTCGCGGGAGCTTGACCGTAACCAGGTTGTCCAGATCCGGTTTGAGACTGACCGCCGTAGCCCGAACCGGGTTGGTTCGGCTGGGTGTTCCCACCGGGTGCGGAGGGAGCTGACCCCGCGGGGGTTGCCCCTGGCTGCGGTGGCACGTATCCGGGTTCATCAGCGGCGCGACGCCCGTAGCGCGGTTCTGGCTCCTGCTGGGGGTCTACACCGTTGGTGTTGTCGCTCATCAATGTCTCCTTATGAGTGAAAGCCTTACCGGCTATCTTAGTACGCCCCGCCCGCGCTATCGCTGCCAACTAGCCGCGACGCGGGAAGGAGCCTGGCCTCCAATGCCGCCGTGGCAGTCAACGTGATCGGCCTAGCTGCGGCGGGGGGAAACAGCAGGTTCTTCGGCACAGCTGTCTCGACCAACCTCCCCCACCTAGCTGCGGCGGGGGGAAAACAGCACGAGGGCGTTGGAGCGGGCCGGCACCGGGCTGGGCCAGGGCACGTGCACCAGTTCCCCGCCCTCGCGCGCTGGCGCGGCAGGCCGGTAGCCGCGCCGCACCGCCGCCACGTCACCGCGGGCGTTAGCGGAGAAGATCCGCTCACGCCGGTGGCGGGCTTCGGCCACAATCTGCTGTAAGCGCGCCGCTTCGGAGCGCAACGCTTGGGTTTGTGCCCGCAGTTCGTCGCGCTGGGCTTGGAGTTGTTCCACCTCGGCCCGCAGTTGCAGGATGTGGCGGATCCCTTCCAAGTTAATGCCCTCATCTTGGGACAGGCGTTGGACTTCCCGCAGCCGTTCCACGTCTCGGGCCGTGTATCGTCGCCCCCGCCCGCGGGTGCGTTGCGGGGTGACGAGTCCCAGGCGGTCGTATTGGCGGAGGGTTTGCGGGTGCATGCCCGCGAGTTCAGCGGCCACCGATATCACGTAAGTGGTGGTACGTGAGCTCATCTTTCCTCCTCCTTCACGTTGGGGTCTTCGGGAAGCGCCAGCCCCCGGCCTCGTTTATGAAACCGGACCGGCGCCCCCTTCTACTGTTTGGATTGGGCGGCCAACTCTGCACGCGGATCCCAGTCGCCCAGGGCTTCTGCCAGCGATTTGACCGCCGCGCGACCGTCCTTGGACAGGTCGGTGGGGGTGACGATTTCCACGTCGATAATCAGGTCGCCGCGTTTGCGGCCCTGGGCGATGCCGTGGCGACGCACCCGCAGGTGGGCGCCCGAGGACGTGCCGGCGGGGACCTTCACGGTGACGGTGGAACCGTCCAGCAGTGGCACCGCGACCTTGGCTCCCAGCACCGCTTCGGGGTAGGAAACCGGCAGGCGCATGTGCAAGTTGTTGCCTTCGATGCGGTAGATCGGGTGCTTTTCCACGTTGATGGTGACCACCAGGTCACCGGCGGGGCCTCCTGCCACACCGGGGCGACCTTTGCCACGCAGGCGGATCTTTTGCCCGTCGCTCACCCCGGCGGGGATGCGCACGGTCATGGATCGGCCTTCCACCGTCATTTTCACGGTGGTGCCTTCTACTGCTTGACGCAGGGAGAGGGTGGTTTTGGTGGCTAGGTCGGCGCCGCGTCGGGACTGACTGAAACCTCCGGGTCCGGCGAAGGCGCCGGCGTCGAAGGAAGCGTTGGAGCCACCTGAGAACAGTCCGGAGAGGATGTCATCGAACCCGGCGGTTCCGCCGGCGTTTGAGGTGGAGAATCTTACGTGAGGCCCGCCAGAACCGCCGCCGAACATGGAGCCGAAGAGATCCTCGAACCCCCCGGCGCCCCCTGATGGGCCCGCCGAAAAACGCGCACCACCGCCAGCCATGGCGCGGATCGCGTCATACTGTTTGCGTTGGGCCGGGTCGGAGAGCACTTTGTAGGCTTCCCCGATGGCTTTGAAGCGTTCCTCGGCGGCCTTGTCACCGGGGTGCTGGTCGGGGTGGTTTTCCCGCGCAAGTTTGCGGTAAGCCTTCTTAATGGTGTCCACATCGGCGTCTTTCTTCACGCCCAGGACCTTGTAGAAGTCTTTTTCCATCCAGTCTTGTCCTGCCATTGGCTCTCACCTCCCTTCTGCTGAGCAGCCGCCACACAGGCGCGGCTGCGCTGATAGTTTTCGTTTCACTGCGGGTTCGCCACGATCACTTTGGCGGGGCGCACCACTCGTTCACCCACACGGTAGCCCGCTTGGATGACCTGTTGCACGGTTTCGACTTCCACTTCCGCTGAGGGCGTGGCCATCACGGCCTCGTGCAGCATCGGGTCGAAGTTCTCCCCCGCTTCGCCGAAGCGTTCGAACTCGTATTTACTGGACAGGATTTGTTCCAGCTTAGTGGCGATGGCGGCGAAGGGCCCGTCGGTTAGGGCACCGGCTTGGCGGGCCGCTTCGATGTCATCTAGCACCGGCATGAGGGCTTCCACTACCTGTTCGTGACCGCGTTTGCGGGCGGCGGACACGTCAGTCTTGGAGCGGCGTACGTAGTTGTTGTACTGCTGGTTCAAGTTGTAGTGGTCGGCGCGAGCGCGGGCCAGGTCGTCGGATAGTTGTGTCAGCTCGGCGCGCAGGGCGTCGACGTCGTTAACGTCGCTGGGTACGTCAATATCCGCTAGCTGTTCTTCCAGGTGGGAGATGTCATCGGGGTCGATGGCACCGTCCTCGTTGCTGGTATCTGGCTGGGCGGGACTGGCCGCCGAGGGCGCGCTGTCAGCTGAGAGGCTTTCGCCCGAGGACGCACTGTCGGCCGAGGCCGGGCTGGGGGCTGAGGCAGCACTGTGGGTGCCGGCCGCGGGAGCGTTCTCGGTGTGCGGATCGTGAGAGCTGGCCCCAGATGGGCCCGTGGGGGCCTGGTTAGAGGCCCCCACGTTTTCAGCTTCACGATCCGGACCGTTTTCTGGGTTCGGATTCATGGAGTTTTGGCTCACTTGTTGTCCTCTTCGTCGACGATTTCGGCGTCGATCACATCGTCCTCACCGCCACTGGTTTCGGACTGGGCACCTTCGGCGCCCGCCTCTGCCTGGGCCTGTTCGGCCTGCGCGGCGGCGTAGACTTCCTGACCGATCTTCATGCCGGATTCGTTCAGCTTGGACATGGCTTCCTTAATGGCTTCCACGTCGTCGCCTTCGAGGGCGGTCTTGAGGGCGTCGATATCTTCCTTCACCGCGGAGGCGGTTTCGTCAGAAATCTTGTCAGCTTCGTCCTTCAAGATCTTGTTCATCTGGTACACGGTCTGCTCCGCGGTGTTGCGCACCTCGGCCTCTTCGCGACGCTTCTTATCTTCTTCGGCGTGCGCTTCAGCTTCCTTAACCATGCGGTCGATCTCGTCCTTGGGCAGGGCGGAACCACCGGTGATGGTCATGGACTGTTCCTTGCCGGTGCCACGGTCCTTGGCGGAGACGTGCACGATGCCGTTGGCGTCAATGTCGAAGGTAACTTCAATCTGGGGCACGCCACGCGGGGCGGGGGCGATGCCGGTCAGCTCGAAGGTACCCAGCGGCTTATTGTCGCGGGCGAACTCGCGCTCACCTTGGAACACCTGGATCAGCACCGAAGGCTGGTTGTCTTCCGCGGTGGAGAACACCTCGGAGGACTTCGTCGGGATCGCGGTGTTGCGGTCGATCAGCTTGGTCATGAACCCACCCTTGGTTTCGATACCCAGGGACAGCGGGGTCACGTCGATCAGCAGCACGTCCTTGCGATCACCCTGCATGACACCAGCCTGCAGGGCCGCACCCATGGCCACCACTTCGTCCGGGTTCACGGACTTCGACGGTTCCTTACCGCCGGTGAGTTCCTTCACCACTTCGGTGACCGCCGGCATACGGGTGGAGCCGCCCACCAAGATGACGTGGTCAATGTCGCTCACCGAGATGCCTGCGTCGCGGATTACCGCGTGGAACGGGGCCTTGGTGCGCTCGAGCAAGTCAGAGGTCATGTCCTCAAACTTGGCGCGGGTGAGGGTCTCATCCAGGTGTACGGGTACGCCGTCAACCATGGTGAGGTACTGCAAGGAGATGTTGGTGGAGGTCGAAGAGGACAGTTCCTTCTTCGCCTGCTCCGCGGCGTCGCGCAGACGCTGCATTGCCACCGGGTCCTTGGACAGGTCGTTGCCGGTGTTGGACTTCACTCGCTCTACCAGCCACTTGACGATGGCGTTATCCCAGTCGTCACCACCCAGGCGGTTGTCACCGGAGGTGGCGCGCACCTCGATGGTGGAGAAGGTGGAGTCATCATCGTCAGTGTCCTTGCCGATTTCCAGCAAGGAAACGTCGAAGGTACCGCCACCGAGGTCGAACACCAGGATCAGTTCGTCTTCCTTACCCTTGGCCAGACCGTAGGCGAGGGCGGCCGCGGTGGGTTCGTTCACGATACGGGTGACGTTCAGACCGGCGATGCGTCCGGCATCCTTGGTGGCCTGGCGTTCCGCGTCGTTGAAGTAGGCGGGGACGGTGATGACCGCGTCGGTCACGGTTTCACCCAGGTATTCTTCCGCGTCGCGCTTGAGCTTACCCAGGATGCGGGCGGAGATTTCCTGCGCGGTGTACTTCTTGTCGTCGATGCTGGTGGACCAGTCGGTGCCCATGTGGCGCTTTACCGACATGATGGTGCGGTCGACGTTGGTTACTGCCTGACGCTTGGCGATTTCCCCGACCAGCACTTCCCCGGACTTGGAGAAAGCTACCACCGAGGGGGTGGTGCGGGCGCCTTCAGCGTTGGCGATGATGGTGGGTTCGCCGCCTTCGAGGGTGGCGATTGCCGAGTTCGTGGTGCCGAGGTCGATACCTACTGCACGTGCCATGTTGGCCTCCTAAAACTTGTCTAAGTTGAGTCGTCTACACTCAAGTTTACCCAGCCCCAAGATGCTGTCAACTCGAAAACCGGAAACTTGAGTCTAAGTCACTCAACCTTCGCTAGGTGCACTTTATTCCCGACGGCAGCCAGCACGAACGAGTGAGGTGCATCACCTTTGCAATTTGAGTCCATACATCAAATACCGAAATAGCAACCACCCAAGTGTTCCACATCACATACGCTCAATAAGATCCTATACGTCTATTAGCGACTGCCAACCAGAAAGAGAACTCATGAGGTCATTACCGCCAATTCCTGTCATGATCCACGCCACGGCATTGTCACCTGCGGCTCTGTCCCCCCGATCCGGTTGCGCAGCTCAACCCGCATATCCCATATGTCCAGCAGCAGGCGAAACTACGCCGCCTTATCAGCCCAGGTGGTAAACACCAGTGGGAACTTGTCTTCTCGGACCTGCCTACAGCCCGGTCAAGTGAGGCGATGACAACCGACGGCTACTTCCATCTGCAGGCGAACTGGGATGAAAACTCTAGGCTCACTGGTCTGCTAATCACCCGGCTGCGAGATATCGTCTACAGCGTTCCGCCCTCGGAACAACCAGTCGATATTACCCCCGCCTGTCGGATTACTCTGCGTTCCAACGAGGAACCACACGAGCACGTGGACGAGGCAGAAGCCGCAACGGAGGGCTAGTTGCTCAGCTTGGAAGCTTGGCTCACACCAGGGCGGCTCCGGCGACCAGAGATTCCAGCTTCGCCCACGCGATATCGGCGTGAATGCGTCCCCCTAGTCCACAGTCAGTAGAGGCGATCACCCGCTCCTTCCCCACCAAATCGGTGAAACGCGTCAACCGCTGCGCCACCAGTTCGGGATGCTCCACCACATTCGTTGAGTGCGACACCGCCCCCGGAATCAACACCACGTCCGCCGGCAGATCTACTTCTCGCCACACTGTCCATTCGTGTTCATGACGGGCGTTGGCGGCCTCAAAAGTAAAACCCTGAGCTCTGACCTGCAAGACTTTATCGATAATATGCTTCAAAGGAATATCGGTAGTGTGCGGGCCGTGCCACGACCCCCAGCAGATATGGAATCGCACTTGCTCGGGAGCAATCCCCTCCAGCGCATAGTTGAGGGCGTCAATGCGCACTTGAATGAAGTCCCGGTAGTCGCTCACCGACGGTTCCGGTTGGATCTGATCCCAAGCTTCCGCCACCGACGGATCGTCGATCTGCACCGTCAATCCGGCTTCGGTAATGATCCGATATTCCTCACGCAGGGCCTCCGCGCAAGCCCACACCACTTCTTCATCAGTGGCGTAATACTGGTTAGGAATGCGCGCACAAGAGCCGGGGGAAAGTGCAGCAATGAAGCCCTCAGCGGGCGTTTTTCCGGCTTTTTCTAGCCCGTGTAGCAGCAACTCCACATCCTTCTTCGCCGCCGCCGCACCGATGTAGGTAAGGGGCCCCACGATTTTGGGATTCTTCACCCGCGCTCGGTGAGTGAGGATCCCCGAAGTGGGGTCGGTATATGCCTGTCGAAAACGCGACCAGTCGCGCCGATGGGAGAAAGACGTCAGTCGGATCTTGCCCGGCTCCGAAAAGACTTCCACATCCTCTTGCCAGCGATCATTATCAGTCAGTTCCAGACCGCCCAACCGATGGAAGGAATAGTTCCACCAGGCGCCGTAATCAACTTTGCCGGAGGTGATATGGCCGTACTCGCCCTCATTCACCACGTCAATACCGATCTGCGCTTGACGCGCAATCACAGCGTCAGCAGCCGCCGCGAGGACGACCTCGAAGTCAGCGTCACTAATGGTGCCAGCGTGCCGTTGTTCATTGGCGACTAGGAGCGACTCTGGGCGCGGCAGCGATCCTACATGGGTGGTACGAAGTTTAGACATGTCAGTTCCTTAGAGTTTTACAGATGGATGGAGTTCAGGTAGTGACGCGACAACTGCGCCACCGGGCACTGCCAGCGGCAGGACAGTAACGAGTAGGCGCGCCGGCCGTTCGCCTGGCGCCGTCCTCGCTCAGGCCGCTACCCGCATTGACCGACGTGTTTTCGACCCGCGTGTAACCAGGTTGAAAAACACAGTCGTCATGTCACCCCCAACTTTCACTGTGCGTCAGCCGGATCGACTGACCTCATTTGGAACTTGTCTCCATCTTCGAGGCTTTCCCTGCGGGTGCGCCCAACTGTCCAGATTATGGTCTTAGCATTCGCACCCGTTTCCACCCGGCCCCTACTTAGCGCCGAGGCGCCACCGCGCACCTGGACCGCCTTGCGCACCGGCACCGAAGCGTTAAGGTTTTAGGAGGAGTATTCCCGCCCGCGCGGCGGCGCCCTCGCCCTTGATCCACCTACTATCTTGCGGAGACTTAATGACCGCTGCTGCTTGGCTCGCGATTTTGACAACCTTCATCGTGGCAGTCATATCCCCCGGGCCAGATTTCCTAGCGGTATTACGCACCTCGCTCACGCAAGGGCGGCGCGCCGGCTTCGGCGTCGGTGCCGGGATCGCGGTAGGTACAGCCGTGTGGATCGCGGTCACCTTGCTGGGCATTGTCGCCCTCATAAATGCCCACCCCGCGGCCTTCCTGGTGGTCAAAGTCGCCGGCGCTATTTTCCTGACCGTCTACGGGCTACGAATCTTGGTGGCACTCCTGCGCCCCCATCCCGAGAGGGCAGATGACCCAGCCAAGACCCCCCTCACGCCTACGGACTCAGCCGCACCGGAGAATCCGCCCGCGACTGCGCCAGCGCAGTGGGCGCGCGCCTTCCGACTGGGGCTACTCACCAACACCGTGGGCAACCCAAAAGCCTTAGTATTCTTCTCCTCACTCTTTGCCACCATGGTTCCGGTGACCATCACATTGTGGCAGTCACTGACTTTGGGCATAGTAATGGTGGTACTGGCACGCGCCTGGTTCGCACTGGTGGCGACGGTGGCTTCCACTGGGAAATTCGTGCGCGGATATCAGCGCCTACAACGCCCCTTGGACCTCATCATGGGGATTCTTTTCACTGTCCTAGGGCTGGCGCTGCTGCCATGGGAGACGTTCTTCTAAACGAACCCCCTCGCGATTGCGACCCACCCTGACCCGCTGAGCTTTTTCACGGCGCACACGCCCTCGATACTGGCAAATCCCCGTTCAGGGAGCCACTTTCAGCGTTCGCGCGCTTCGTGCTCGGTCACTATGTCACCGTAAATGCGCACCAGGATTGCACGGTCGCGCTCAGAGAGAAAGACCAGCAACTGTTCCCGCAGCGTGCGGACAACGGCGGCGCGCCCGGTTTCCCAAAGCTCATGCCCGCGCGCGGTGATGGAAACGACGTAGGAGCGACGATCGCAGCCAGAGCCACGCCGCTCCACTAGGGCTTGGGTCTCTAAGTGCTGAATGGCACGGGTGGCGCCGGATTTAGTCAGCACCGCCAGTTCCGCTAGATCCACCATCCGCAGGGAGCAGGTAGCAGTGAGGGCGTTGAGGATTTCAAACTCCGCTGCCGTCAGCCCCACCTCCGCCAGGGCCGCGTCTACCGCCCCGGTCAGTATCCGCGTACCGCGGTTCCAGGCTCGGCACAATGCGTCTTCACTAACCAGCGTCTCGTCGCCACCGAGTGCGTCTTTGCCAACCAAGGTCCTACCTCCTCGCCCACCCTGCTATTTCAGCTCCGCGCCTGCAGCTTTGGCAGCGCCCTGCCCACATGATACCGGCTCGCCCGAGTAGACACCCTCCAGAAGGTACAACACGCAAATATAGCCGGCCTCACTGAAAATATCTTTGGCGTCCCAATTTGTTGATTTTCCAACTCTTCTATCTCTATCTTCTAGACGAGGACGCACCCATCCTCACAACTTCTAGTTGCGTTCGCAACTATTGTGTGATTGTCTGGAAGCGAAAGAACACGCCCACGCGAAAGGCAAACGGCATGACGAACGTCGCCATCATCTACTACTCCGCCACCGGACACGGAACCGCCATGGCAGCAGAACTGGCCCGCACTGCCGAGCAGGCAGGAGCCCAAGTGCGACTACGGCACATCAGCGAAACCGCCGACCCCGCCACCTTCCAAAACAACCCCGCCTGGACCAAGAACTGGGAAGCCACCAAGGACGAACCGGCCGCCACCGCCGCCGACGTGGAATGGGCCGACGTCGTCATCTTCGGCTCCCCCACCCGTTTCTCCAACGTCGCCCACCAGTTCCAAGCCTTCATTGACTCCCTCGGCGGATCCTGGGCACAAGGCAAACTCGCCGACAAGGTCTACGCCGCCTTCACTTCCTCCCAGACGGTTCACGGAGGACAGGAAATCACCCTGCAGAAGATCTACCAAATGGTGATGCACTTCGGCGGCATCATCGTTACCCCCGGCTTCACCGACCCGCTGAAGTTCGCCGACGGCAACCCCTACGGCGTTTCCCACGTCACCGGGCCAAACAATGACGCTGAACTCGACGAAGCCACCCGCAACGCCCTCGCCCACATGGTAAAGCGCGCCATAACCGTGGCCGAAAAACTTGCCTAACGGCCCCTCTAAGCAGCTTGATCCGCCAGCTACGCACCCACTCGCTGGCGGATCAAGCCTTTCAAGGCCTCCACGTCATTAGGTAAATCCACTACCCGACGCTGCGCCTGCTCAATCCCCGCGAACCGCTCCGGCACAGGCGGCACGAATCCCAACGCCGCCTCAATGGTGGCGGCAAACTTCACCGGCAACGCCGTTTCCAACACCACCAGTTCCGGCTCCACCGCCCCCGCGCGCAAGGCCTGGGCACCAACGTGCCAAGCGTCAGCGGTATGCGGATCTATCACCACGCCCTCGCGCTGATAAACCTGAGCAATCGTTTCCAACCGGTCCGCGTGGGTGGAGCGGCCCGAAAGGAAACCAAAACTAGAGCGAATAGCGGCAAACTCACGAGTGCCAGAAAGGTCAAAGCACCCCTCCCGGTTCAGGTCATCCACAAACAACTTGCGCACCCGCTGCGGATCGCGCCCCACCACGTCAAAAATGAACCGCTCAAAGTTGGACGCTTTAGAAATATCCATCGACGGTGAGGACGTGGCCAAGGTTTGCGCCGAACCGCGCGGGCGATAAACCCCGGTGCGGAAGAACTCATCGAGGACGTCATTTTCGTTGGTCGCCACGATCAGCCGGTCGATCGGCACCCCCATGGAGCGCGCCACGTGACCGGCGCACACGTCCCCGAAATTCCCGGTCGGCACCGAGAATGACACCGCGCGCAGCGGGTCGCCGCTGACCTGGATCCAGGCCGCCACATAGTAAACCACCTGTGCCAAGAGCCGCGCAAAATTAATGGAATTTACCGCCCCAATGCAGTAGCGCTCCTTGAATTCAGCGTCCGCTGAGAGTGCTTTCACCAGGTCCTGACAGTCGTCAAAAACTCCCTCTACCGCTACGTTAATGATGTCCGGATGGTCGATGCTGAACATCTGCGCCTGCTGGAAAGGGCTCATCCGCCCCGCGGGCGTGAGCATGAAAACCCGCACGCCGCGCTTGCCGAGCATGGCGTACTCGGCAGACGAACCGGTGTCACCGGAAGTAGCTCCCACGATGTTCAGTTCGCGGCCTTGCCTCGAGAGGACATATTCGAATAGCTGCCCCAACATCTGCATCGCCATGTCTTTGAACGCGGCGGTGGGTCCGTTGGACAGGTGCAGCAGCCACATGCCGTCAGCCAGTTCGCTCACCGGGGCGATGTCGGGGTGGGAGAAAACGTCCTCGTTGTAGGCCCGCTGGCACATGGCGAGCAGGTCGGCGGTGGGGATGTCGTCGATGAACAGTCCCATCACTTCAGCAGCGAGAGCAGGGTAACCGTACTCGTGAAAGAGGTCCACCCAGCGGCGCAGGGTTGCATCATCTACCTGCGGGTAGGTTTCGGGCACGAACAGGCCCCCGTCGGGCGCGAGGCCGCGCAGGAGGATATCGGTGAAACTGTAGGTGTCTTGACTGCCGCGAGTGGAAACATAACGCATGGCCCCACCCTAACCGTCCGGCGCTGGCGGCGCGCGCAAAGTCCGACCATTGGGCAGGGTGCGGGGCGGCGTGTTTCGTCGCCTACGCCGTGCGTCCCGCTACGGCGTCTTCTGGTCCGGGGTCTTCTCACCCTCGCTGCGGCGCACGTACCTCCCCATCGCCGTGCGTGCCCCTCCCCCGGTGTCTCCCGACCCCGTCGCCGTGCGCGTTCCCACCCCGGCGCACCCCTGCTCTCCCGGCGCACCCCTACCCGCCCGGCGCACCCCTACCCGCCCCGGGGACAATCAGGGACGAATCGGGGGTAAACCCGATAGCCGCGCCACCCGTCCTCGCGATTAACTGAAAATGACGGAAACGAACCCGCATTTTCACTCGCAGAAGGGAGCCAGCCATGAGCGAAATCGTTGTGAATCTAATGACCATGGAAATGGGGACCACCGGCGTGGGGTTTGTCGCGGTGGCGGGAATGGTCGTGAGTGCGGTAGTGCGCGGCCTCCATTTGGCGAACGGCTTTTAACCGCAGGCATGCGGCGCTTTCCCCAGCGCATCACGGTGACGCACCTTACAATGGCAGTGACTGTTCAATGCCACCCAGCGTGCCCCGTGCCGCGCAACGATTGAGGAACCCATGCCTGTTGAACTCGTAGAAAACGCCACTAAAGAACTTACCGAAGCGATGGAGAAGCTGATCCCACAGCTGTCTTCCTCCTCCCCCGTCCTCAGCCCCGAAGAAGTCACCCGGCTGATCTCCCAACCCAGCGTCAAAGTCTTCATCTACCGCGGTGAAAGCGGTGAAATCGAGGGCATGTTGTCGCTGGTTTTGTTCTACATCCCCACCGGCCTGCGAGCGTGGATCGAGGACGTAGTGGTGCTGGAGCAAACCCGTGGGCAGGGCGCTGGCCGCCAGCTGGTGGAAGCAGCGTTGAAGTTCGCCAAGGACGCGGGAGCTCGTTCCGTGGACCTCACTTCCCGGCCCTCGCGTGCCGCCGCGAACCGCCTCTACCAGCGCTGCGGGTTCGAAACGCGCCAGACCAACGTCTACCGTTTCCAAGGTTAGGAATATTCGCGAGGACGGTGCCCCGCGGTTGGTGAGAGCGACCGCAGTCGGGCGGCAGGCCCGCCGCGCCCAGGGTTTCGCCGGCGCGGTTGGCCAGGCCCAGCACGCCCCGAGCTTCGCTACCCCAGCTGCGCGCGAGAGCTCTAGCTAAACCAACCAGCTGCGTGCATCTAGAGCAGCCAGCTCAGTGCCGCCTGAGCAATTAACACCACGCCGATCAGCGCCCCTACTGCCCCGGTAACCCGCAGTAGGGGCGCTGCGACATGCAAAAGCCCCTCTCCGCGGCGCCCACTACCGGCCCCGTCGAGCGGCTGGTCGGCGGTGCTCGCACCCCACTGCGATTGACCGCCCGCAGCGGGTGGAAACGAGCGATCGCTACCAGCTTCCGCCCCGTCCTCGCGCATAGGAAGACGCGGCCCGCTGGGCGCTAAGCGCCCCACCCACAGGCTCGCGACCAAAACCGCCGCGGTGGAAATGAACCCGTAAAGCAACCACAACGGCAGTAGCGCAGACCAGGAAGCATCGGGGCGGGCGGTGACGAGGAGGGCGGCGAAAAATGGGGCGTCCAGCAGCGACGTGAAGGCTAAGAGCGCGCCGGCTACGATACCCGCACCGGGGATGCGTTTGAGGGTGTCGATGCCGCGCTGCAAGAACGGGCCGATTACTTCTGCGGCGCGCGAAGACAGAGCTTTGCGGAGCAGACTGTGCGCTTGAGGGGCCTTCAACCACGTCAGCACTCCACCCAGGATCAGCGCCAGCCCGATCAGCGCCTGCAATAACAGAACCCAAGTGGGGGCCGAGCTGCCCACATCCAGTGACCACGGCGGGGCCTGGCCACCTGCGGGCCACCAGTTTGAGGACTGCCCCCAGCGCGACAAAATCAGGGACGCGATAACCCCCACCACTGTCACTGTCACCGGCATGATCCAAGCGAAGGAAATCACACGTGAGCGCGGCAGCCCCAGCACCGCCAGACCCAAGACCACCGCCACTAAAGTCACGTCGATAGCACTGATCGCCAACGCCACCAGCATGAGGGCGGTGGCGGTGAGTGACGCTCCCATGTTTATCCTTTCCGATACCGAGCCCCGGTTGCGGTGACGCCCTTGCAGGGCCAGGCAACCCTGGCTGCGGCGGTCCCCCAGGGCCAAGCAGCCCCGCTCGCCAGCGCCAGCGCAGACACAATCAAACCCGCTCGCCAGCGCCAGCGTTATGATCGATTACATGAATACTATCGCCCAGACCCATCGCAACCACGCTCAAGACTTCGCTGACTTCATCACTGCCTCCCCGTCCTCGTACCACGCAGCCGCGGAAATCGCCCGCCGCCTACGCGAGGACGGTTTCACCGAGATCAAAGAAACCGAGGATTGGCCCACCGGCGCGGGCCGCTACTTCCTGGTGCGTGACGGCGCGGTCGCCGCGTGGATTATTCCCCAGGGCAAGGCGGTGCGCGGGGCGCGGATCGTGGGTTCCCACACCGACTCCCCCACTTTGAAACTCAAACCGTCCGGCTCCTACTACACCGGCGACGGGTGGGGGCAGATTGCGGTGGAAACCTACGGGGGACTGCTACTGAACTCCTGGCTGGACCGAGAAATCGGGTTCGCCGGTCGCCTCATTGACGCCCACGGAGAAAACCACCTGGTGCAAACCGGACCGATCGCGCGGGTACCTCAACTGGCGATCCACTTAGACCGGCAGGTCAACGGTGAAGGTCTGAAACTCGATCCGCAAACCCACATGCAGCCAGTGTGGACGCTCAGCGAGGACGAGTGCGTGCTAGATGAACTCGCCGCCGCTGCGGGAATGACGGACGCCAGCCAAATCTACGGATTCGACGTGGTTGCGTACGTCGATCAAGCCCCCGGGTTCTTCGGTAAGCACCGCGAGTTCTTAGCGGCGGGGCGGCAAGACAACCTGTCTTCCGTGCACGCCAGTTTGGTGGCGCTGCTGGAAGCTGAGCCTAGCGGCGAGGACGCGCTGGTGTTCGTGGCTTTCGACCATGAAGAAGTGGGTTCGTCTACTCGCTCGGGTGCAGCCGGGCCGCTGCTGGCGGACGTGTTGGAACGCATCGCCCTCGCCGCCGGATACGACCGCGACCAGTACCACCAGTTCCTGGCGGCCTCCAGTTGCGTGAGTGCCGACGCGGGGCACAGCGTGCACCCCAACTACGCCCAGCGCCACGACCCGCAAACCCACCCGATGCTGGGCGCGGGCGTACTACTCAAGCTCAACGCTAACCAGCGGTACGCTTCCGACGCGGTCGGTAGCGCCCTGTGGGAGCGTGCCTGCCGCGCCGCCGACGTGCCCTCCCAAGCGTTCGTGTCAAACAACTCGGTGCCGTGCGGGTCCACCATTGGGCCGATTACCGCCACGCGGCTGGGGATCACCACCGTGGATGTGGGGATCTGCTTGCTGTCCATGCACTCGGCGCGGGAAATGTCGCACGTGAGTGATCACTACTGGTTGGCGCAGACCCTGCGCGCCTACTACCAGGGAGCGTAAGGGCGTAGCGGCTGCCATTGGGCGCCTTCACAGGCGCGTGGCTGCTATCGGGGTGGGGTAAGAGTGGCACGGCTGCAGCCCGGGCCGGCGCGGGGGCTGGTGCCCCAACTACCTGGCAATCCCCGTCAGAACGCAGCTGGCGAGCGTGGGAATAAAACCCGCGCGGGGACCGTCCTCGTAATAATTTCCACGAGGACGGACCCGCCCACCCGCCAATAACCTAGCCAGCGAGGGCGTAAAGCACCGGCACCGCCACGATTTTCACCACGATGGAAACCGCGAACAGGGCCGCGTAAGCCGCTTCAATACGCTCATCGGCGCGGCGCGAAGTGGCCGCGTCCAACACCGCGGGCTGCCCCAGGAACCCCGCCACCGCGCCCGCCACACGCGGCGCCGACAGGTCCAACCAGCGGCCCGCCGCCGCGATCGCCGCCACCGACAGTCCCACCACCAGGACCGCCACCAGGGACAGTTTCCAACCCAAATCAGTGGTCGCAACCGCCATGAACTCCGGGCCCGCGCCCAGCCCGAGGGCGGCGAGGAAGAACAACATACCAAGCTGGCGGATGGTCAGATTCGCCGAATGCGGCATCGACCACACCAAGTTCCCGGTGCGGCGCAACGCCCCCAAAATCAAACCCACGATCAACGCCCCGGTGGCGCCACCCAAACTGAAAGTCCCACCCCCGGGCAGGGGAACGCTCACCAGGCCCAGCGCCATGCCCAGCACCAAGCCCACCCCCAGAGCCAAGGTCGATACCTCGCTGACCTGGCGTTCAGAGTCACCGAAGAACTCCGCGACCCGGTCCAACTGGGCGGTCGGCACCGCCACCGCCACCGAATCTCCAGGCTGGAGAACCAACTCATCCGACGCCAACAAATCCAAATCCCCGCGGCGCACACGAGTGAGGACGGCGCCGAACTTCACCGGCAAATTCAACTCCGCTACGCACCGGCCCGCAATATCGGGGTTGGACACTCGGATGCGTTCGAAATCCACGTCGGAGCGATCATCGGCCAAATGTTCTTCCGCGATCAGGCCGACGCTGCTGGCAGCTTCCGCCACGTCCTCGGGCTGGCCGACAAAAACCACCAAATCACCGGGGAGCAGGTCCTCTCCCGGCACCACCACGCGGGTTTCATCCCGGCGGCGCAAGTAGGAAGCACGCACCCGCTGCTCCCGCCAAGCCGGGACGGTGCGGATATTGACCTGGCGGTGTACGCGCGCGGTGCGAGCCACCAAAGTGGCGCCCGCCAAGGAAGCACTGTCTCGCCGGCCGGGCCAGCGCCGACCCACCACCCAGCTGACCACCACGATGCCGATGATCACACCAAACGGGTAACCCACCGCGTAGCCCGCGCCCGGCTGAGCGCTACCGGAAATACGCAGCGCCGAATCCAACGCCGGGGCAGCCGTCAAGGCTCCGGTGTAAACCCCGGTAGTGAGGGCCGCGGGAATGTCGAGGAAGCGGCCCGCCAGCAGCGCCACCACTGCCCCACCTATCGCGGTGAGGGAAGCGACCGCGATCAGCGAGGCTTGCTGACGCAGCTGCGACATGAAGGTCGCTCCCGCTGCCAAGCCCACGGTGTAGACAAATAGGGCCAGTCCGATGGATTGCAACAGCCCCATGTTGGCACCCAACTGGGGGTGGACGATGGATAGCGCTAAACCCACGAACAGGGCTCCGGCGGCGCCCAAACGGATGGAGCCGAAACGAATCTGCCCGATGGCGGCGCCACCGGCAACCACCAGGAAGAACGTTAGGAGCGGATTTTCAACGAGGATAGCCAACACGCTCCTTAGATTAGCCCGAAATTGCGTTACCATGAGCCCATGGAAGCTCAAACCGTTCGCGTAGACACCTGGCTGTGGGCGGTGCGGCTAGTTAAATCCCGTTCGAAAGCAACCGCCGCGTGCCGGGCTGGACGCATCAAAGTAAACGCAAAACCCGTTAAAGCCGCGCACGCGCTGAAAGTGGGCGACAGCGTTAGCTACCGAGTGGATGGGTTCGACCGGGTGGTGGAAGTCACCCGGATTATCTTCACGCGCGTGGGAGCACCGATAGCGCAAACCTGCTACCTGGATCACTCTCCGCCGCGGCCACCGCGCCTAGCGATGGCGGCATTGCCGCAACGAGAGCGCGGGACTGGTCGGCCCACGAAGCGGGAGCGACGCCAACTCGACCACCTGCGCGGGCGCGACACGAATGAGGCGCGCAGAGGGTAAGGGAGCGGCCGGTAGGGCTCACCAACGCACGCCGTTAGTCGCCAGCTTCCGCCCCGTCCTCGTCGGAAAGAACTTCCAACGCCTGCCGCCAAGTGCCGTACACCTGACGCAACAGCGGACCCGAGGGCGTGTCGGGGCGTTTTTCATCGCGCACCCAATCGCAGTAACGACTGTAGGTGGGCCGCAAGCCCACGCGTGAACAGTGCGCGTTGAAGGCTTCCAAAGCGCGACGGTGATCCTGCCGGGTGAAACGGGAACGCACTCGCCCGTGTTCGACCTGCGCCAAGGTGTGCAGACCGCAGGCCGCGAGCGCGTCATTCCACCGGCCATGCAGGTGGGCGATGACGGTTTGGGAGGTGGGCGGCCACAACTGCACCCCGCGTTCAGAAACCAGGCCGAGTTCAGCCAGGACCTGGCGGCGCATCCGGTCGTAGGTCACCACCGACATGTAAGTGGGGTCGGACTTGACTTCGCGCTCGGCCGCAGCGGCGTCGCGCGCAATACGTTCGGTGACGGAGTTGGCGTTGCGCACACCTAACTTGCGCAGCATATTCGCCAAGCTAATGAGTTCTTCAGAGTCTAATGATTGGGGGGCGCCATCGGATTTCGCTTCGGTCACGGCGCGCAAGGAAAGGGAGTCTGCTTCGTCGCGTTCTTTGACTCGAACGCGTGCGGCCATATACAGCACGGAGATCTTTAGCAGCTCTGGAGTGTAGATCTTTACAGCGCCCATAGGGGTAAGTTTAAAGAATCAACCGCTTTAGTTAAAATGTAATCAACTTTTCCGACGGAAATTGCGGTCTCGTTGGCGAGAAAAAAATAAGTAAAAACTGCGACTAAAGTCCCAGATTTCAAGGCTCGGGCGGCATAGCACGAGTTCGTTCACTAACCTTGGAAGATAGACGCACCTCACGTCCTCGTACCGAAATATGAACCACGACGAGGCAAGCAACCGGCGAAAGACTGACAACCCCCACCCCAGGAGGCCCCGTGAAAACCCCGCAAACACTAGCAAATATCCCCGCCCTGACACTGCGCACCGGAGCCACCATCCCCCAACTCGGCATCGGCACCTACCAGGTCGCCCCCGAGGACGCCCAACGGGTAGTCGAAGAAGCCGCCGAAATGGGCTACCGCCACTTCGACACCGCGCAGATGTACCACAACGAAAAACAGGTGGGAGACGCCCTAGCCGCCACCGGCATGGCGCGCGAAGACTACTTTCTCACTACCAAACTCGACAACCACAACCACGCCCGAGACGACGCCCGTCGCAGCTTCGACCAGTCCCTCGACGACCTGGGAGTGGACTACGTCGACCTGTTCCTCATCCACTGGCCAGCACGCGGCGAAGACGAACCCACCTCCTTGGAAACCTGGAAAGCGTTGGAAGAATTCCACGCCGAAGGACGCGCCCGCCACATCGGACTCTCCAACTTCTTCCCCCACCACATGCGTGAAATCCTCGCCCACGGGCAGGTCCTGCCGCACGTGACGCAGATCGAATCCCACCCCTACCTGCCGATGGGAGAAGCTCACGACTTCAACGACCGCCTGGGGATCATCACCCAAGCCTGGTCCCCACTGGCACGCGGGCGGGTAACTACCGACCCGTTGCTCACTGAAATCGGCACCCAATACGGCAAAACCGCCGCGCAAGTGGCACTGCGGTGGGCCATCGAACGCGGCGACGTAGTCTTCCCCAAGTCGCTGCGGCGCGAACGCATGGCCGAAAACGGCGCCCTTTTCGACTTCCAACTTTCCGACAGCGACCGCGCCCGCATATCCACCCTCGATGCCGGCGAGGACGGTCGCTGCGGTTCACACCCCGACCGCCGCAAGTGAGGGGCGCAGCGGCTGGGAACACCTCCCCCGAGCCGCCACCCCAGTCAGCTTTGAAAACAAGCTCAAAGAACAACGACAAGAAACAACAAACCAACCACAAGTCGCATAAGCGGGACGTGTCCACAACTTGCGGATAACCCCAACCAGACCAAAACTACGTATACCTATGCCCCGGGATGCCATAACCCACGCGGCAAACAACCAACCGCACACCACCCGCTACCCGGACCGACCGTCCTCGTAAAACAAACCGCCAACGAACAAGCACCCCGCGCGGGAAAACGCACCGAAGGGAAAGCCAAAATGCGCAAGGCCACTAAAATCACCCTCACCCTCTTGGTAGTCCTGGTGATGCTGGCAGTGGGAGCAGCGGCCGGGACGTGGGCGCTAGAACAGTACGTCCACCGTCAGATCGACACCAGCGTGCGGCAAGCGATCGAACAAAACGAAGGACTCACGGTCACCGACCTGCAGATCGAAGCCGGCCCCAACCCGATCGCAGACGACGTGATCCTGCGCGACCAAATTCCGCAGTTGCAGATGCGCGTCAAGCAACTCACCTTCGAGAACGAAACCGCCATTTTGCACCTGCAAGATGTGCAGATCGACGCCAGCGGAGTGCAGGTGCAAGCTCCCAACCTAATCGACACCGCAAAAGTAACCGGTACCATGAGCAACTCTGACTTCAGTGAACTGGTAATGAGCCAAGGCATACCGGTGCAAGTGGAACTGGCGGACGGGCGCTTGAAAGTCCATGCCATCAATAAGCTGTTCCAAATGGAAGCCGAAGCCACGGTGGCAGCGCTACCTGAAAGCAACAGCGCGAAACTGGAACTGGCGAAAATCAACATTGACACCCTGCTGGGGAAAGCCGAAATCACCCCAGAGTTAATGGAGCAGCTCAATATTCGCAATAGCTATACGTTCGACCTGGCGGCAGCGGTGCCTGCCCCGTTCGTGGTGCAGGATATTGCAATCAACAACAACCACCTGGACTTCACTTTCCGTGGCGAACAGGTGAATCCGAACGAACTGTCCGTCCCCGCACCCGGTTCTGCGCAATAGGCTGGCGCCTCCGGGAGCCCCTGGCCTGCCGGTGGTTAGGCGCACCCAATTGCCACCCAATTCCCCACCCCGCTACCACTTCCTGAGACAGGCGCGCGCGATAGTACTAATTTTCGATAACGTTTGGGCATGACATCTAGCCAATCGCTTGACCAGCTCCTTGCCACCATGGACGTTAAGTCCCAAGGAATCTACGTGTTCGTCCAACTCGACGAGATCCCCGCCGGTGTGGAGCCGTTCGCGACGGTACGCGAATTTGAAGGCATGACCATCGTCATCTCCGAACGCCGCGCACTCGAAGCCGGACTGCCAGTAGAAAAACGTTTCGCCCGCATCACCTTGGACGTACCGTCCTCGCTCGACTCCGTGGGCGTCACCGCCACGGTTGCGCAGATCCTCGCGGCCCGCTCCATTACCTGCAACTCGCTCGCCGGATTCCACCGCGACCACCTGTTCGTACAGGTCGACAAAGCCGAAGAAGCCATGGAAATCCTCCACGACCTGAAAGAACAAGCCAAAGGCTGGCTCCCCCAGTAACTACCCCGCCACGTCCTCGCCACTTCCGATAGTCTTAATGCATGGCGAAGGAGTATCACAGCACGCGCGCACTGGACCGCCTACCCGACGGGACGGTGAAGCAACAGAACCTGCTGACGGGGACGGAGGTTTGGACCGTCCCCGGACGCGGACACCGCCCATTGACTCCTCCCGTGCAGGCAACCGACCCGATCGACCACGAGCGAGACGGTCACCATTGCGCGTTTTGCGACGCCCGATACTTAGAGACGCCGCCGGAAAAATCGCGCGTTATTCGTGACGAGGACGGCAAGTGGCGGACCCTGCACCGCGTGCACGCCCGCGACCTCGACGCCACCACCGCCGAATTCCGACGCATCCCCAACCTGTTCGAAATCGTCTCATACAACTATTGGGCCCTGAATCATGGGTTGGAACCTTCAGAACTGGCCCTTCACCACATGGCTGACTATTTGGCGGATGCCCGCGGCTACGACCACGTGATGCAGATAGTGCGCACCCGCCTGCTGGCCACCGGGATGAGTGCGGAAGAAATCAACCAGCTCGACGACTCGCAGCTACTACCCCACGCCAGCGGGTTCTTCAGCGGCGGGCATGACGTGATCGTGGCCCGGCGCCACTTCACCGACGACGCTTTGACGACTGCGGACCTGGCGTCCTCAGGGACACTCACCCCGGAAGAACACTTCCACTACTTCGACTTCACCGCCGCCACCATGGCGGACCTATATACGTTGACCGACAAGGTCCGGTACGTCGCATGCTTCCAGAACTGGCTGAAACCCGCCGGGGCCTCCTTCGACCATCTGCATAAACAGCTAGTGGCGATAGACGATCACGCGGTCCAAACCGAAGCGGAGTTGGGGCGGCTGCGCAAAGACCCGCAAATCTACGAAAAGATCATCAAAGTTGCTGCCACCCGCAAACTACTGCTTGCACAAAATGATCACGCGGTCGCGCTGGCGGGGATCGGGCACCGCTACCCCTCAGTCGCGATTTGGCCACTGGGACCGGCGATGAACCCGTGGGAAGCTACCGAGGAGCAGATGCGCGCAGTATCCGACCTGGCGCACGCCATCCACGCGGCCACCGGCACCAACGTTCCCTGCAATGAAGAGTGGTACCATCGTCCGCCCGACGTGGACTCCCCCATGCGTTGGCGCCTGTTAATTAAGTGGCGCATCTCCACCCTGGCTGGGTTCGAAGGTGGCACCCGCATTTACCTGAACACTATTGACCCGTGGGGCGTGCGCGACCGACTGCTGCCCGAACTGGAGCGCTTACGCAGCGAGGGCGTGATTGCCCCTATGCGTCTGGGCGCTGAGTGCCGGGTGGACGCAGAGGCACTGCGCTAAACGCCCGGTTTTGATTTGTTCCGCAGGTGTCTGAATGCCGCGTAGTGGCGGGGCGTTGGTGGGGTGCGGGGCGCCCGGTTTGGTTTTGTTCTTCCGGTTTTCGGTCTGGGTGTGTTTTCCAGGTCTGGTGATGTACAGGTTACGGCCTATTCGTCGGGTGTGCGGTCGGGGTTGACGAGGCGGATTTGGGGTTTGCGCAAGGTTAGTTCACTGCCGGTGGTGTGGGTGGTGGTGATTTCATCGAAGCGGAAGTGGTTGCCCGCGATGTTTACGATGGCGTTCCAGGTGGTGGTAACTTGTGGGGTTACGGTGCCGGGTTCTTCGTAGATGTGGGTGATGGTCTGATCAGGGTAGGGTGCCCCGTCGGAGCCGGTTTGTAGATACTGGTTGGGGCCTTGGCCGAAGTCAATGTCATGGTAGGCCACCTGCCAGGTTAGTTGTCCTGGTACTCCACCTATGTTGATGGTTTGGTCGGGGTTGGGGTAGGTCAGGTAAAGGATGGTGTCTACTCCGATGAAGGCCCACCCTTTAGGGGGTTGGATGTGGATGGTGGGTTGGGGTACTTGGTTTAGGGGAAGGTGGCTGGTGATGATGGCGCGTTGTAACAGTGGGGTGATGGTATCGCCCGGTTCGCTGGGGGTGGAGAGCACGGCGGTGATGTTGGCAGCTTCGTTGGGGGAGGTGCAAAACGTGTTGGCTGCGACCTTGCGGAACTGGAAGTCAAGGCCGGAGCACA
>JAEWEQ010000010.1 GCA_023389315.1 Actinomycetes bacterium | reverse complement strand
GCTGCCTTCGCCACCATCACGGCGGCCAGCATCTCCACTCCCAGCAGCAATGAGGTGAAGTTCGCCCACGATAGGTCGAACGGGGCGGTGAAAATGCTGGTGCCGAACTCGCCGACGAACCAAATCACGGTGCCCACCATCGCATAGTGCGCCCCCATCCGCAGGTAGTCCCACACGCTGGGGGACTCGCTCAGCAGCCGGCACTCAGCGTCGTAGCGTGTCTGCGCGGTTTTGCCCTGGCCCATATTCGACCCCCTGGATCCCCGATACCCTTGGATGTTCGATACCTCTGTATGCTCGTTGCGCAGCTAATCCGCTTGCGGCAGGACCGCGATCTTCACGCCAACGCGGTCGTTGAGCGCCTGGTAGGCGTCGTGGATTTGCGCCAGCGGGAACGTGTGGGTGACGATCTCATCGACGTTAATCGCCCCTGATTCCAACATGGTAATCGCCCTCGCCACGTCACGCCGGCGCGCGTTCGACCCCCCGGTGACGGACAGTTCCTTGTAGTGGATAAGGTTCGGCTCCATCACCGAGGTCGATCCCTTGGGGAAGCCCGCGAAGTAGTTCACGCGCCCCCCATCTCGCGCTAACTCCAACGCCTGGTTCGCCAGGTCTTCGGCCCCGATGCACACCACTACGACGTCAGCGCCCTCCCCCGCGGTGAGCTCACGCACCTGCGCCACCAGGTCACCGGCGGTGGGATCCAAAGCCAGCGCCCCCAAGCGTTCAGCGGCCTCGCGCCGACCCGCGGAACGGTTAGAAACGATCACTTGGCGCGCCCCCATCGCCAACGCTAACTGGGTGTGCAACAAACCGATGGGGCCCGCGCCCAGCACCACCACCGTGTCACCCGGCTCCACCCGGTACTGGTCGATCCCGTTCAAACAGCAAGAAATCGGCTCCGCCAAGCACAACGCCCGCGGGTCCAACTCCTCCGAAGTGAGAAAAACGTTGCCACGCGCCACTGCCCTGGCGGGAACCACCAGGTACTCTTGCAAGCCCCCGTCAATGGCGTAGCCAAACAACTCCAAGTCCCGGCACAAGTGCTCGCGGTCCGCCAGGCAGTTGCGGCACGCCCCGCACGACACCACGATCGAAACCGTGGCCTGGTCGCCAACTTCCGCTCCCGGCAAAAAGGCGTCCACGTCCTCGCCAATATCAACGATGCGACCGGCGATCTCATGCCCGGGAACCACGCCGGGTAAGACGCCGGCGGTTTTTGCCCCGCTATAGAGGCGGTAGTCGGTGCCGCACAGGGTGTTGGCCTCCACTTTCAAAACCACTTCACCGCGGCCCGCGCGGGGCACTGGGCGAGTCACCAACTCCAGGTTCCAAGGCTCATTCAGCACCGCCGCCCGCATAGTTGGTTCAATACTCATAATTTTCACCCTCCTATTAGCTAGTTTATAAGCAGAGGGAGCAGGCCACGACCGATTGAAACCACCGCCACCACACCACATCAAGGAGGATGAACCATGGCGTTAGTTAACAAACCTGAAGAATTCGCAGCTGAAGCCATCGAAGGCTTCGCCGACGCCTTCCAAGCATGGGTCAAACCCGTCTACGGCGGAGTCGTGCGCTCCACCAAAGTCCCCGACGGCAAAGTCGCCCTCATCGTCGGCGGCGGCTCCGGCCACTACCCCGCCTTCGCCGGATGGGTGGGCCCCGGCTTCGCTGACGGCGCCGTCGCAGGCAACATTTTCTCCTCCCCCTCCGCCGCCCAAGCCTACTGCGTAGCCAAAGCCGCAGACCGTGGCGCCGGCATCCTCATCGGCTTTGGCAACTACGCCGGCGACGTGCTGCACTTCGGGCAAGCAGTCGAGCGCCTGCGCTCCGAAGGCATCGACGCTCGCACCCTGGCGGTCACCGACGACATCGCCTCCGGCGGACCCGACGAACACCTCAAACGCCGCGGCATCGCCGGTGACCTACCGGTCTTCAAAGTCACCGCTGCCGCCGCCGAAGCCGGCTTAGACATAGACGAAGTGGAGCGAGTATTTACCAGCGTCAACGAACGCACTCGTTCATTCGGTGTCGCTTTCGGCGGCTGCACCATCCCCGGCGCGGACGAACCCCTATTCACGTTGGAGCCCGGGACCATGGGCATTGGGCTGGGAATCCACGGGGAGCCCGGCGTTGACGACGCTCCCCTTTCCACCGCCGAGGACGTGGCCCGCCGCCTGGTCGAAGGTCTCCTTGCCGACCGCCCCGACAACCCCGGTAGCCGCGTGGTTGCGATCGTGAACGGGCTGGGCGCCACCAAGTACGAAGAACTTTTCGTCCTCTACCGCTCCATCGCGCGCCTGCTGCGCGAAGCTGACCTGGAGATCGTGGAAGGGGAAGTGGGCGAGTTCGTCACCTCCCTCGACATGGCCGGGGTGTCCCTCACCCTGGTGTGGCTGGATGAGGAGATCGAGAAATACTGGTTCGCCCCGTGCGACACCCCCGCCTACCGCAAAGGCACGTTGGAGCGGCCAGAGGTCGACGACCGCGAGCTAGCCACCGCCCCCGAAGCGGTGAGCGTGGAAAAACCCGGCTCAGCCGAGTCTCAGAGCGCGGCCGCCCGCATCGTTGAATCCCTTGAAGTGATCGCCGAGTTGATGGGCCGGGAAGAGAAAGAACTCGGTCGGATCGACTCGGTCGCGGGCGACGGGGACCACGGGATCGGGATGGTCCGCGGAGCGCAGGCCGCGGTTTGCGAAGCCCAGCGTCTGCGGGACGAGGGCGGTGGGGCCGCAACCGTGCTGGCGGGCGCTGGTGATGCGTGGTCGGCGGCAGCCGGTGGCACTTCCGGTGCACTGTGGGGTGCTTTGCTGACCGCGTTCGGGACCGTCCTCGGCGATGAAAAGAAAGTGGAGGGCAGTACGCTGAAGGCGGCCGCGCGCGCCGCGTTGGACGCGGTGGTGCGTCTGGGCGGTGCGCAGCCGGGGGATAAGACCATGGTTGATGCGGCCACCCCGGCGGTGGAGAAGCTCGAGGCCGGTGGGTCCTGGCAGGACGCGGCCGAGGCTGCCCGCTTAGGGGCGGAAGGTACGGCCGACATGGTGGCGCGCGTGGGGCGGGCCCGGCCCCTGGGGGAGAAATCCCTGGGGACCCCGGATGCAGGCGCGACGTCATTGGCGCACATCATCGCAGCGTTGGCGGAGCGACTGAAGTAGGTTACTAGGTAGGTGACCCCACGCGGCGTGGAAGCGCGTTGGTTGCAGGCTACGGCATTCGACGTAGTTACGGTTTGGCCGGGCGTAGGTCGACGATGCGGCGCGCCTGACAACGCGCCAGGTACGGCGGGTTCTGATCGTCGAGCCCGTCCGCCCGGCGCCAAAGGCCGCGCCCGGCCAAACCTGTGCCCACGCACGAACAGCGCGCAAAATCGCGGCGCTGCGTTAGGCTGGCCACATGAAGATAACTGCGGTAACCGGGGACCTAACTAAGACGGAAGTGGACGCGGTGGTCAACGCTGCGAACTCCTCCCTGCTGGGTGGTGGCGGAGTTGATGGGGCGCTCCATCGCGCTGCTGGACCCGAGCTGTTGGCAGCCTGCCGCCAGTTACGTGCGACCACCCACCCGCAGGGTCTACCGGTAGGACAGGCGGTCGCCACTTCCGGTTTTAAGCTGCCCGCGCAGTGGGTGATCCACACCGTTGGCCCCAACCGGTACGCGGGTGAAACTGACCCGCAGCTGCTTGCCAACTGCGTCCATTCCAGTTGCGCGGTGGCGCGCGACCTGCGAGTCTCCACCATGGCCTTCCCCGCGATTTCCGGGGGTGCCTACGGGTGGGACATGAGCGAGGTCGCGACCATCCTGGTTGGGGCTGCCCGCAAAGAGGCTGCCGATACGCGCAACACGCATTTGGAAGAGATCCGTTTCGTACTTTTCAACGAGGACGCTACCGCGCTTTTCCAAGCCCAGCTGGCTTAGCCACGCTGATCCTCACCGCCCCACGGCGGCGGCCACCAGGTCGCGCAAACCGTCGGCCCCCATGCCGGGCCAACCGTGTAGCGGCTCCACCCAGTGACCGGGGATTTTCGACACTCCCGCTACCGCGCCCGCCACCGCGCCCACTAGGGCCGCGACCATTTCCGTGTCACCACCGGCTCTGACCGCATCTTCCACTGCCACTTGCATGGGGTTTAGGTCTTTGCGCCGAGCGTATTGCGCACCAGCGTGGCGTATGGCTCCCACCACCCGCGACACTGCCGCTAATGCATCGAGCCCAGCCCCACCGCTTTCCGGCCCCTGCGCGCTCAAGATCGCATCGCGCAGGGAGGGTTCAACTTCCAGTTCTAAACCCACCTGTTCCAAAGCCGCGAGCGGGTCGAACCCCGGCTTTCCAGCAGCTTCAGATGTGCCCACGCAGGCAGCTATGCCAGCAGCTAACCACTGGCATGCACCCACACTAAGCGGATGAACAGTTGTCATAATTGACATCTTTGCAGCACTGTTTGCCGCCGCCGCCGGAACGCCCGCGAACGCCACTCCACATACCACCGCCAACGGGAGCGCATGGTTGTCGGCGAAGCGATGCCCCAGGCGGGTAGCTTCCCACCGGGCCCGCGCAGCATCCCGCAGTCGGCGCGCCACACCTGCCGATCCTCGCTCCTGCTGGTGTTCGGGCTGCTGGTCATCGGTTTGCTGGCCGTGTCCGTCATGCCCCGGGACTGCCTGCCCCTGACCGTCATGGCCTGGGCTTCGCTCGCCTGCGCCCTGCTGACCGGATGTGGCCTCGCGTGCTGCGGTTTCACGGCGCAGCAAATACGGGTCTGGCTGCTGCGCATCATTTAACACCAGTTGTAGCGCGCTGGGAACGTCTACCGGGTCCTGGCGGTACCAGGCCAGCAACCTTCGCGCGTAGTCCTCCGCCGCCGCTTCCAGGTCCATACCAGACGCACTGTCGAGCGAATCCGGATCAGCGTCGGACTCGCTTTCGGACGAATCCGTGACCGCGCCACTCGCGCTACCGAACGCCTCCAGTAGGCAGATCGCGGGAGCTATCGCCTCCGTCCACTGCCCCGCTTCCGCACCCGGACGTCCTCGCATATCAATGGGGTCCCCGCTGCGCGGGGGAGTCACCAGCGACCACGGCGCCCCCAAAGCACTACCCGCCGCCATCCCAATGATCGCTCCGTAGGCGCGCAGCATCCGGTCCGCTTGCGACCGGGCCACCAGCACCCCGTCACTGCCGCGGGGGCCAGTCACTATTGATTCCACTGCTCAGCTAAAAGCTCGTAGGAACGCAGCCGCGCCGCCGGGTCGTAGGCGTAAGAGGTGACAATCAGTTCGTCGATCCCATAGCGAGAGGTAAATTCGTCAAGATAGTCAACTACCTTTTGGCTATCTCCCACCACTGCCGTGGGGTCCATCGGCTCATCCGGGCTGTGCGCAGCCGCCGGGTCCGGGGCTGGGAGCGGCACCGAACGTCCTCGGCGCATACCCGCTTTCATCGCTTCGTAGCTAGTGAACAACTCCTCTGCCGCGCGGGCCGAATCCGCCACCATCACGTTCACCCCCGCCATCACGGTGGGGCGCGAAACCTGCGCCGTGGGAGCGTCCGCGCGGAACTGCTCGCGGTAGGTCGCCACCGCTGGCCCCAACAGGCGCGGAGCGAAATGGGAGGCGAAACTCAGCGGCAACCCCAAAGCCGCCGCCACTTGTGCGCCCGCCAGCGACGACGCCAGCATCCATAGCGGCACCCGCGTGCCCTCCCCCGGAATGGCACGCACGTACGCTCGCAACTGCTCCGGGTTCGGATCAATCCCCAGCGCCGCCAACTCCGCGGCCCGCGGGGAAGGTGCGGGTCCTTCCGTCGACACCGGGGACGGAGCCAGGAACTGGGCGAGGGCGGTCACGTCCTCGGCAAAATCCACCACCTGCGCACTGCCGCGCCGCAACGCGCTGGCGGTAACCGGGTCAGTGCCGGGTGCGCGCCCCAACCCCAAGTCAAACCGATCCCCGTAGATCGTGGCCAGCGTGCCGTAGTATTCAGCCACCATCAACGGCGCGTGGTTGGGCAGCATCACGCCGCCCGCACCCAGGCGGATAGTGGAAGTGTGCTCCGCGGCCCGCCCCAGCAGCAGCGAGGTGGCACTGGACATGAATGTGCGCGACCCGTGGTGTTCGGCCATCCAATAACGCTGATAGCCGCTGGCTTCGGCGTGTCGAGCCAACTCCAGGCTGTGGTTAAGCGCCTCGCGTCGGCTCATCCCGGCCGAAAGCGGGGCCAGATCTAAAACGGAAAGCGGTGTGCGTGTGCTCATGATTCCTCCGTTTACAGCCTACCGCGTGGGCGGGCACAGGGCGGCGCGGCCCTTAAGATCGCGCGGCGGGCAGGGAGCGGCGCAGCCCTTAAGATCACCTGGGCGGGCAGGGAGCGGCGCGGCCCTTAAGATGGTGCCCATGCGTACCGTTCATTTTCTCTCCCACCAGGACTACATCGGGCCCGGCCAGCTTGGCGAGGACGTGGCCACCCTGGGCCATGAACCGCACGTCCACCACCTGTGGGAAACACCGGATTCCTTAGCCGAGATCGCTCCCACCGATGCGCTGGTGGTGCTCGGGGGAACTATGAACGCCTACGCCGATGCGCAAAACCCTTGGCTACCGGCGGTGCGGGCACTCCTGCGTGAACGCGTGGCCGCCCCCGGGCCCACGCTGGGGATTTGTTTGGGACACCAGCTGGCAGCAGTGGCGCTGGGTGGGCGCGTGGAAGTAGCTGCCGCCGCCGGGGAAGAACGCGGCCTTACCGCCTTGCGCTGGACGCCGCCGACCACCGGGGCGGCCGGCGAGCGGCTCGACGCGGCGCAGATCCTGGAATGCCCGGCGGTAGTCTTTTCCGACCACGCCGACGCCGTGACCCAGATTCCCGCGGGCGCCCAGGTGTGGGCGCATTCGGAAAAATACCCGCAAGTGATGACCGCGGGCAACCTGCTGTCGGTGCAGTTCCACCCCGAGATGAACGAGGACGTGGTGGCCACTTGGTTCCGCGAGCGCGAACCGGAGCGTTACCGTGACTTCTTAGCGCAGTACCGGGCGCAGGCAGCGGTGCTGGGCGACACGTGCCTGCGGTTAGCGAAGTGGTTAGTTAGCTAGTTCATGCCCCTGCGGCCGCCAACCGCGCCGGCCGCCAACCGCGCCCGCCGCGACTCCAGCAGTCCCGGCCAGTCCCGGTGACCGTCCTCGGAAATGAAAAATCCCCGGAAAACCGGGGATTCATCTGGACTAATCCAGTGCGCGAGGGGGGAGTCGAACCCCCATGCCCGCAAGGGCACACGGACCTGAACCGTGCGCGTCTACCTATTCCGCCACCCGCGCTAGGTGCGTAGGATAGTTTAACCACCCGCTGGCCCGCGATGCAAATCAGCCTGGTTTGGGAAAACCAGATCGGGTTTGTGTGCGGGCCAAAGTTTAACGCTTTAGGTGCGACTGTTAAGGTAAATACATGCATAGCAGGAGGTGCGCATGAGTTTCCTCGACCAGTTCGAATCAGCGGTCGAACGCGGTGTTAGAGGCGCCTTCAACCGAGTGTTCCGCTCCACTATCAAACCGGTGGATGTTAACTCCCAGGTGCGGCGCGCCATGGAGAAAAACGTCCAGGAATACTCCGCCGACCACGTGGTCGCCCCCAACGTTTACACCGTGCGTCTTTCCTCCTCCGACATGAAGAACCTGGCGGGTGCGAACCTGGAGGTCGTGGCGGGTGAAATCGAGGACTCCGCGCGCCGCTACGCGGAAGAAAACGGGTACTCCCTGCTGGGCCCCATTGACGTGCAGTTCGAAACCGCCCCCGAAGAAATGACCGGGCAGTTAGCGATTGACGTGGAAACGCGGCGCGGACCGGCTGCCCCCGCCACCAGTGCGGTGGCGTCAGAGAGCCACCCAATCATTGATATCGAGGGCGAACGCTGGCTCCTTACCGAGGACGTGACGGTGATTGGTCGCGGCTCCGACGCCGACATCACGGTGTCGGATTCGGGGGTTTCGCGCCGCCACTTGGAGTTGCGTAAAACCCCTGACGGGGTGATTGCCTCCGATTTGGGTTCCACTAACGGTTTATACGTTGAAGGTCATAGGGTAGACGCCGCTACACTGGTAGATGGTAACCAACTGGTTATTGGCCGCACGCGGATCCTGTTTTGGACTTCAACGCAAGATGAGGATACTTAAACCCCATGGCGTCTGACCTGGCGATGACTGTGCTGCGCCTGGCCTACCTGCTCCTGCTGTGGATGCTGGCGTTGGGCGCGGTATCTGTGCTGCGTCGAGACATTTTCGGCACCGTTGTCACTCCCCGCGGTAAGGGCCGGGCCAAGCGTGACGCCCACAAAGCAGAATCCCGCCGCCGCGCCCGCAAACAAGAGGCCCCCACGGAACCCACCCGCCTGTTGGTGACCGGCGGACCCCTGGTGGGCACGTCGCTAAAACTTTCCGGAGCGGACATCATCATTGGCCGCTCCCCCGCCTCCACCCTGGTGTTGCAAGACGAGTACGCTTCCTCCCGCCACGCCCGCCTGCGTTGCAGCGACGGCCAGTGGTGGATTGACGACCTGGGATCCACTAACGGCACTTACGTGGATGACGAACGCCTGGTTGAGCCACGCAAACTGGGGTTGGGTGACAACGTACGCATCGGCCAAACCACTTTGGAGTTGGTGAACTGATGCCCGTAGATTTCCGCTATGCCGCCCGCTCCGACGTGGGGTTGCGTCGGCGCAACAATCAAGACTCCGGTTACGCCGGCTCCCACCTGCTGGTGCTGTGCGACGGGATGGGTGGCCCCGCGGGCGGTGACATTGCTTCCTCCATCGCGGTGGCGCACCTGGTGGGTTTGGACACTGACGACCACCCTGCTGACCACATGCTGTACCTGCTGCGCCACGCTATTCGCAGTGCGCACGACGAACTGGTGGACCGCTCCAGCGTGGACCCCCAACTCCACGGCCTGGGCACCACCTGCATTGCGCTGATGCGTTCGGGCAACAAGCTGGCCCTGGTCCATATTGGGGATTCGCGTGCCTACGTGCTACGCGGCGGGGAACTAACCCAGGTCACCACCGACCACTCTTTCGTGCAGTACCTGATTGAAACTGGCCAAATTACCCCCGAAGAGGCGGAAACCCACCCGCAGCGTTCGGTGGTGCTGCGGGTACTGGGAGATTCCGAGGCCGACGTGACCTTGGATGAGTCGCTGCGCGAAGCCGTCCTAGGGGATCGTTGGCTACTGTGTTCGGATGGGCTTTCGGGAGTGGTTTCCCCCGAAACCATTTTGGAAACCCTCGCCAGCGTTGACGACCCGGGCCAGTGCGCCGAAGACCTAGTGCAGTTGGCGTTGCGGGCCGGGGGACCCGACAACATCACGGTGGTTATCGCCGATGTGGTGGACGCGGAAACGGTTTCCCCCCAGCCCCCTCAGATTGTGGGTGCCGCCGCGGTGGACCGGGCCCGCCCCTCGCGCGGTGGTTCGGGAGCGGCAGCGCGCGCGGCCGCCCTCAACCAGGTGGATCCGGATGCGCAGGACGAGGACGAAGACGACGACCCGGGTCCGCGCCGTTCCTGGATGTTCCCCCTTTTCGCCCTGATCTTGTGGCTGGCTTTAATGGCCGGCGGCTGGTTGGGATATTCGTGGAGCCAGCAGCAGTATTACGCGCAGATTAACGACAACCACCTGGTGATCTACCAAGGGATCCCCCAAGACTTGTGGTTAGTGAAACTTTCCCACCCGGTGGAGGTGACTTCGGTGGATATTAACTCACTGCAACCAGTGGAACGTGACCGCCTCCAAGAACCGGTACGACGCTCTTCGCGTGAAGAGATCGACGCCTACGTGGAACAGCTCAAACGCAGCCAAACGCAAAACCAGGGTAAGGAAACCGACGGGGCCACCCCGTCCTCGTCGCTGCCGCCGTCCTCGCAACCGGTGCCGCGCATGAGTGAATCCCCCACCCAGAACTTGAAGTACCCCTCTGACTCTAACGGTGAGCGCTAATGGCAACGGTGACTATTTCACCGGCCCGCTCCCGCCCCTTCGTTGAGTTCCTACTCCTGTTGCTGGCGGTGAGCGTGGGGCTGGGTGGCTACGCGCTGACCTACCTCAACCGCACTGAGGAGCTCCCTGCGAATATTTGGTGGCACGCCCTGTTCCTGGTGGTATTCGCCCTGGTCGCGCACTTGGGGGTGCGGTATTTGGCGCCCCACGCTGACCCGGTGATTTTGCCACTGGCGGTGGGTCTGACCGGCATTGGGCTGGCGATGATTTTCCGCCTGGACATGTCTTTCCGCCTGCTGCCCGAACGCGCCGGGGAGATCACCGGCATTAAGCAGCTAATCATGGTGGTCGCCGGGCTGGTGTGCGCAGCCATTGTGTTGGTCGTGGTGCGTGACCACCGGCTGCTGCGCCGCTACACCTACACCGCCATGGTGATTTCCGTGATCCTGTTGCTGTTGCCGATGCTTCCGGGCCTGGGGGTGGAGCACTTCGGGGCGCGCATCTGGATCCGCCTGGGGCCTTTCTCCCTGCAGCCAGCGGAGTTCGTGAAGGTGTTCTTGGCGATTTTCTTCGCCGGCTACCTGGTCTCTAACCGCGACAACCTGGCTATTGGCGGGCCGAAAATCCTGGGGCTGCGCTTGCCTCGCGCCCGCGACTTGGGACCCATCTTGATGGTGTGGGCCGTGGCCGTGGGTATCTTGGTGATGCAGCGTGACCTGGGTACTTCCCTTCTGTTCTTTGGCCTGTTCGTCGCCATGATTTACATCGCCACCAACCGGGTGTCGTGGCTGGTGATCGGGGCGCTGATCTTCACCCCCGCCGCAGTGGGCGCGTACTTCATGTTTTCCCACGTGCGCCACCGCTTCAACGTGTGGTTGCACGCCTTTTCGCCCGCGGTTTACGACCTAGAATACGGTGGCTCCTACCAGGTAGTGCAGGGCCAGTTCGGCATGGCTTCGGGCGGCCTGTTCGGCACCGGTTGGGGGCGCGGCTACCCGCAGCTGGTTCCGTTCAGTCAGTCTGACTTCATCTTGGCTTCCCTCGGTGAGGAGCTGGGGTTCACCGGCCTAATGGCGATCTTGCTGATGTACTTGATTTTGATTGAACGCGGTATGCGCGCCGCCATCGGGGTGCGCGACGGGTTCGGCAAGCTATTAGCTGCGGGCATCAGTTTTTCCTTGGCCCTGCAGCTTTTCGTGGTGCTCGGTGGCATCACTCGCCTGATCCCCCTCACCGGTTTGACCGCCCCGTTCCTGGCTCAAGGTGGGTCTTCAATGGTGGCGTCGTGGATCCTCGTGGCGTTGTTGTTGCGCGTGTCTGACGCTGCCCGTCGCCCCGCCACCCCGGTGGAGCCCCCTGCCCAGGCGTTGGAAGCGGTGCAGGAATCCCCGGCCAGCGAGGGCGGTGGCGACGCGGGTAAAAATGAGCGTCGCCGGCAGGAGGTGCAGCGGTGAATAACCAAATCCGGCGCCTCTACATCGTGATCGTCGCCATGGTGATGTCCTTGGCGATGGCCGCCACTTACATTCAGTTCATCGCCGCCCCCAAGATGAACGCGGATGGGCGCAATAGCCGCACTATTTTGCACGCCGCTGAACGTGACCGCGGGCCCATCATTGTGGGCGGGGAAGCGATCGCGAAGTCCATCCCCATCGAAGGGACGAAACGGTTCCAGCGCGTCTACACCCAGCCGGAGCTTTACGCTTCCGTCACCGGTTGGTTCTCTTCCTCCCTGCGTTCGGCCACCGGGTTGGAAGCCGCCGCTGACACCATTTTCGAGGGCGATTCGCTGTCTCTTTTCGCCTCCCGCATCCAAAACCTATTCACCGGCAATGCTCGTCGCGGCGGGGGCGTGGTGCTCACCATTGATCCGAACGTGCAGCAGGCCGCTGCCGATGCGCTGGCGGGCCGGCGGGGCGCGGCAGTGGCGATTGAGCCTTCGACGGGGCGGATTTTGGCGCTTTATTCTTCACCTTCTTACGACCCGAACCTGCTGGCTAGTGCCGACAGTGGTGAGGCCGTGGCCTACGAGGCGGAGTTGAGTGACAGACCTGACCAGCCGTTGAAGAACCGCGCGTTGGCAGGCGACCTGTATCCGCCCGGGTCGGTGTTCAAACTGATCACTACTGCTGCGATGTTAGAAGCCGGCGCGAAACCGGACACCAAGTTCGAAGGGCCCGCTTCCATTAAGCTGCCCCAGTCGGAATCCACGTTGTCTAACGTGGATGGCCAACCGTGCGGTTCAGGCGATCCCACTTTGGCCGAAGCGGTGGCGCGTTCTTGTAACACCGTGTTCGCCTCAGCGGTGCAAAATCTTGACCCGAAGGCCTTGCAGAAGAAAGCGGAGGCGTTTGGGTTCGGAGCGGCTTTAGAGATCCCCATCGGGGTGACCACTTCCACCATCGCCCCGGATCTGGATGCGCCACAGTTAGCGCTGGCCTCCATCGGTCAGGGCCAAGTCAGTGTCACCCCCCTGCAAATGGCGATGGTGGGTGCGGCGATTGCCAATGGCGGCACGCTTATGAAGCCCTACCTGGTGGATTCGGTGGTTAATGCCGACGTGGTGGTCCAGGAAGAAACTTCCCCGAAGGTTTTGAGTAAGCCCATCAACCCGCAGGTAGCGCAGTATTTGCGCGAGATGATGGTTGGCGTAGTTGACCAACCCTACGGTACCGCGCACAACTTGTCACGCGGTAGCGGCGCTATCGCGGCGAAGACCGGCACCGCGGAAACTGGTCGAGACGGACGCACCATCGGCTGGATTGTGGCATTCGCTCCAGCAGACAACCCCACCATGGTGGTCGCCGTAGCAGTGGAGGGCGACGATGCTGCCCCCTACGCCGGCGGAGCCTCCGATGCCGGCCCGGTAGCGCAGGCCATGTTAGATGCGGGGGCGAAATAATGAAGAACTACGCCGGGCGAGTATTCGCCGACCGCTACGCTCTCACCCGCCAGATCGCCGTGGGTGCGATGGGTGAAGTGTGGGCGGCCCGCGACCGTATCACGCATCGGGAAATCGCCATCAAAGTACTGCGCCCCGAACTCACCGGTCAGGCCACCTTCTTGCAGCGTCTGCGGGTGGAAGCACGCAACGCTATGCAGATTACGCACCCGAACTTGGCGACCGTCCTCGACCATGGGGAAGCTGACGGCGTGGGCTGGATCGTGATGGAACTGGTTGACGGGCGCCCCTTTAACCAGTATCTGGCCGACGGCAGGCGCCTAGAGGCGGAGGAGTTGCTGCCGATTTTGCTGCAGGTCGCTTACGCACTGCAGGCGGTGAACACCCACCGGGTGGTGCACCGCGATATTAAGCCGTCCAATATTTTGCTCACCGATGATGGCATTGTGAAGCTCACCGATTTCGGGATTTCCACCACCCCGGATCAGGACACTCTTACGGATGCTGGCATGGTGATGGGCACGGCGCAGTATTTGCCCCCCGAGCAGGCTCGCGGCCAGGAAGCCACGCACGCTGGTGACCTGTACGCCCTGGGGGTGATTGCTTACGAGGCGACCGCCGGTAAGCGCCCCTTCACCGGGGAAACGCAGGTGGATGTGGTCTTTGCGCACGTCAATGAGCCGGTGCCGTTGCTTCCCGAGGACGTGCCGGCCCCGCTGGCTAATATCATCTACCGCCTGTTGCGTAAGGACCCGAAGCAGCGTCCGGCGGATGCGTTGGAGTTGGTGCGCGAGATTACCGCTGCCGCGCAGGCGTTGGAGATTTCCACCGCGCCGCGCCCGTTGTCGTTGCCGCAGGCCCAGCCCGAGCAGTTACCTACCCCGACCGCGGGAGAGGAAATTATCTCCGAGGACGGGGTGCGCGATTGCGCGCCAGCTGCCCAGCCAGCCCCGACCCCGGCTGCGCCCGCGGACCCCAAACCAAGCGCGCCACGCCCCGCGACCCCGCGCAAGCCGGCGCTCATACAACCCGCCTCCGGGCCCGCTTGGCGCCACGGCAAAACCACTATTGACACCGACTTTTGGACCGGGCTGCTCCTGATCTTCCTCGTGGTCTTCACGGTGAGCGCGATCATCATCTTGACCTTCATGCGCCCCACCAACGCAACCACCACGTCCTCGCACATTTTTGAATCCACTACCGCGAGCGCCACTTACCAGGTGGTAACCAATTTGGGTCCGCAAACGCCCGCGCTCGCTGATCCGACAGGTAGGCTAATGCATACCACTGACACGGAGGTTCCACACCATGGTTGATAACGAGCCCCGCCGCCTGGCTGGCCGCTACGAGGTGCGCGCCATGATTGGGCGCGGCGGTATGGCCCAGGTTCATCTTGGCTTCGATACCCGCCTCTCCCGCGTCGTGGCTATCAAGATGCTGCGCACTGACTTGGCCCGCGATTCCCTGTTCCAAACTCGGTTCCGCCGCGAAGCCCAGTCCGCTGCCTCCCTCAACCATCCCAACATCGTCGCGGTTTACGACACCGGTGAAGAGCAGCTACACACCCCCGACGGCTCCTCCGTGCAGGTTCCCTACATCGTCATGGAGTACGTCGAGGGCCACACCGTGCGCGACCTGCTGGCCGGTGGCGCTCCCGTACCCATTGATGAAGCCATTGAGATCATTTCCGGGGTGCTCGCTGCGCTGGAGTACTCGCATTCTCACGGCCTGGTGCACCGCGACATCAAACCGGGCAACGTGATGCTCACCAACCAGGGCAAGATCAAGGTAATGGACTTCGGCATTGCCCGCGCAGTGACCGACTCCCAAGCCACCATGACGCAAACCAACGCGGTGGTTGGAACCGCCCAGTACCTCTCTCCGGAGCAGGCGCGCGGCGAGGTCGTGGATGCTCGCTCCGACTTGTACTCCACCGGCTGCGTACTGTTCGAACTGCTCACCGGTCGCCCGCCTTTCAAGGGGGATTCGGCGGTTTCCGTGGCTTATCAGCACGTTTCCGAACTGCCCCCCACCCCGTCCTCGCTCACTTCCGATGTACCCGAGTCCATTGACCGGGTGGTGATGAAGTCCCTGGCGAAGGACAAGGAGCAGCGTTACCGCACCGCGCACGACATGCTGTCGGATTTAGAGCGGGCAGCGCGCGGCGCCCTGGTGCTGGCTCCGGCGACCAGTACCTGGGAGGAGCCGGTTAGCACGCAGACCACCACTATGGGTACCACTGCGATGCCTCCCACTCCGCCTCCGCCGCCGCAGTTCCGCACGCAGACTCGCCGCCAGGCCGCTGCGGTACAGGAAGTGGAAGAGGAGCGGCGCAAGTCCCCGGTGGGTGTCATTTTCACCGTGTTGCTGCTGTTGGCGGCCCTGGCGGTGGGCGGCTGGGCGGCCTACCAGTACTTGGGTAACCAGGAGCCGGAAAAGGAGATGGTGACCATCCCCGCTAGCGTGATCGGCGCTGATCAGGCGCAAGCCCGCCAGATACTCACCGAAGCCGGTTTGAAGATCCAGCTGGGTGAAAAGACGCCCTCTGATGAGGTCGAGGCCGGTCACGTCGTCTCCACCAATCCTGACGCTGGTACCGAGGTGGAGAAAGGTTCGACGGTGACGTTGAATATTTCTTCCGGTCCCGAGGGCGTTACCGTCCCCGACTTGAAGGGGCTGTCGCAGTCGCAGGCGCGCACCGCCCTCGAAAAAGAAGGATTGAAACTGGGTGAAGTGGAAACCCAAGACGGGCCGCAGGAAAAGGACCGCGTGATTTCTTCTTCGCCCGAGGCCGGGGCGGCCGTCAAGAAGGGCGACACCGTGAAGATCGTGGTGTCCTCCGGGCGCGTGGTCATCCCGGAGAACCTGGTGGGCCAGGATGAGAACACCGTGCTTGACGCCTTGCGTGACCTGGGTCTGAGCACCCGGGTGGAGAAGATGAAGACCAACGATTTTGCGCCCGGCACGGTGGTGTCACTGTCGCCCAACGGGACCGTGAATGTGGGTAAGTCGATTACCGTGACGGTGGCGGAGGCAGCTCCGGCGCAGCCAGCACCCACGCAGCCGTCAGATCGTAACCCCTCGGCGCCACCTACCGATGGTGGTGGTAACGGCGATGGTTTGGGCGACTAGCGCCAGCTAGTGCCCCGGCTTCGGGGCGCAAAAGCCCACCGCGCGGCTGCAACCAACGACGCCAACCCGGGCCGATCCCCCGTGGCGGTGCGCCCGGTCTACCGGGGCGTAACCACCCGCGCGGCTGCAACCAACCGCGCCGGCCGTCCTCGTGCAGCTACTGGGTAGGCGCGGGCGTGGACTCACCCACGGTGTTGTCGATCAAGTTGAAGTTCTCGTGTACCCACGGGAAGCCCCACTCCAGCAGCGCGTAGGCGATTGCCGCAATAATGATCAGGGCTTCGATCACTCGCAGCCAGGTTGGCCCCGGCAGGTGCCTAAAAATCCAGCTATACATGTTCTTGCCTCATCATCCTTGCGTGTCTGATTCGCTCCCCGCTGGCTCAGCTTTAAGCTCTTCGGGCGTGCCGCTGTCGCGCGGCATCCAATACACCAGTTCTGAATACACGATGAAACGCTCGGAACTTCCGAATTCAGGGTGGCAGGTGGTCATCGTCATCAGGCGTTGCGAGGGCGTAGCGTCCTTTTCGTGGGGCACCGGCCACAGCACGTCAATGGCCCCGGGGTCCACGATTTCGCGCGAGCGCATCTCATACACCAGCCAAGCGTCCTTAGTTTCGAGGACGAAACGGTCCCCTGGTTCCAGCACGTCGATGCGGCGGAAGTTGTTACCGCGGGTGCGGCGGTGGGCGGCGATGGCGAAGTTGCCGACGTCGCCGGCTTGGTCGGTGGTGGGGTAGTGTCCGGCCAGAGCTTGGTCCAGCAGCGACATGTCTGTGCCTTCTACTACTGGGATCTGCATTCCCCACTGGGTCATGTGCAACACCCCGATGGTTTCGCCCCATCCGACAGCTTCAAACGGGGGTGGCGCGTCGGTGCGCTTAACGCCTTCTTCTTTGACGGGCGGTGGTAGTTGGGCGTGGAATTCGGCGATCGCAATTTCGCGATTTTCTTCCACTTCCCAAGATGACCAGTACAGTTCCCAGAAAACGTACAAGCCCAGGACAAGTGCGACGGTGATGCAAAGTTCCCCGATAATCCCCAAAATCACCGCCCCAACGGAGGGACGGCGGACTTTGCGATGTGCGGGCCGGTGTTTAGGCATCCTCGACAACTTTCGCATAGACGGCTTCTTGCTCACCGCCGATTCGATCCATCACGATTTCGTTTTGGTCTTTCACGGTAAATCCCAGATTATATCGCGCCACATACTGCTGGATAATTTTAATCTGTTCATCTTGGTATAGTTTCTCACGCATCTGCGCGCTATCCCCTATGGCGGTGATCTCATAGGGCGGTGAGAACAATTGTCCATTGATGTTGATGACATTGCCCACGCAGCTGACTTGCGAGTTCATCTGCACGCGCATCCCTTGGATAGCGATGGCTTCGGCGCCACCTGCCCACAGGGCGTTAAATACCGCTTCAATGTCTTGCTGGTGTATCACCAGGTCATCGGCGTTGAGGCCGGGTGGGAAGGGCTCGGGAATGGGCGCGTCGGTGAGCGTTACCCGCAGGCCTGGGCCCACCAAGGTGGCGCGCGCGTCCTCGGGACCTGGTTTGGGTTGGATTTGGCTGCTTTCTTGCAGCTGTTGGGCGGTGTTTTGCAGTTGCGTGGTTTCGTCGCGCAGCTGCGAGACCGCGTTTTCTTTGGCGTGAATGAGGGAACGCAGGTCTGACCCGTAGCGTCCTTCGTTGCCTTGCGCCAAGTTCATTCCCATGGCGAATAGCACCCCGGCGCTCAGTCCCACGATCAGGCGAGCCATTAGCGAGGACGGTCGCCACCGACGGGGCTTGGTTGCCCGGTTTTGGCGGTGCGCCCCCCGGCGTCGTTCTTCGCTGGTCCGCTCACGGCGGTGCGAGGACGGTGGGGGCGTTGTCATGGGACCTTTCGCTTTCGTATCTGGCGGGCTGAAACTGGTACGCTAATTATTAAGTATTTACCGGCGCGCACGGGGTTTCAAGTGTTTGCTTGGGCCGGGCGCGCTCCGCCCTCGCAGCAGAAAGTTACCCTCGTGCCTGTATCGAAGAAACGCAAGAAGCAAGGCCGCCCGGTTGAGGCTGAAGACACCACCATTGCTTCGTGGACTGATGGTATCCCCACTTCTCCGTCGTGGTGGGCGCCGACTTTCGTGACCTTGATGCTGCTGGGCTTGGTGTGGCTGGTCGTGGTTTACATGACGAACTTCGCCTACCCGATCCCGAAGGTCGGTAACTGGAACCTGGCGGTGGGCTTCGGCCTTATGTTCGCCGGTTTCATCATGACTTTGCGTTGGCGGTAGACCTAGCCCGCGCGCCTTTGCCGCGCTCTTAGAACTGCCCGAAAGCCCAGGCGTAGGTTCCCCACGCGAGGGCAACCTGCAACACCAGCACTCCCGCGATAGCCAGATACTGCGTGGTGGCTTGTCGTTGCGCGGTGACGCCCGCTTTGGGGCGCGCCAGGGTTACGATCACCCAGGTGGTGAGAGCACCGAAGATGATGCCCCCCAGGTGTCCTTGCCAGGAAACGTTGGACACCATGAACCCGTAGGCGAAGTTGATCCCTAGGAAGATCAGCAGCGTGCGGGTGTCGGAGCCGCGTAGCCTCTCAATCACCAGTAGTGCGGCGAATAATCCAAACAGGCCACCGGAGGCCCCCACGGTCCACGCCCCTTGCGCCATCGGCAAGAAGACCCCCAGCACGAGGACGGTTACCGACCCGCCGATTATCGACAGCAAGTAGACGGCCAGTAGTCGCACGCTACCGAGGTAGCGTTCCAACGCCGGCCCAAACAGGTACAGGGAGAGCATATTCAACCCCAAGTGCAGTACCCCGGCATGCACCAAGCCCACTGTGAGGAAACGCCACGGCTGCACGTAGGCCAGTATCGGGTGGAATGCCAGCAGCTGGGTCAGCGGGTGGTAGAACATGGCCACCAGTGACACCAGCGTGGTGACCGCGATGATCCCTTGGGTGGCGGTGGCTCCGCGTGCCAAGCGAGGACGTACCCGTCCTCGCTGCTGAGCTACTTGGTAGCTGCGAAACTCGGTGTTCGCGGAGAGGCATTCGGGGCACACGTTGGCCACTTCGGTGCGGATGGTGCAGTCAGGGCAGGTGGGCCGGTTGCAGCGTTTGCATTGGGAAATGGCGTCAGCGTGCGGGTGGCGCGGGCATTTCGGCCCGCGCCACTGGTCGTCATGTCGTTGCCCGTATGCGGGGGTTGAGCTCATCGTTTTGAGTTAGTTGTCCTCAATTTCGATGGAAGTCATCACGATTTCTTCCACCGGGCGGTCTTGGGCTCCCGTCGGGGTGGTGGCGATGGCGTCGACCACGGCTTTGGAGTCTTCGTCGATTACTTTGCCGAAGATGGTGTGGTTGCCCATCAGCCAGGGGGTGGGTGCCACGGTGATGAAGAACTGGGACCCGTTGGTGCCCTTGCCCATGCGCTTGCCGGCGTTAGCCATGGCGAGGACGTAGGGTTCGTTGAAGTTCAGCTCGGGGTGGATTTCGTCGTCGAAGTTGTAGCCGGGCCCGCCGATTCCCATGCCCAGCGGGTCGCCACCTTGGATCATGAACCCGGGGATGACGCGGTGGAAGATGACACCGTCGTAGAGGGGTTCGGTGGTTTTCTCACCGGTGCCCGGGTGGGTCCATTCGCGTTCACCGCGGGCCAGTTCCACGAAGTTCTTCACGGTTACCGGGGCGTGGTGGGGGAACAGTTCGAGGCGGATATCGCCCTTGTTAGTATGAATCGTTGCTTTCATACCCCTAGTGTCCCACATTTGCGGGTCGCACAATATTTGGTTTTGCGTTATTTACTGCGAGATTCACCGAATCAAGGCACAATAGAGGGTAAGTGTCGCGTGCACCGTTTACCGCGCGGCGACTTTTAGTCCGCAATAAGGGGAGGAACATGATGCGGAAGAATCTTGACCCGAAGAAACTACAGCGGGAAGCCGAAGCGCTCACTGATGCGGCTTCGCGCCACGGGGAAGAAATCGTGACCCGGGCCTCTCATCTGGCCGAGCAGGGCCTCGATCGTGCGTCTCAGCTTGCTGAGCAGGGCATGGAGTGGGCCGGCCCGCGTGCGCAGAAACTGTGGGAGGACACCGTGAAGGTAACCGCCCCGAAGATTGAGGAAGCTGCCGACAAGGTGCGTCCCTACCTGGACAACGTCCACGACAAGGTAGTGGATGACTACTTGCCGCGCATCGAAAACGCGGCGCGTGAGGCTTCCAAGGCCGCGCAGAAGGATGGCTCTTTGGTGGAGCGTGCGCAGCGCGCTGGTGATGCTACCCGCAAGTCGTTGACCAAGCCGGCTCCGAAGAAGCGTCGCGTTGGTAAGTTCCTGGGTTGGACCTTGCTGGGCACCGTCGCCGCGGGCGCTGGCTACCTGCTGTGGCGTCGTTCGCAGCCGCTGGAAGATCCGTGGGCGGAAGAGTACTGGGCGGACCTGGATTCGGACGTGGAGGTTCCCACCAACCCGGCCGAACCGGTGCAGTCCGATGACGTTGCCGAGGACGTTCCCGCCGAGGACGTTCCCCCGGCTGAAGCCGAAGACCCGGCCGCTTTCGAAACCAAGCCGGAAGTGGAGCCGGAGGAGAACAAGTAGTTCTTCGCGGTGATTTAACGTCACTTTCACTACTGTGGGGCCTAGCCGTTGCCGGCTAGGCCCCACAAGTTTGTCTCACAACGAAAATTATGAGTACGTAGTTTCGTGCCGTAGATATTTGAGATATCTAGCCCAATCTACAGCCTCTGCAGGATGTCCCTGATCATGCGCAATTCGCCAGGAGTGCGAGTACGCTGGTGGCGATCCTCCAAGCAGATACGGAGAATCGCGCGTTCTGCGTCTGTCATAGTCAAGGTGAAGAAATCAACCTTGACTTCTTCTTTCCCTGTTTGCGTCTTTGCCGGCTTGGGGACGACGTAAACAC
>JAEWEQ010000092.1 GCA_023389315.1 Actinomycetes bacterium | reverse complement strand
CCCCGCGGCCGCCCACCCGGCCGCGCAGGCCCCCAAAGAACCGGTCAGATTTTACGCAGCTTTAAATAGCGCACGCGGTGGTCTGCTCCCTTACGGATCACCAAAGTGGCGCGGTACTTGGTGGGCTCGATGTTCTCTTCCAAGTTCGGCAAGTTAATGGTCTGCCAAATGTGGCGCGCCCGCTCGCGGGCCTGCGCGTCATCCAGGTGCGCGTAGTTGCGGAAGTACGAATCGTGATCGCTAAAAGCGGTGGAGCGTAGCGTGAGGAAGCGGTCCACGTACCATTTCTCGATCGCCTCCGCGTCAGCGTCAACGTAGATGGAGAAATCAAAATAGTCCGAAACCGCGACCGTGCCGGTGCGCCCCAGTTCGGTACGCGCAGGTTGGAGGACGTTTAGGCCCTCGACGATCAAAATGTCGGGACGGGTGATGATCTCAAACTCGCCGGGCACAATGTCATACGTCAGGTGTGAGTACACGGGGGCGCGCACTTCCTCCGCCCCCGACTTAACCGCCGACATGAAATCCAGCAGCTTCCCACGGTCATAGGATTCAGGGAAGCCCTTCTTATCCATAATTCCGCGTTCTTGCAGCACCGCGTTGGGGTGCAAGAACCCGTCGGTGGTGATCAGCTGCACCCGCGGAGTGTGGGGCCAGCGTCGCAGCAGTTCACGTAGCAGGCGCGCGGTGGAGGACTTACCGACCGCCACCGACCCGGCCACCCCTATGATGAAAGGCGTCGGGGGGCGTTGCGGCTCGCGTAAGAAATAGTGCCGGTCCAGCCCCAGGCGCCGATTCGAGTCTACATACATTTGCAGTAGCGCAGAGATGGGACGGTAGATGGCGTCGACCTCGTCCAAATCCAAGGGGTCACCCAAACTGGTTAGGTTCCGAACGTCCTCGTCGGTCAGCGGCAGGGGAGTAGACGTCGCAAGCTCAGCCCAGTTTTCGCGTTGGAACACCTCGAAGGGGGACGGTTCCTCGGCGGAGGGTCCTGGCGGCGGCGCGTTGTGCATGTCCCTATGGTGCTATAAGTGCGCGGGAAGTGGCAAAATAGTACGCCATTTGGCGAGGACGGTCGCTGCGTTGGCGCGCAAGCACCGTCCTCGTGTGTCCTCCAAAACCCAAGGTGTAAAGGCGCTTAACAAACTGATTATCTGCTTGCTTAGACACCCATAAATCCTTGTGATTTTTTCCGCTCAAAAACCGTAAACCGCGCCGAAAAATAACTAGCGCGAACCCGCCTAGTCATGGTTCGATAAAGGCTATGTGTGGAATTGTTGGGCACGTGGGTGCCAAAGACAGCGACCGTAGCCTCCAAGTCGTGATGGATGGCCTAGCGCGACTGGAATACCGCGGATACGACTCCGCCGGTGTGGCGGTAGGATCCAGCAGCGGTCTGCAAGTCGTGAAAGCCGTGGGGAAACTCGCGAACCTGAAGCAAGAGTTGGAGGCATTGGGTGATATCCCCGGGCGCTGCGCCATTGGGCACACGCGCTGGGCTACCCACGGCATCCCCTCGGTGGAAAATGCCCACCCCCATACCTCCCTTAACGGCGCCCTGGCGCTGGTGCACAACGGCATCATTGAAAACGCCAACGTGTTGCGCCAAGAACTGGCCAAAGAAGGCTTCGATTTCGTGTCCGAAACAGACACCGAGGTGGTGGTACACCTGTTGGGGCGCGAACTGAGTCGGGAACTAGAGCAAAGCTACCCTGATGAATCCCTCGCCCCGGGTATCCCCGCGCGCGGTATTCCCGCCGACAGTGTCGCCACCGCCAGCGCCTTGACCCGCGCGATGCGCACCATCATGGCGCAACTGCATGGGACTTTCACGCTGCTGGCAGTGCACGAAACCGCCCCCGGAGTAGTGGTGGCAGCGCGCCGGTCCTCGCCCCTGGTGATTGGCCTGGGCGAGGGCGAAAACTTCCTCGGCTCCGACGCCCTGGCTTTTGCCGAACACACTCGCAAAGCCTTGGAAATCGGGCAAGATGAACTGGCGGTGGTCACCCCCACGGAGGTGACCGTACTCAGTGTTGATGGGCACGAAGTTGAACCTAAAACCCTGGAAGTGGATTTTTCCGCTGACCGGGCCACGAAGGATGGTTGGCCCACCTTCATGGAGAAGGAAATCAACGAACAGCCGCGCGCCATTGCCGACACCCTGGCTGACCGTTTAGACGCGGAAGGCTACCTCACTTTAGATGAGCTGCGCATCCCCGCCGAGGTGCTGCGCACGGTGGACAAAATGGTGATTATCGCGTGCGGCACGGCGGCCTACGCCGGGCAGGTGGCGCGCTACGCCATTGAGCACTGGTGTCGCATCCCGGTGGAGGTGGAACTAGCCCACGAGTTCCGCTACCGCGACCCCGTGGTCACGGAAAAAACCCTGGTGGTTGCTATTTCCCAGTCCGGGGAAACCATGGACACCATCATGGCGATCCGCCACGCCCGTGAACAGGGCGCCAAGGTGGTGGCGGTGGTGAACACCCCCGGCTCCACCATTTCCCGCGAGTCCGACGCGGTGCTGCTCACCCACGCTGGCCCGGAAATCGCGGTGGCGTCCACCAAGGCCTTCACCGCGCAGATCACCGCGACCTACATCCTGGGCCTGTATTTGGCGCAGGTGCGGGGCAATAAGTTCATCGACGAAATCCAGGATTATTTGGATAAACTCGCCGAAGTTCCCGCCAAAGTGGAGGAAGTTATTTCCCGTGGCGAGGGCGTGCGGCAGGCTGCGCGGTCACTGGCGGATACGTCCTCGGTGATTTTCCTTGGTCGGCACGTGGGCTTCCCCGTCGCCATGGAAGGGGCGTTGAAGCTCAAAGAGTTGGCGTACATTCATGCTGAGGGATTCGCTGCGGGCGAGCTCAAGCACGGTCCGATTGCCTTGATTGATGAGGGGCAGCCGGTGATCGTGGTGGTGCCCACGCCGCGTCGCCCGGAACTGCACCGCAAAGTCGTTTCCAATATTGAAGAGGTGCGGGCGCGGGGAGCGCGCACCATTGTTATTGCCGAGGACGGGGACGACGCGGTCACGCAATGCGCGGACGTGATCTTCCGCGTCCCACCCACGCCCACCCTTTACGCACCGCTGCTGGCGGTGATCCCGCTGCAGATTTTTGCGTGCGAGCTGGCAACCGCGAAGGGGCTGGATGTGGATCAACCGCGTAACTTAGCTAAATCAGTGACAGTGGAGTAGACATGTGGCATAGCTGGTCAGTTCAAGCAGTGCGGCAAACTGAGGCCGCCGCCGTTCAAGCAGCTGCCACTGACCAGCTAATGCTCAAAGCTGCGCGGGCAGTGGCCGACGCGGTGCGCCGTCAAAGCCCCAACCAGGTGGTGGCATACGTCGGTGGGGGAAATAACGCCGGGGACGCGCTCTACGCCCTGTCGTTCCTGGCGCACGACGGTATCCCCTCGGTGGCGGTTTTGGTAAGTGACCATCCGCATGAGCGGGCGTTGGCGGCCGCGCGTGAGGCTAATGTCGAAATCATCGGTGGCGCGGGCGAAGGCGGCGCTACGAGCGCGCCTTCGCGCACTGGCGACGATCGCGACGACACCCGGCCCGCTGCCGATGGCCGCGACGGCACCCGGCCCACTACCGGCGACCTGCTCCAGCAGGTGGAGGCGACCGCCCTCGCCGCTGACGTGTGGATCGATGCGCTGGTGGGAACCGGCGCTCGCGGACCGCTGCGCGAACCGGTGGCCAGCGTGGTGCAAACCTTGGCCCGCCTCCACCACGAAGCCACCCAGGCGGCACCGGGCGTGCGACGAACTCCGCGGGTGATCGCGGTGGACGTGCATTCTGGTACGTGCAGCGACGATGGGCGGGTGGAGAACCCGATCCTCCCGGCCGATGACGTGGTCACCATGGGAGCGGTGAAAGCCGCCCTCGTGTTGCCGCCAGCTAGCTACCACCACGGGGACATTACGCTGGTTGACTTGGCGCTGGACTTGAGTTCGATCCCGGCGGCGACCACCACTTTGCAGTCCACCGACGTGGCGTGTTTGCTGACCCCGCCCAGCGCCACCGACCACAAGTACACGCGCGCGGTAGTGCGCACAACCTGCGGGTCGGCCCGCTACCCGGGGGCGGGCGTGCTCTCGGCTTTGGCGTCGCAATACAGCGGGGCGTCGATGGTACGCCTGGATGCTCCCGCGCCGGTTACACAGCTGGCGTTGGCGAGGGAGCCGGGTTTGGTTACCGGCGTTGGACGGGCACAGTGCGTGGTCGTGGGGTCGGGGATGGACCCCGAGCACGAGGACGATCGGGCGCGTATCGAATCAGCCCTGAGCGATGCTGCTCGCGCCGATATTCCCCTGGTGGTTGACGCCGGGGCCCTGTCGGTAGCGGCGCAATGGGGGCGGGAGCAGTTGCCCAGTTTCATGGTGTGGACGCCGCATGCGGGTGAGGCCGCCCAGTTGTTGACCCAACTGACGGAGCAGGAGTGGTCACGCGCCGAGGTGGAGGCCGCTCCGCGCGTGGCCGCCGAGCGCATCAGCGAGCTGACCGGTGCGATGGTGGTGCTCAAAGGCGCGGCTACGGTGCTGGTAGGGCCGGTGCCGACCGGCGCAAAGCCGGTGCCGGTGGTGGACGAACCCGAGGCGGCCGGCCCGGGGGAACTGGTGGCGCGCGTGGAAGATGAAAACGAACAACCGCGCCACCACAGTGGTGATAGCGCTGAAGGCAACCGACGTTTTGCCTGCTACGTGCAGGCTGAGGCCCCCAGCTGGGCTGCCACTGCAGGCAGCGGAGACGTCTTAGCGGGGGCGTTGGGTACGGCCCTGGCGAACCTGCAAGTTTGGCGCGAACGTGCTCGCCAGGAAGCGGCAGGAGACAGTGGGACCCCGCTGGCTGGGGAAAGCGGACAGGAAGTGCCGCAGGCGGTGGTGCCATTTTGGCGAGATACCCAGGTCGCGCCCCCCACTTGGGAGCACTTGTTCTTGCGGGCCGCCGCGGCCGGTGTGTGGCTGCACGGCACGGCTGCGTCGTTGGCGGCGCAGGTGGACATCCGTGGCCCCATCCGCTCGGCCGCGAAACTGGCCGCCTTGGCGCATGTGCACGGCGGTAGCCAGGGAGCCTCTGAGGCGTATCGGCGCGGCGAAGCTAGGAAAGTTTTCCCAGCTCCCACGGTGCGCGCTTCAGTAGCGAGCTTGCCAGCTGTGCCCACCCGCCCGCAGAGCCAGATAGTGGCGGCGCCCAAGGAAACCTGGGGCCGGCCCATTACTGCCGCCGATATCGCTGAGCACCTGCCAGCTGCGGTGGACTACGCACTGCGCCGCCGGCGCTAAAGCGGCACAAAGTCCAGCGCCGCCCGCCGCGCCGCGCCTGGCCAGCGCCGCCTTGCAAGGCCGCCGGCCGGCGTTGGCTGCCGTCGCACCCGCCGCGCTGCGCCGGACCAACACAGCCGACCGTCCTCGTGACCCAAAACCCCAGGCACACGCCAACGCCACTAACGTCGTGTCCGCGGTTGGGACTAGGGTAGGTAACAGCGAGGAAAGGACCGATATGGACGCGCATTCACCTTGGGATAGCTACCCGGCGACGGCAGATATTGATCTGGCTGCGTTGGCTGCCAACGCCCAACGACTGCGCGCATATGCTCCGGGTGCCCGCCACATGGGGATCGTGAAGGCCGACGCCTACGGTCATGGCCGCGCCCAGGTCGCGAAAACCCTAGCGCAAATCGGATACGACATTTTAGGTGCCGCGCAGCTGAGCGAGGCCCTAGCATTGCGCGCCGAACTCGACCACGCGGGGTACTCGCAGGTGGCGATTTTTTCCTGGATGCTGCCCGCTGGGGACGTGGCGACCCTGCGTCGAGCCCTGGAAGCAGGCATCGAAGTGTCAGTGTCCAGCGTCGGACAGTTGGACATGGTGCGCGCGTGTGAGCTTCCCGCGCGCATCCACCTGAAAGTTGATACCGGGATGGGGCGCGCCGGGGTGCCGTTGGCACAGTTGCCGCAGTTGGCTGAGCAACTGCGGTCTGCTCGTGACGAGGACGTTCGCACCGTTGGCGTGTGGTCGCACCTGGCACGTGCCGACGAAGTGGGGCCGGACGCGGCGGCTGCCACCCGCGTCCAGCGTGAGCGCTTCGAGCAGGCCTGCGCCACGTTGGAAGCTTGTGGGTTGAGTGGGCTAACGCGGCATTTGGCTGCCACTTCCGGGGTGATTTGGCATCCGGATACGCACTACGACATGGTGCGCGACGGTATCGGCCTGTACGGGTTGTCTCCTGACCCGAGCCACGCCTCCAGTGCCGAGCTGGGCCTGCAGCCGGTGATGACGCTGCGCGCAAATTTAAACCTGGTTAAGCAGGTGCCGGCGGGGCAAACCGTGTCCTACGGGGGCACGTGGAGCGCGGAAGAAGACAGTTGGTTAGGGGTGGTGCCGCTAGGCTATGGCGATGGCATCCCGCGGCACGCTTCTAACTGTGCATCCGTGCGAGTGCAGGGCGCGGTACCAATCGATACCCGCATTGTGGGGCGCGTGTGTATGGATCAGTTCGTAGTGAATCTGGGAGCCGTGGGCCGGGCCGACTTCAGTGGGGCTGGTGAAGTCGCGCCGGCTGAGCAGACGCCGGCTGGGCAAATGCCGCCCGCTCGCGCCGCAAACCCAACCGCCCCCGCTCGCGCGGGCGATGAAGTCATCCTTTTTTCCAACCCCCAGTGTTCATCCACAGTCGGCTGCCCCAGCGCTGATGACTGGGCGCAGGCGAGCGGTACTATTAACTACGAAATTGTCACCCGGATAGGGGCGCGCGTACCGCGCCGCTACCAACCTGAAGTTTGAAAGCGAACTATGTTCACCGTCCTCGTCAATAATGCGGAACAAACCCGCGCGGTGGGAGCCGCCCTGGCCACCGTGGTGCGTGGGGGAGACCTGATTATGCTCACCGGCGACCTCGGCACTGGGAAAACCACCCTCACGCAAGGGCTGGGGCAAGCGATGGGGGTGCGCGGGCGCGTGGCGTCACCGACCTTCATCATCGCGCGCGTCCACCCCAACTCCGACGGGCCCGACTTGGTGCACGTGGACGCTTACCGCATCGGCGACCTGGACGATTTAGAGACCCTAGATTTGGACACTTCGCTGCCTGAATCCGTGGTGGTTGTGGAATGGGGAGATGGCAAGACCGAGGCCCTCAGCGAAGACCGCCTCCACATCACCCTGGAACTGGAAGGCGCGCAAGACACTAGCGGCGCAGACCTTTCGCAGATCGATTCGGGGGCGCGGCGCCTGACTTTCCGCGGCTTTGGGTCGCGCTGGATGGACGAGGACGGTCTGCGGGCCGTGGTAGATAAAGCGGTGGAGGCAGCGCAATGACTTTAGTGGCGATTGACACCTCGGCGGGATCCCAAGTGGGGGTCTTGCACGAAGGCACATGGCAGGTGGCGTCGGAGGCGGATTCGCGCGCCCACGCCGAACGCCTGGCGCAACTGCTGGAAACCGCGTTGGACAGCGCGGGCTTACCAACTAACGCCCGCGACGCTGGGATCGTCACTGTGGTGGTGGGAACCGGCCCGGCCCCGTTCACCGGGCTGCGCGCCGGCCTGGTCAGCGCTCACGTACTGGCGCGCGCCTGCGGGGCCGCGGAGTATGGTGTGGGAGCGTTGGAGATTTTGGCGCGCCAGTACTCAGACCGCTTGCCCTCTGATCGTGACATCGTGGTGGTCACCGACGCGCGCCGCAAGGAAGTGTATTGGGCGCACGCGCGTGCCCTGGGGCCTGACGATGTGGAGTTGATCAGCGAACCGGCGGTCGCCAGTGCGCAGACGGTCGCGAACTACATCCGCCAGCACGACACTGCTTACGCTGGTCCTGGCTGCGCGGTTTACCCCGAGCAGTTCCCCTCGGCGATGGGCAGTGCGGGCGTGGACGTGCGCGTAGCCGGGCGCCTGGTTCAGGCGCGGCTGCGTCGGGGCCTGACCAGCTTGCCCACGCAACCGCAGTACCTGCGTCGCCCGGATATCCACACCGGCGCCAAGGGCGGGGCGAAAAAGTAGGCCATGGGTAGTGACTCCAATAAGGATCTGACCGTCGCGGGCGAGGTTTTCCACATGCGCGTGCTTTACAGCGCGGATGTGTTCGCTTTGGTGCCCTTAGAAGAAGACATCTTCCCCCACGAAGCCTGGTCAGAGTCGCTCCTTTTAGAAGAACTCACCCGCCACGATCGCTACTACCTGGGGATTTTCACTCCCGACCAGGAGTTGGTTGCCTACGCGGGGGTGCGCGTGGGTCAAGATACCGACTTAATGACCATCGGGGTGGCGCCCCATTGGCGAGGACGGGGCCTGGGCCGGGCGCTATTACTGGAGTTGGTCGGGGCGGTCCAAGACATGGGGATCCTAAACGCCGGGCACTGGTATTTGCGCTGCGCTGAACCTGCGCCAGGTGGGGAGTTAACAGGCTCCGCGACACCGCACACATCCGCGGACCGCGATGCTTCGGGCGCAACTCCTGCCGCCGAGATTGCCCCCAGCGAACGGCAAGTGGAGCGCATCTTGCTGGAAGTGCGGGCGTCGAACATGCCAGCCCAACGCCTCTACCACAGTGTTGGTTTCACCGAAGTGGGCCGCATTCCCCGCTACTACCACCACCCGTTAGAAGACGCAGTGGTGATGGCGTTGGAGGATCTGCCGCGCTGGCAGCACTAGCCAAAGTCGGTGGATTTGCGAGGGCGGGAACGTCCTCGCGAATTATTTTAATGTTTACGAAAACACCCCCTTGCGTAATGGGTGGTCTAGATGTCTTAATTCGGGTTGAATCAGCTACTATGTCAGTCCTAAATCGCAGTTTGTAACAGTTTGTATAATCCGTGACATAGTGCGGAAAAACTACCGTCGACGCAGGCGTGAAAAGGGGCGCGCAAACGCTGTTGGGGGAGATTAGCCCCACGGCCAGGAAGTGACAGGTAATCTCAAAGTATGGCCAACACGACTGTCGCAACAAAGAAGCGCAGAGCGTGGAGCACCAACGTTTTCGTCAAGCAGCTGATGGCGATCTCGGGGTTGTTCTTCGTTCTCTTCCTCATCGTCCACGCATACGGCAACCTGAAGATGTTCTTCGGGCAAGAAGCATACGACTACTACGCCCATTGGTTAAAGGGTGATGCTTTCTACCCGTTGCTTCCTCACGGTGGACTCATCATTGTGTTCCGCACCGCCATGATTTTGATGGCGCTGATTCACGTCGGTTCCGCATTCCACACCTGGATCATTTCCAACAAGGCTCGTAAGGATCGCTACACCGTTAAGAAGAATGTGGCGGACTCCTACGCGGCTCGCACCATGCGTATCTCTGGTGTGATCCTGCTGGTCCTCATCGTCGGACACCTCCTGCACTTCACTACCGCCACCATCCCCGCTGGTTTCTCCGCCTCCGAGATGTCGCCCTACGCCCGCATGGTGGGGGCCTTCTCCAACCCGATCGTGCTGATCGTCTACCTGATCTTCGTGGGTCTGGTAGCCATGCACATCGGTCACGGGATCTGGTCGGCACTGCAAACCCTGGGTTGGTTGCGTCGCAACACTCAGCCGATCATGGTGGCCATCTCAGGCGTGGTTGCTGGTGTGGTGTTCGTGATGTTCTTAGCTCCCCCGGTAGCGATTGCTCTCGGGCTGATTTCTTGAGGAACGTGACATGACTGATCAGTTAATCCACGGTATCTACCGCGAAGGTGAAAAGATCGCGGACACCAAGGCACCCCTGGACGTGCCTTTGTCCCAATGTTGGGAACAGCGCAAGTTCAACGCCAAACTGGTGAACCCCGCGAACCGCCGCAAACTGAAGGTGATCGTAGTTGGCACCGGCCTGGCCGGTGGCGCTGCGGCCGCTTCCCTGGGCGAAATGGGCTACCAAGTCCACGCCTTCTTCTACCAAGACTCCGCCCGCCGCGCGCACTCCATTGCCGCCCAGGGTGGTATCAACGCCGCTAAGAACTACCGCAATGACAATGACTCGGTGTACCGCCTGTTCTACGACACCGTTAAGGGTGGCGACTACCGGGCCCGCGAAACCAACGTTTACCGTCTGGCGGAAGTTTCGGCGAACATCATTGACCAGTGTGTCGCCCAAGGTGTTCCCTTCGCCCGCGAGTACGGCGGCCTGCTCGACAACCGCTCCTTCGGTGGCGTGCAGGTGTCGCGTACCTTCTACGCTCGCGGCCAGACAGGTCAGCAGCTGCTGATCGGCGCCTACCAGGCGCTGGAACGCCAGGTACACGCCGGCACCGTGACCGAGCACCGTCGCCACGAAATGGTCGAACTCATCGTTCACGAAGGCCGTGCCCGCGGTATCGTCGCCCGCGACATGACCACCGGGAAGCTGGAAACCCACGTGGCTGACGCCGTGGTCCTGGCTAGCGGCGGCTACGGCAACGTGTTCTTCCTGTCCACAAACGCGATGGGCTGTAACGGCACTGCTGCTTGGCGTGCATACCGCAAGGGAGCTTACTTTGGTAACCCCTGCTACACCCAGATTCACCCCACCTGCATCCCCCAGCACGGTGACCAGCAGTCGAAACTGACGTTGATGTCAGAGTCGCTGCGTAACGACGGTCGCATTTGGGTGCCCAAGCGTGCTGAGGACTGCAAGAAGGATCCGCGCCAGATTCCGGAAGAAGATCGCGACTACTACTTGGAGCGTATCTACCCGTCCTTCGGTAACCTGGTTCCCCGTGACATCGCTTCGCGTCAAGCGAAGAACATGTGTGACGAGGGTCGTGGCGTAGGGCCGGAGATCGACGGCGTGGCTCGCGGCGTCTACCTGGACTTCGCTGAAGCTATCGAACGTATGGGGCGTGACGCGGTTTCCGCTAAGTACGGCAACCTGTTCGACATGTACGAGCGCATCACCGGTGACAACCCCTACGAAGTTCCGATGCGTATCTACCCGGCGGTTCACTACACCATGGGTGGCCTGTGGGTCGACTACGACTTGCAGTCGAACCTCCCGGGCTTGTTCGTCGCAGGTGAAGCGAACTTCTCTGACCACGGTGCAAACCGTCTGGGCGCTTCCGCGCTCATGCAGGGTTTGTCCGATGGCTACTTCGTACTGCCCAACACCATCAACGACTACCTCGCTGGTGCGTTCGGCTTCCCCGCCCTCGATGAGTCCACTCCGGAAGTGGCGGAGGCACTGCGCTCCACCCAGGAGCGGATCGACAAGCTCATGTCGATCGACGGTAACCGTTCAGTGGATTCTTTCCACAAGGAACTGGGCCACATCATGTGGGAATACTGCGGTATGGAACGGACTGAAGAAGGTCTGAAGAAGGCCATCAACATGATCCGAGAACTGCGCAAGGAGTTCTGGAGCAACGTTCGCATTCCGGGTAAGTCCCTGGGTGAGATGAACCAGTCTTTGGAAAAGGCCGGCCGCGTGGCTGACTTCCTGGAGCTGGGTGAGCTCATGTGTGTGGACGCCCTGCACCGCGAAGAATCCTGTGGTGGCCACTTCCGCGCTGAATCGCAAACCGAAGAGGGCGAAGCCCTGCGTCACGATGACGAGTTCTTGTACGTGGCGGCTTGGGAATTCGGCGGCGAGGGCGGAGCTCCCGTCCTGCACAAGGAAGACCTCATTTACAACAACATCGAGCTGAAGCAGCGGAGTTACAAGTGAACATCACCCTGAAGATTTGGCGCCAGAACGGTCCGAAGGACCGTGGCGCGATGCACGAATACAAGGTCAATGGTGTCTCTGAGGACTCGTCATTCCTGGAGATGCTCGACATCCTGAACGAAGAGCTGTTCGCCCGCGGAGAAGAACCGATCGCGTTCGACTCCGACTGCCGCGAAGGTATTTGCGGTATGTGTGGTGTGGTGATCAACGGCGTGGCCCACGGCCCGGAAGTTACCACCACCTGCCAGCTGCACATGCGTTCGTTCAAAGACGGTGACACCATCACCATTGAACCGTGGCGTTCCGCCGCGTTCCCGATCATCAAGGACCTGGTGGTGGATCGTTCCGCCATGGACCGCATCATCCAAGCTGGTGGCTACGTTTCCGTGAACACCGGTGCGGCTCCCGATGCGCACGCCACCCCGGTTCCCAAGGACCGCGCCGACCGCGCGTTCGAAGCTGC
>JAEWEQ010000091.1 GCA_023389315.1 Actinomycetes bacterium | reverse complement strand
TGACTACCAGCAGTGGGCGGATTCGCCCGATGGGGAGGAATACCGTGCGTGGCGGCGGCGGGCGTTACCGTTGGCGGTGGCTTTGAACCTGGTGGAAGAAGCTTGGGACCAGGAGTTCGAGGAAGCGGAAACCGAAGCCAAAGTGGATCCTAAACTGCAGCGCTTGGCGGACCTCTCGTGGTGGTTCGACAACCACGGCATGTGGTTCCTCGGCGCAGCGTTCCTAATCGCTTTCGCCCTGTTCTTCGGCATTGGCCCGTCGCGTTCTGCGCTGCTGAGCGTCATCACCGCGGTGGGGATCACGGTGGCGTTAGCATTAGTGGGCGCATACTTATTTGGCCGGGCGCTTCCCGCAATGGTGCGCCGCTACGCCGCTAAGCTCGGCAGTGAAGTGCCACAGCGTGAAGCCTCCGACGCGGCCCCCACCCACGACCAGTTGGGGCCGTGGGCGCCAGGCAGTATCAGTGGGGCAAGTATCCTCAACCACGCGAACTGGGCGATGCTGGCCCAGCCCGGCGCCGCCACTTTGATGGGATTGACGGCGCCGGAGAGTCGTTTTTCACTCACCCAGCTTGATTACGAGGACGGTTGGGAAGTTGGCGAGGATGCTGCGGGCGAGAGCGAACTGCCTGGGGCCGCGCGTACTGCTGACCCGAGCGGGGAACCGGCGGCGGACCTTTCTCCCCGCCAACGCGATATCGCCCTGACCTTGGCGCGTACCGCTAAGCGGCTGCAGCGCCACCAGGATTAACCCGTCCTGGCGCGGGGCGAATTCGTAAGCACGCCGCCAACGTGGGACACTGGAAGGCGATACAGTAAGCAGTCCAATGAAACCTAAGGGAGGGCCGAGGTGGCGCAAGCGACGCCCGCGCAGGTAGCGCAGATCCAACCTGCCTCCACACCCCAAGAGCAGATCCGCAACTTCTGCATCATCGCCCACATCGACCACGGCAAATCCACGCTCGCGGACCGGATGCTACAACTCACCGGCGTAGTGGAACAACGCGAAATGCGTGACCAATACCTGGACCGGATGGATATTGAACGCGAACGCGGCATCACCATCAAATCCCAAGCCGTGCGCATGCCGTGGGAATGCGACGGCGAAGCCTGGGCCCTGAACATGATCGACACCCCCGGTCACGTGGACTTCTCCTACGAAGTTTCCCGCTCCCTGGCGGCCTGTGAAGGCGCGGTACTGCTGGTGGACGCCGCCCAAGGCATTGAAGCACAAACTTTGGCGAACCTGTACCTGGCGATGGGTAACGACTTGACCATCATCCCGGTTCTGAACAAAATCGACCTGCCCTCCGCGCAACCAGAAAAATGCGCAGCCGAAATCGCCAACCTGATTGGCTGCGAAGAATCTGAAGTCCTCAAGGTCTCCGGCAAGACCGGCGAGGGCGTGGAGGCCTTGCTGGATGAGATCGTGCGGCAAATCCCTGCCCCCTCCGGGGAAGCTCACGCCCCGGCCCGCGCCATGATTTTCGACTCCGTTTACGACACTTACCGCGGGGTTGTGACCTACGTGCGGATGGTCGATGGGCGCCTGTCGGCGCGCGAACGCATCGAGATGATGTCTAATCGCACCAACCACGAAATCCTGGAACTGGGCGTAATCTCACCCGAACCGAAAGCTACCGCGGGGCTGGGTCCGGGCGAAGTGGGGTACCTGATTACCGGCGTGAAAGACGTGCGCCAATCCCGGGTTGGTGACACCGTCACCACCGCGGTCCGCGGGGCTGAAAAACCTTTGGCCGGCTATGAGAACCCCAAACCAATGGTGTATTCGGGGCTGTATCCGATTGACGGATCCGACTTCCCGAACCTGCGTGAAGCCCTGGAAAAACTCCAACTCAACGACGCGGCCTTGACGTTCGAGCCGGAATCTTCCGCCGCCCTGGGGTTCGGGTTCCGCTGCGGGTTCTTGGGGCTGTTGCACCTAGAGATCGTTCGTGAACGCTTAGAGCGCGAGTTCAACCTCTCCCTGATTGCCACCGCCCCCAACGTTATCTACCGGGTGATCGCCGAAGACCGCAGTGAAACCATCGTGACCAACCCATCGGAATACCCCGATGGGAAGATCAGTGAAGTTTACGAGCCGGTGGTGCGTTCAACTATCCTCACGCCCTCGGACTTCGTGGGCGCGGTGATGGAACTGTGCCAGTCGCGTCGCGGCACCCTGCTGGGCATGGACTACCTCAGCGAAGACCGAGTGGAGTTACGCTACACCCTGCCGCTGGCAGAAATCGTGTTCGACTTCTTCGACCAACTCAAATCCCGCACCCGCGGATACGCCTCCCTGGATTACGAAGCGGCCGGGGAGCAGGTAGCGAACCTGGTGCGCGTGGACATTTTGCTAAACGGCGAACAGGTGGATGCTTTCTCTGCCATCGTGCACCGCGACGCCGCCTACGCTTACGGCTTGAAGCTGACGAAGAAACTCAAGGAACTCATTCCTCGCCAGCAGTTCGAAGTCCCCGTCCAGGCTGCCATTGGTTCGCGCATCATCGCGCGCGAAACCATTAAAGCGCTGCGCAAAGACATGCTCGCCAAGTGTTACGGCGGTGACATCACCCGTAAACGCAAGCTGTTGGAAAAACAGAAGGAAGGCAAGAAGCGGATGAAGTCGATTGGGCGCGTGGACGTGCCGCAGGAGGCTTTCATCTCCGCCCTCACCTCCGACGTGCCGACGGGGAAGAAGTGAACGAGGACGGCGCGGGCGTTCCCCGCGACAGCGACGTGCCGTACCTGGCGCGCACCAAATCCTTCACTCGGCGCGGACGCGGCCTGCACAGTTCCACCCAGCGCACCTGGGATGAACACGCGAAGCGTTTCGTCATTGAGGTGCCGCGCGATGGTGGTTACACCACGGTGGATACCAGCTTCAGCATTGACCCGGAAGCAGTGTTCGGCCGCCGCGCCCCGCTGATCATTGAAATTGGCTCCGGTAACGGCGAACAAATGGTTGACTATGCGCTGCGCCACCCTGACCAGGACCTGCTGGCTTTCGAAGTGTGGCAAGAGGGTTTAGGCAAAACCGTGGCCCGCGCGGTGGAAGCGGGGGTAGGCAACGTGCGACTGGTGGAAGCCGACGTGGCCCAGTGCTTACCGTTCATCCTGCCCGAAGCGTGCGCAACCGAGGTGTGGACATTCTTCCCAGACCCGTGGCGTAAAGCCCGCCACCACAAGCGGCGCCTGGTCCAGCCTGCCTTCGCCCGCGAAGTCGCCCGCGTGTTAATGGACCAGGGCGTGTGGCGCCTGGCCACTGATTGGGAAGATTACGCCTGGCAGATGCGTGACGTGGTGGAAGGTTGCCCGGATTTTACGAATCGCCACAAAGGCGAGCGTCCCCACCCGGATGATCCGCAGGGGGAGCGCGGCGGGTTCGCTCCGCGTTTCGGCCAGCGCGTCCTCACTCGCTTCGAAGACCGTGGCCGCATGGCCGGTCGCCCGGCCTTCGACCTGGTGGCGGTGCGGGCTGCGCGGCGTTAAGTAGGTCTCATGCCGAGCTTGCCTGAAGGGGACGCCTGGCCCGTGGATGGGCGGTTGGACCCGGCGCGCGTGGGGCCCGTGCACCGCCATCTTTCCTTGTACGTGCATGTGCCGTTTTGCACGGTGCGGTGCGGATACTGCGACTTCAATACCTATACGGTGGGTTTCGGTCCGGGTGCGGATACCCAAACCTACCACCAGTCTTTGGAACGCGAAATCGACTTGGCGGCGACCGTCCTCGCCGATTTCCCCACCCGCCCACTGCACTCAATTTTCTTCGGCGGGGGCACCCCCACTTTGTTGCAACCGGCGCAGCTGCGGGCCACTATGGACGCCATCGGCCGGCGTTTCGTTTTCGACCACGGGTGCGAAGTCACCATCGAAGCCAACCCTGACACGGTGGACAATGCGGTGCTCGCGCAGTTGCGTGAGGCCGGATTCACGCGGGTCTCGTTCGGTATGCAGTCCGCGGACCGGCATGTGCTGCGCACCCTGGACCGCACCCATGACCCCGACCGCATCGGCTACGTGGTTGAGGCTGGTCGCCGCGCTGGCCTGGACGTGTCGGTAGACCTGATCTACGGCACTCCCGGGGAGACTATGGGCCAGTGGCGAGATTCCCTGGAGGCGGCCGTGGCGACCGCGCCGGACCACATATCCACTTACGCACTGGTGGTGGAACCGGGTACCGCTATGGGGGCGGCGGTGGCCCGCGGCAAGTTGCCACTACCCGATGAGGACGAGCAGGCGCAGAAGTACCAGTTGGCCGACGCTTTACTGCCAGCGGCGGGCTATGAGTGGTATGAGATATCCAACTGGGCACGCCTGGAAGCCTCGGATCAGCCACCCACCACGCGGTTGCGGCACGCTTCCCGTCACAATTTGGCCTACTGGGCAGATGCTGACTGGTGGGGGATCGGCCCGGGTGCGCACTCGCATTTGGGGACCGCCAGGTGGTGGAACCGTAAACACCCGCGCGCCTGGCTGCAGGCTTTGCAAGCCGGGCAGTCCCCGGCGCAAGCGGGGGAGTGGTTGAGCGCCAGTGAACGGGAGTTGGAGTTCGTGATGCTGGCGATCCGCACCGCCGATGGGATCGCGCTAGCTGACTTGCCTCGCAGGGGGCGCGCCGAGGTGCCCCGGTTGGCAGCTGAAGGCCTGGTCGAACACGGTGGCGATAAGCGAGTGCGGCTCACCCTGCGCGGGCGACTAATGGCGGACCTGGTGACGCGGCGCCTGACCGATTAGGCGCGCTCGCGTGCTCTGCTGCCCCGGCTAACGACCGACCTCATGTCCCACCGCCGTGCTGCCCACCCTGGTCGCCGCCAGCTAGGTACGCCCGGATAACGGCCGCACTATTCGGTACCGGCGGCGGTGACGAAGTCAATGAGTTCTTCCACCCGCCCCAGCAGGGCGGGCTCCAAATCGCGGAATGACCGCACTCGCCCTAAAATCGCTTTCCAACCCAGCCCGATATCTTCCGCATTGTGGTGCGGCAGTCCCAAGGCTTTGAGTGACTCCACTTTCGGGTTAGTGCCGCGCGGGAATGGTGGCCACGCCTGCAAACCCACGGTCTGGGGCTTCACTCCCTGCCACACGTCCAAGAACGGGTGCCCCACCACCAGCACCGACTCGGGCCATTGGCGCATGGCCGCTTGCGCAATGCGCCACTCCTTCGAACCGTCCACCAGGTGATCGACCAACACGCCTACGCGCCGCGAAGGTTCGGGGCCGAAAACTTCTAGCAGGTCCAGCAGGTGATCGACGCCTTCGAGGAATTCGACTACCACGCCCTCGTAACGCAAATCGTCGCCCCAGACTTTCTCCACCAGCTCCGCATCGTGCGAGCCTTCCACCCAGATACGTGAATGGCGCGCCACGCGGGCGCGGTCCAGTTGTACGGCGCGCGACCCAGACGCGGTACGCCCCGGCCCCAACCCGGTGGGATCGGCAGCTGGTTTTTGTGCCGGGGGCGGCATGGTCAAGGTGACGGGCTGGCCATCAACCCACCAGCCCGGGCCGAGCGGGAAAGTGCGTTTCTTCCCACGCCGATCCTCTAAAACCACCACCCAGCCGGCGGGACCTTTTTCCACTCCCGCGACCGCTCCCACGAACCCGGAAGTGGGGTCTTCCACCACCAAACCGGGCGTGGCGGGCATCGGTTTGGACTTGCGCATACGCCCGTAGGGGCTTTCGCGGTGCGGATTATTGGCGAGGACGTCTAAGCCGTATCGATCTATCATCACCGTCCATGGTAGCGGGGGTGGGCGCGCGCACTGGGGAAGGCGGGCCGGGCTGCGGCGGGAACATGTTAGGGAACACCAGACCCGGCCGGTGTGCGGCGGGAACACGACCGGTAACGCGTGGCCCGGCCGGTGACACGCACTAATAGGAGCAAAACCACAGTCTATGATGTGAGCAAACACATCACCGGGTCTTTGAACTACCCCTACCCAACGGGGATAATAGGAATGCTATAAAGCAATCCCATTACACGTGCATCTGCCTGAAGAGCAGCAAAAGGTAGGCTCCATGCTGAAGCTGAAAGCGCTATCGGCGCGCCGCAAGTGGACCCTTGCGGCCCTGCTGGTGACGGTACTTTTGATAGCCGGTACCGCGGTTGGTCTATCCCTGTACTATGAAGGGCGCGCGCTGCCGGGCGCCAGCGTCGCCGGGCACAGCATGAGCGGAAAAACCCGCAGCGAAGTAGCCAAAATCATCGACTCGCGCGCCGAAGACACGTCCTTGAAGGTATCGGTGGCGGATAAGAAGAAGAGCTTCAATCTGGCGGACGTGGGTGCCAAGATCGACACTAACGCCACCGTCGATAAGCTCTTCGCCACTAACAAATCTCCCATCCAACGGGTGCTAAAACTAGGCAAAGCCATCGCCGTCACCCCGGTTTACGAGGTCGATAGCAAAGTTTTCGACACCGCCGCCGATGGCCTGAGCAAACTCGTTGGCGTCACCGGTAAAGACGCAGTGGTAGCGTTCAACGCGGAGAGTGAAAAATTTGAAGTCACCCCCGCCGAACCCGGCAAAGTAGTGAACACCGAGCAGCTACGCCAAGGCGTGAAAGAAGCCGCGGAAAAACTCGCCGACGTCAGCACCGTCCTCGAAGTGCAAGACCAAATCCCGGCGGTAACCACCGAGGACGCCCAGGCCGCACTGACCGAAATAAACACCTACACCGCGCTAAAGGTAGACGTTAGCGACGGGGAGCAAACCTACCAGCCCAATCCCACCGACCGTTCCAAGTGGCTCGCGATTGACGCTTCCAAGGGAGCGAAAGGTGTGACCGTGAAAGCCGATGCGGTCAGTGCCTGGGTGAAAGAGCTGGGGGAGTCCACCAACGTGGAAGCGCGCGACGGTATTCGCAACGTAAACCTGCGCGGCGACGTGGTGGGCACCCACGAAGAAGGCGTCAAAGGCTACAAGGTCAACAACATTGACAAAGTGGCGAAGGAACTGGTGGACGCCTTCCAGGGGAAGGAACCCTACGCCGGGAAGTTTGAATACGACGTCACCGAACCCCACTACGAAAATCGCCTGGTAGCGGAAGGCAGTGAAAATCTGATCTACCAAGCTGCGCCGGGGGAGAAGTGGATCGACGTGAACTTAACTAGCTCCACCATCACCGCTTTCGAAGGTGCCACCGCGGTGCACGGCCCAACCGGCATCGTGCCCGGTGCGCCGGGCATGGAAACCATCACCGGAAAGTTCAATGTCTACTTGAAAGTCCCCACCCAAACGCTGCGCGGCACCAACCCTGACGGCACCAAGTACGAAGCTCCGAACGTGCCGTGGATCCTGTACTTCCATGGGGATTATGCTCTGCACGGAGCGCCCTGGCGGGATCGTTTCGGCTGGTCTGGGCCAGGTGGCTCCCACGGGTGCGTGAACTTGCCGGTGTCGGACGCGCAGTGGATTTACAACTGGGCCAGTATCGGCACCCCGGTGATTAGCCACTACTAGAGAACGCTGCCGGATAGCACTCGAAGCTGCCAAAATCAGCCCCAACAGGTAGAGTTAGCACTCGTAGAGTTAGAGTGCTACTAATGGTGATGGGCGGATGAACCCCACCTAATCGGTACCGAAGCGGCGCAGAGGAGGAAAGCGTTGGAAACCCACGAACGACGCCTCGCAGTGCTCCGTGCCATCGTCTCTGACTACGTATCCACCCGCGAACCAGTGGGATCAAAAATGCTGGTGGAACGCTACGACCTGGGAGTCTCACCCGCCACCATTCGAAACGACATGGCCGCCCTCGAAGACCAAGGGTACATCTACCAACCCCACACCTCCGCGGGGCGTATCCCCACCGTGCAGGGTTACCGGCTTTTCGTTGACCGCTTGGCGCAACTCAAACCGATGTCGCGGCCCGAACGCCACGCCATCGAACAGTTCCTGGCCGACGCGGTGGACCTAGATGACGTGATCGAACGCACCGTCCGCCTGCTGGCCCAGCTGACCCGCCACGTGGCGGTAGTACAGTACCCCCGTTTTAAGCGGGCCAAGATTGTGCGCATCGAACTAGTACCTCTGACCGAGTCGCGCCTGCTGGTAGTGGTGATTACTTCCGATGGGAATGTCACCCAACGTGACGTGGTCACACAGGATGTGAGCGCCGAGGACGTCACCTGGGTGCGTGACCGAATCAACGACCTCGCGTGCGGCGAGGACGTGTCGGCCATCCCCGACGTAATAGGGCAGTTGCAAACCGGCCCCGATGCCACTCGCACCCAGTTAGCCCAGGCGGTGACCGTGGCTGTGTTGGAAGCATTGGCAGATAGCGAGCAAGAACGCATCTTGGTGGCCGGGACCGCCAACTTGGCGCGCTGCGGCACAGATTTCGGTGGCAGCATCGGGCCGGTGCTGGACGCCCTCGAAGAACACGTGACCTTGCTGCGACTATTCTCGGCCAGTAACCGGGACGTGACCGTCTCCATTGGGGATGAGAACCCGCACCAAGGGCTGGTACAAACCTCGGTGGTCTCTGGTGCCTACGGCGATAGCGGCACCAACGCCCACCTGGCGGTAGTGGGGCCAGTGCGGATGGACTACCCCGGTACCATGAGTGCGGTGCGAGCCCTGAGTGCGTACCTGACGCACTTCCTGCACCACCACGGGCATCAGGGATAAAGACCAGACTTAAAACCCGGTAAGAAAAGTTAGCGAAAGTATGAAGGACACCTTGTGAGCGAGGACTACTACGAGATTCTTGGCGTCAGCAAAGACGCTTCTAATGAAGAAATCAAGAAAGCCTACCGGCGCTTGTCCCGCAAGCTACACCCCGACATCGCGGGCCCCGAACACGAAGAGGAATTCAAATCCGTTACCGTGGCCTACGAAGTGCTCTCCAACCCGGAGAAACGCCGCGCCTACGACATGGGCGGATCCGCCGGATTCGGCGACGGATTTGGAGCCTTCTCTGACATTTTCGAAACCTTCTTCTCCGCGGCCGGCGCCACCGGCGGGCCCATCCCGCGCGGCCGGCGCGGACAAGACAGCCTGACGGTGGTGGAAGTGGAGCTTGACACCATCGTCTTTGGGTCTGAAGAGAAAATCCCGGTAGATACCGCCATCAAATGCCCCACCTGTGAGGGGTCGTGCTGCAAACCGGGTACTGCTCCGCGCACCTGTGATAACTGCCAGGGGTCCGGATCGGTGCGGCGCGTGCAACGCACTTTGTTGGGGAACGTGATGACGTCTGCGGCTTGCACCAGCTGTGGTGGCTACGGCTCCACCATCCCGGACCCGTGTTCGGAATGTAACGGTGAAGGTCGCGTCCACGCGCGCCGTACCCTCACCGTGCCGATCCCGGCGGGTATCGAATCTGGCACCCGCATCCGCTTAGCTGGCGAGGGCGAAGCCGGACCTGGCGGCGGACCAGGCGGTGACCTGTACGTCGAAATCCGCCAACGCCCCCACCCGGTATTCACCCGACATGGCGACGACTTGCTGGCCACCTTGACGATCCCCATGACGGCAGCGGTACTGGGAACCGAAATAAACTTCGACACCCTCGATGGGCAGCAGCTCCTCAGCGTGCCTGCCGGCACCCAGCCTTTTGACGAGATCACTTTGTCGGGCCTGGGCGTGGGGCGGATGCGCCGCGGTGGTCGCGGTGACCTGCGGGTGCAGCTGAACGTGCAGATCCCCACCCGCATCAGAGGGGAAGAACGCGAACTGGTGGAGCAGTTGGCGAAGCTGCGCGGAGAGGAAGAAGTCAGTGCCAAAGCGGTGGAAAACCACCAGGGCTTCTTCGCGTCCTTGCGGGAAAAATTCGCCGGAATGTGACGGCTGAAGCAGTAGGGAGACCCGGTTATGACGCGGCAAGTTTTCTTCGCACCTGACCTCGCTTGCCTCACCGCCACCGTCCAGCCTGCGGGCGGGGGCGACGCTGCAATCCCCGGCCACGCGGCCACCGTCGCTACCGACCCCGGCCACGCAGCCACCGAGGTTCCGGCGACCCTGCCGCTGACCATTGACGGCCCCGAAGCCCACCACTTGCGGGTCAAGCGCATCGAAGTGGGCGAAAGCGTGGACCTGGTCGATGGTGCCGGATGGAGGGCAACCGCCACCCTGACCAATCACGACGGCAAGCGCGCCACCTTCGCCATGCAGCAACCGGTATTCGAACCGGCCCCCACCCCGCGCCTAGTACTCATCCAAGCGCTAGTCAAGGGCAGCAAAGAGGAACAGATCGTGCAGATGGCCACCGAAGTGGGCGCCGACGCGATCATCACCTGGCAGGCGGGGCGCTCCATTAGCCGCTGGGCCGACCAAAAGTGCGAAAAACAACTGCAAAAACTACGCGAAGCAGCCCGCGCCGCCACTAAGCAGTCGCGTCGCAGCCGGATCCCGCAGGTGGAGCACGCGCGCAATATTGAACAAATCTACCGGCACCTAAACGCCTTAACCGACCAGGCTGAAACTGCGTCGGGGGAGGCTAACGTGCCCACCGTCCTCGTCGCCCACGAAAGCGCCACCGAAAGGGTGGAAACCGTCCTCGCCCATCACATCCCCGCCGCGGTGGTGGGAATCGTGATTGGCCCCGAAGGTGGGATTAGCGAGGACGAACTGGCGGCTTTCCAAAACCGCGGCGCCCACCTGGTGATGGTTGGTGACACCGTGATGCGGGCGGTGACCGCCGGGGTGGTGACCTTAGCGTTGGTACGCTCAGCCTGGCAACGGCGCGCGCGGTAGACTTACAACACCCCGACCAGTGCGAAAGAAGAACGCGAACCCCATATGAGTGAGTACCTTAACCAGTCCGACGACCAGGCGCGGGTGGTAGTAACCATCGACCCGGGTGTGGAACCCGTGAACGTGTTGGGGACCTCCGACGAAGTGCTGCGCAGCTTAGAGCGCGGTTTCCCCGGCGTGAGCGTCACCAGTTTGGGACACGACATCACCATCACCGGGCCCTCTGAAGCGGTCACCACGGTGGCGGACCTGGTGCGCGAACTGATCTCCCTGGCGCGCGCCGGACGGCACCTGTCCGCCGACACGGTGGACCAGGCGGTGGCGCTACTGGGGAAAACCGGCACCGCCGCCCCCAGCTCCGACGCCATCTTGAACGTCAAGGGTCGCGCCATTAAGGCCAAGACCGCGGGGCAGCAACGCTACGTGGAACTGATCGCCAACAACACCATCACCTTCGGGGTGGGGCCAGCCGGTACCGGTAAAACCTACCTGGCGATGGCAATGGCGGTGGCGGCGCTGCTGCGCGGGGACGTGCGCCGCATCATCCTCACCCGCCCGGCAGTGGAAGCGGGGGAGTCACTGGGGTTCCTACCCGGTACCCTCACGGAAAAGATTGACCCCTACCTGCGGCCCCTATACGACGCGTTGGCCGACATGATCGACGCTGAAGCCCTGCCGCGCCTGATCGCCGCGGGCACCATTGAAGTGGCGCCCCTGGCTTACATGCGTGGTCGCACCCTAAATGACGCGTTCATCATTTTGGACGAAGCCCAAAACACCACCGGGTCGCAGATGAAAATGTTCCTCACCCGCCTGGGGTTCCGCTCCCGCGTGGTGGTCACCGGCGACATTTCCCAAATCGACCTGCCACGCCACACCCAGTCCGGGCTGAACCTGGCGCTGCGGATCCTATCGGGGATTGAAGACATCGCCATGTGTCAGCTCACCTCCGACGACGTGGTCCGCCACCGCCTGGTGTCCGATATTATCGAGGCGTATCAACGCTGGGACGAAGAACAACCCGAACCCGCACGTGCCGCACGTAACGAAGGTAGATATGAGCATCGAAGTTCTAAACGAAACTGAAGTTGACATCGACGTAACCGAGTTCGCCCAAATCGCCACCTACGTCCTCGAACAACTCCACGTTTCCCCCCACTGTGAGTGCTCCATCATTTTCATCGACCCCCAGCCGATGGAAGAACTGCACATCAAATGGATGGACCTGACCGGCCCCACCGACGTGATGAGCTTCCCCATGGATGAACTCCGCCCCGGGACCGACACCAACCCCACGCCAGCGGGCGCCCTCGGGGACATCGTGATCTGTCCGCAGGTGGCGCACCGGCAGGCCCTGGAAGCGGGACATTCCGCAGCTGAAGAAATGCTGCTGCTCACTGTGCACGGCCTGCTGCACCTGCTGGGCTACGACCATGCGGAGCCAGAGGAAGAACGCCACATGTTTGCCCTGCAGCGACAACTGCTGCTCACCTTCCTGGCAAACCGTAAAGATTCCGGGCGGCGCTGAGAAGATGGGCACCATTCCCCTCGGATTCTTACTGACCACCTCCGCGGTGGTGGTGATCATCGCGGCGCTGCTGGTAGCGGCGGAAAGTTCCCTGGCACGCCTGTCGCGGGCCGCCGTTGATGATCTTATCGAGGACGGTCGGCCCCGTGCCCGCCGCCTCGACGCCCTCTTAGCAGCGCGCCGCCCCACTGTACTGTCGGTGCGTGCCGCCCGCATCGCCTCCCAAACGTTGGCAACCGTGGCCATCACCATTGCGCTAACGGAAACCGGGTGGCGCTGGTGGGGGGTGCTGCTGGCCTCCATTTTCGTTAACTGGGCCGTTGCCTACGTGGCGATTTCTTTGATTCCCCAGCAATGGGCGTGGCGCAACCCTGAACGGGTGGCCCTGGCGCTCACCCCGCTGTTGGAGGTACTGGTCAAAGCTGGGCACCTGGGGCTGCCCCTGGTGCGCCTGATACGTAAACTCCTGCCCGCCTCCCCCCAAACGGTGGCCGAAGCGCGCGCCGAGATGGCTGAAGAAATGCGCGAAGTGGTGGACCAAGTGGGAGAGACCGAAGGCTTCGACGCCGATGACCGGCAGATGCTGCGATCGGTGTTCGAACTGGGGCACACCTACGTGCGTGAAGTGATGGTGCCGCGCACCGACATGGTCACCATCCAAGCCGAACAAAGCGTCGCTAAAGCCATCGCCCTATTCGTCCGCTCCGGGTACTCGCGGATCCCCGTGATCGGCGCTGATATTGATGACGTGGTGGGGATCGTGTACTTCAAGGACATGATCTCCCGCCTGCACCACCACCCCGGGGACCGGGAAATCCCGGTGCGCCAACTGTGTCGCGAAGCCCACTTCGTGCCGGAAAGTACCTTGGCTGATAACCAGTTGCGACGCATGCAGTCCGAACGTGTCCACATGGCGTTAGTGGTGGACGAATACGGGGGCATCGCCGGGCTGATCACCATTGAAGACCTGATTGAAGAAGTAGTCGGTGAACTCACCGACGAACACGACCGCAACGTGGTCGAGCCCGAAGAGATCGAACCGGGCGTGTGGCGCGTGCCCGCGCGTTACCCCATCATCGAACTGGGTGAGTTACTGGGGATGGAAGTTGAGGACGAGGACGTGGACTCCGTTGGGGGACTACTGGCCAAAGCCATGGGGAAAGTCCCATTGCCGGGGGCCCGCGCCCAAGCGCTGGGGATTGATATGACAGCTGAAGAAGCGCAGGGACGGCGCCGCCAGGTCGCCAGTATTGTGGCCCGGCGGGTGGAGCCGACTGAAGAGGAAGAAAACTAATGAAATTTCCTGACGAAAAAGAACTGAGCGAAGAAACTAACGCCACCATGGATGGGTTGATTGACGCCAGTTTCCCGCCGAACTTCCGCGCCGGATTCGTGGCGGTAGTGGGACGGCCGAACGTGGGTAAGTCGACTTTGACGAACGCCCTCGTGGGGGAGAAAATCGCCATCACTTCGAACCGTCCGGAAACTACCCGCCACTCGGTGCGCGGCATCATACAGGGGGAGGACTACCAGGTGGTGCTGGTGGACACTCCCGGATATCACCGGCCCCGCACCCTGCTGGGGGAACGGCTCAACGACATGGTGCGTGAATCATTCGGCGATGTCGATGCCATCATGTTCTGCCTGCCGTCGGACCAAAAGATCGGGCCCGGCGATGAGTTCATTGCCCGGCAGTTAGCGTCGGTGAAGGTACCGGTGGTGGCGGTGGCAACCAAGACCGATGCGGCGGACGAGGCGCGCTTGTTCAACCACTTGGAGGACATCGATAAGCTCGCTGAATTTGCCCACATCGTGCCGGTGTCGGCCCGCAAAGGCCGCGGGGTAGAACGCCTCAAAGAAGTGCTGGTGGAGCTACTGCCCCCCTCCCCGCCGCTGTACCCGCGTGACATGAGCACCGATGAGTCCACCGAAGTGATGATCGCCGAGCTGATCCGTGAAGCCGCCCTGGAGGGGGTGCGTGAGGAACTGCCTCATTCCCTGGCGGTGCAGGTCGAAGAGATCATTGAGCGGGAAAAGACGCCGGGGCAGAAGCGTGAACCAATGTTGGATGTGCACGTGAACTTGTATGTGGAGCGGGACTCGCAAAAGGCCATCATTATTGGCAAGGGCGGTCAGCGCCTGAAGCGGGTGGGCACGCAAGCGCGTGGCCAGATCGAACAGTTGCTGGGGCGACGGGTGTATTTGGCGCTGCATGTGCGCACCGCGAAGGACTGGCAGTCTGACCCGAAGATGCTGGGCCGCTTGGGTTTTTAACTTCCCACACGTCCTCGTCCATATATCGGACGAGGACGTTTTGGTTGCCGGTGGCTGCATAGGGTGAGGACATGGCTTATGCGCAACTGCTGCTTCACTGCCGCGTCGAGGCTCACTAACGGAGCCGGCTCCTCGACGCGGAGTTTGGTGGTGCCGGCACCGCCCCCAGGACAAAACCGGGGCATAGAAAATCCGGCGGAAGAAAGAAAGCATGCGTACCAGTTCGCGTATTGACACCCAAACCCCCAGCCCCATGCCTATCCACAAATACCGGGCCTTTACCCAGACCAACCCGGTACCCGCGTTCGAGCGCACCTGGCCGACGCGGACCATCGAAAAAGCCCCGCGCTGGCTATCTACCGATCTGCGCGACGGCAACCAAGCGTTGATTGAACCGATGAACCCGGATCACAAACGCGAGATGTTTAAGCTGCTGGTTGGGACGGGGTATAAGGAAATCGAAATTGGTTTCCCCGCCGCCTCGCAAACCGACTACGACTTCGTGCGCTCCCTGGTGGAAAACGACCTGGTGCCCGAGGACGTAACGGTTTCCGTCCTCACCCAGGCGCGAGCCGACCTGATTGAACGCACCGTGCTTGCCTTGGAAGGCTTACCGCGTGCCAACGTGCACATGTATAACGCCACCGCCCCGGTTTTCCGTGAAGTCGTGTTCGGCAACGACCAGGCAGCCACGGTGCAGATGGCGCAGGCCGGCACCCGCGAAGTGATGAAGTGGATGGAGAAAATCCTGGGGGATGACACGGTAGTGGGCTACCAATATTCACCGGAGATCTTCGTTGACACGGAACTGGATTTCGCCCTCGAAGTGTGCGAAAAGGTGATGGACATTTGGCAGCCTGATGCGGGCCGCGAAATCATCTTGAACCTGCCTGCCACGGTGGAACGCGCCACGCCGAACGTCTATGCGGACCAGATCGAATGGATGTCGACGAACCTGTCCCGCCGCGAGCACGTGGCCCTGTCGGTACACCCCCACAACGATCGCGGCACCGCGGTAGCGGCGGCGGAACTGGCAATGCTGGCGGGCGCTGACCGGGTGGAAGGCTGCCTACTGGGCCAGGGTGAGCGGACCGGGAACGTGGACTTGCTGACGTTAGCTTTGAACCTGTTCTCCCAGGGCATTGACCCGCAAATCGACCTGCGCGACGTTGACCACGTGCGCCGGGTGGTGGAGCACTGCACCCAAATGGAAACCCCTCCGCGCCACCCATACGTGGGGGACTTGGTTTACACCTCTTTCTCCGGCTCCCACCAGGACGCCATCAAGAAGGGGTTCGCGGCGCGCCGCAAAGCGGTGGAAGCTGCCGGTGGGGACGAGGACGCCGTGGTTTGGACCATGCCGTACCTGCCGATCGACCCCCACGACGTGGGTCGCTCCTACGAGGCGATCGTGCGCGTGAACTCCCAGTCCGGCAAGGGCGGTATCGCCTACCTCATGCACTCGGTCCACAAACTGGACCTGCCGCGCCGCCTTCAGATCGACTTCTCCCGCACCGTGCAACGCCACAGCGACCAGGTCGGTGGGGAAGTGGATGCCGCCGAATTGTGGCGCATCTTCACCGACGAGTACTTGCCGGCCGAAGCTGGGGACGGGTTGCGCCCGTGGGGTGAGTTCCGCCTGGGTCGTACCCGCGTAATCAGTCACGACGAGGGCGACCACGTGAAGTTGGACGTCACCGTGTTGCGTAACGGGGTGGAACAGTCCGTGCAGTCCTCGGGTAACGGGCCGGTGGATGCGTTCGTGGCGGCGCTGCAGCAAATGGGTGTGAAGGCCTCGATCCTGGATTATGCCGAGCATGCGCTCTCTAGCGGTGGGGATGCCCGCGCCGCTGCCTACGTGGAGGTAGACGTAGATGGCACCGTGGTGTGGGGCGTCGGCATTGACCCGTCCATCACGGTGGCCACGCACCGGGCGGTTATTTCGGCAGTTAACCGCGCTTTGCGCTGATTGGTGTGGCGAGGTGTGGCATTGCCGCGCCCCGCTCGCCGTCCTCGCCCCCGTACCCGCGCGCCCGGGCCGCTGCCGACGCACCGGCGTGGGACAATGGAGCGGTGAAGACCTACCGTGATGAAGCCATCGTGCTGCGCACCCACCCACTGGGCGAAGCCGACCGCATCATCACCGTCCTCACCCGCAACCACGGGCTGGTGCGCTGCGTCGCCAAAGGAGTGCGCCGCACCAAATCTCGTTTCGGCGCCAGGCTGGAGCCATTTTCCGTCATCAACGCCATGTTCTACAGTGGCCGCAGCCTCGATATCCTCACCCAAGTGGACACCATCCGCCCCTACGGCCTGGATATTGCCAGCGACTACCAGCTGTACACACGCGCCAATGTGATCGCGGAAGTGACCGTTCAAATCTGCGAAGACAACCCCGAAGAAGCCAACTACTTGCTACTGCTTGGCGCACTCCACGCCCTCGCGAAACGCCGCCACCCCGCCGACCTGGTCTTGAACTCCTACCTGCTGCGAGTAATGGCATTAAATGGTTGGGCACCGGCGCTACACGGGTGCGCGGTGTGCGGCAGTGGGGGAGAGTGGAACCGGTTCGACCCGGCCGCCGGGGGCCTGGTGTGTGAAGAATGTGAAGCCAGTGCGGGAGCCGCCGTACCGGCCCCAGAGTCCATAAACTTGTTGATAAATCTGATAAGTGGGCACTGGTCTGCCACCGCGCAGGCCACCATGGTGGCGCGACGTGAAGCCAGTGCCCTGACCGCGGCCTGGGTGCAATGGCACCTGACGCGCCGCATCAGTTCCTACCGGCTGGTACCGAAGATGGAAAGTGAACTCGCCGCTGCAGCGGGCCAGGAGTGAACATGGAAAACGAATACGTAAAACCCGTCCCACCTCCCGGAGCAGGCACCCACCACGCCCCGCAACTACCGAAGGTGCCCACCCACGTGGGCATCATCATGGACGGCAACGGACGCTGGGCGAACGCCCGCGGCCTGGAGCGCACCGCCGGGCACCAAGCGGGCGAAGTGGCCTTGATGGACACTCTGGCGGGAGCCATCGAAGCCGGGGTGAAACAGGTGACTGTGTATGCGTTCTCCACGGAAAACTGGAAACGGTCACCGGCGGAAGTACGTTTCCTCATGGGGTATTCGCGTGACGTGCTGCGCCGGCGCCGCGATGAGTTGAACTCCTGGGGAGTGAAAGTCCAATGGTGGGGGAGGCGGGCACGCTTGTGGACCTCGGTCATTAAAGAACTCGAAACCGCCCAGGCGCTGACTGCTCAGAACGACACCTTGACCTTCACTATGGCGATCAACTACGGCGGGCGCGCCGAGATCGTAGACGCGGCCCGGGCTTTGGCTGAACAAGCCCAAGCTGGCCAGATTAAACCCAGCGCCATTACCGAACGTAGTTTCAGCCAACGCCTTTACGGGCCGGGTAGCGCCGACGTGGACCTGCTGATCCGCACTGGCGGGGAGCAACGCATTTCGAACTTCCTGCTGTGGCAGTGCGCCTACGCGGAGTTCGCTTTCAATCCGCTTCCTTGGCCCGAATACGGGCGCGAAGCCCTGTGGGATGACCTGCTGGTCTTTGCCGGACGGGAACGTCGTTTCGGGGACGCCATCGACCAGGTGCGAGGACGGTGACCGCAGCCGGGCAATAATCCTGCCGGTTGTCGGCAGCAGGCCAAATCGCAGGCATTACTAGGGCTGTGAAGCACCGCGCGGTTCGCGCGCAGCTCAGTACGCTGTGAAACAGGCGGTTTAGGCATGCGCTAGGGAGGTTTAGGCTTCCACCAGGGCGCGTTGCTGCGCCAACTTATTGCGCCGCGCAATGATGAAGATCCCCAGCGCCACCACCAAAGCGGTGCAAATCCCAAAGGCCCAGGCTTTGCCTAGCAGTAGTGCCTGCCCGGTGCGGAAGGCGGCAATGAAAATCGCCGTGTATAGGATCGCCCAAGCGATATACCCCGGTATGGACGCCAGCGTGTAGGGCACCCAGCGTAGGCGCAACACCCCGGCACCGGCGTGCACCAAGGTTTGGAACCCGATGGTGAGGAAAGACAGGGGAATGATCAGCAAACCCCACCGGTCCACCGCGTCAATGCCGCGCTGCACCGAGGCCCTCTCCAACCAGGTGCGGATACGCCTCACCAAGGGGCGTTGGCTGTGACGGGAGTTAGCCAGGAAGGAACCGGTCAGCAACCGCGCCATCCAATAGGTCGCTTGGGAGCGACTAAACACCACTACGGTCAAGAAAACCGCAATGAAAACCGCGCCGCGCTGGGAGATGAAATCAGGTATCCCCGGCACGCGATCACCCGTGGTGGTGGGCAGCGACGTGACCGTGGCCCGCACCGGTGCCCTCGATCGCTGCTGCCTGCTGCGAAGCCGAGCCGGAGGCTACGCATTCAGCGCAGGTTCCGTACACCTCGATGGAGTGCTCCAGGTCGGTAAACCCGTAGTTCTTCCCCAAGGAATGCACCCACTTTTCCACCGCGCGCGCCTCAATCTCTTCGGTGCGTAGGCACTGGCGACACACCAGGTGGTGATGGTGGGTATCCACGTCGCAACGCCGGTACAGGGTTTCCCCGTCGGCCGCCATCAGGACGTCTACTTCGCCTTCTTCCGCCAGGGCCCGCAGGTTGCGGTAGACGGTGGCTAGGCCGATGCGTTGGCCACTTTCGGCCAGGTCTTCGTGGATGCGCTGGGCGGAACGAAACTCAAGTTTGGCACGTAGCTCATTCATCACCGCCTTCCGTTGACGCGTGTTTCGGCGCGCCGTGGCAGGCGGTTTGGGGTCGGGGGCTAGGACATTATCACCCACAGTTGGTTCCCTTCCGTCTGAGAAAGTTCAGTTCACCGGTTCTCAGCTGGGCGCTGCACTTCGCGTTCCGGGTGCATCCCCATGGGTGGGGTTTTCCGGGTGGCGCTGCGCCCTCGCAGTCGCTCCATTATAGGCCGAATCAGGAACAGAAGGGCATAGACGCCAATAGCTAAGACGACGATCGCTGCCCCTGGCGACAGATCATAGTAGTAGGTCAAGGTGAGCCCGAAAATGCAGGTGAGCACCCCGATCCCCATTGAAGTGGCCATGGTGGAGCGGAAAGAGCGGGTAAGCATTTGCGCTGACGCCACCGGCACAATCATCAGGGCCGACACCAACAGCGACCCCACCACCCGCATGGCGATAGCCACGGTGAAGGCTGCCAGCAAGGCGATCAAGATCGACAGCGTGCGTACCGGCAGCCCACAAGAGCGTGCAAAATCCTCATCGTGGCACACTGCGTACAGTGCCGGAGAAAGCCCCAAACCCACCACGATAATCAAGGTCGCCAGCGCCAGGGTCGCCCAAATATCAGTGGTGGTGACGGTGGCGATAGAGCCGAATAAATACGAGTTCAGTTGCGAGGACGTTCCCCCCGCTATCCCAATCAGCAGCACACCCCCGGCGATACCTCCGTAGAACAGGATCGCCAACGCCACGTCCGAGGACGTGCGCCCGGCCAGTCGGATTGCTTCCAAGGTGAGGGCCCCGGCCACCGATATCACTAGCGCCCCGGGGATGGCGAGTTCTTCGGGGGAGGCCAGTTGTAGCCAGCTCCCGGCCAGCCAACCCAGGGCCACGCCGGTCAGGGCGATGTGTCCGATGCCGTCTCCCATCATCGCGAGGCGCCGGTGCACCAGGTAGGTACCCACGATGGGGGCGGTCAGTCCCACCAAGATGGCGGCGATGAGGGAGCGCACCATGATGGGGGAGGTGAACATTTCCAGTACCGATGTCAGCATCCGCGCTCACCGTCCTCGCAATAGGTGGGTGTGGCCGGGCTGCCCGCTTCTGACAAAGCGGTAGGGGGAGGGGGCGCGGACACTAGCCGGTTCGATTCAATGTGGCCCGCCCCGATAGTAATAATGCGGTCCAGGTGCGGCTCCATGGGGCCGAGCTCGTGTAGAACCAGCAAAATGGTGCGACCCTGGGCTTTCAAGGCAGCCACCACGCGCGCCAACTCGTGTTGCGAGTGCCGGTCGATACCCGCCAAAGGTTCATCCATGATCAGCAAGGACGGGTCACGCACCAGGGCGCGGGCAATCAAGATCCGCTGCTGCTGGCCTCCCGAAAGCAAGTGGAAAGCCTGATCTTTGCGGTGGGTGAGGCCCACGGTTTCCAATGCCTCCAGCGCAGCGGTTTTGGAACCGGGCCGGTACCACCACTGGCGCGGCCCCAAAGTGCCAGAGCGCACCACTTCCAAGGCGGTGGAGGACACCCCACCGGGGGCGGAGGCACGCTGGGGGACGTATCCTACGCGCTCCCAGGGCACGTGGTGGCGGTCGTGCCCGAACAGGTGGAAGTCGCCTGCGGTGACGGGCGCGGCGCCCACGATGGCTTTAACCAGGGTGGATTTACCGGACCCGTTTTCCCCCATAATGGCCACGCATTGCCCCGCTGGAATCACCAAGTCCACCCCGTGCAGCACGGTGTGGGATTCGTAGGCGACGTGTACGTTGTGGGCTTCTAACGCGGGAACAGCACTCATTTGCATCCCAACCCGGTACGCAGTGCCTCCAGGTCCTGGCGCATTAGTGTGGGGTAGTCCTTTTGCGGGTCGTTGAGGGTGGCGATCGGATCCAAAGTGGCGGTGGTGATCCCCAGGTCGTCGGCTAGTACCTGCATTACCTTGGGGGAGACGTTAACTTCGGTGAAGATAGTTTTGGTGCCGGTTTCTTTCACCAGTTTCGAGATCGCTTTAATCCGTTCAGGGGAGGGCGCCACTTCCGGGTCCAGACCCGATACTCCCACCTGGCGCAGCCCGACTTGGTCCGCCAGGTAGCCGAAGGCTTCGTGGGAGACGATGAAGGTATCCAGCTCACACTGTTGCAAGCCCGCCACCATTTCCTTGTTCAGGGCCTCCATGTCAGCTGACACCGCTGCCCCGCGGTCCTTGTACTCCTTGGCATGGTCGGGGTCGAGTTCGGCCAGGAAGTCACCGATTTGGGTGGCGACTTTCGCCATGCGGGAGGCGTCTAACCAAAAGTGGGGGTCTTTGGCGCCGGCCAGCGGATTGTCTTTGGTGGAGGCCGACCCGGTGGCTTGGATGCTAGCGGCGTCATACACGTCGAGGGCGTGGGCGGGTTTGGTCTGCGCTACCGCTTCATCGACGGCGCTTTGGAATCCAGATAGGTAGATCACGCCATCGGCTGCGCCCAGTTCGTTCACGGTTTTCGGTGACAGTTCCAAGGAGTGGGCGTCAGTTCCCGGTGGGGTCAGGGAGTCCACTTTCACGTGTTCCCCACCGATTTGTTCGGTGAGGTACTGCAGCGGGTAGAAGGAGCTTTTAATCTGCAAGGTGTCCTTGGTTGCGCTACCGGTTGAGCAGCCGGCCACGAGGACGGTCGCGGCAGCCAGCAGCGTCACCATCCACTGCCGGGGGTGGCGCTGGGGGTTGTTGCGCGAGCTAACGTTGACGTTCATGAAAACCATTATCGTCAAAACGTTTGCAGAATGCGACCTTGGGTAGCTATCTCACAAACCGAATCAGCCACCCCGGCCTTTTCGTATTTCTTAGCCCGCTAAGTAGACTAGTGGGGCGGAACCATTTCGGTGCCGCCAGCAAACTTTTCTTTAAGTCAGCCCCGCAGTGCCTCCGCCAGATGCGCTGCTGAACGAAGGAGCTAACCCGTGGCCAAAACCACCAGCAAACTCGATGCCGTCATCGCCTTGGCGAAACGCCGTGGCTTCGTCTACCCCTGCGGGGAGATTTACGGCGGTACCCGCTCAGCTTGGGATTACGGCCCCTTGGGTGTGGAGTTGAAAGAGAACATCAAACGCCAATGGTGGTCACGCATCGTGCGTCAGCGTGACGACGTGGTGGGCTTGGACTCCTCGGTGATCTTGCCGACCAAGGTGTGGGAAACCTCCGGCCACGTGAAGGCTTTCACCGACCCCCTGGTGGAGTCCCTCTACACTCATAAGCGCTATCGCGCTGATGAACTGATGGAAGCCTACGAAGCTAAGCACGGCCACCCGCCGGTAAACGGCATGGCTGACATCAATGACCCCGACACCGGTCAGCCCGGCAAGTGGACCGAACCCAAAGCCTTCTCCGGCCTGATGAAAACCTACTTGGGGCCGGTAGATGACGAATCAGGATTGCACTATCTGCGCCCGGAAACCGCGCAGGGTATTTTCGTTAACTTCGCCAACGTCATGACCAGCGCCCGGATGAAACCTCCCTTCGGTATCGGCCAGATTGGCAAATCTTTCCGCAACGAGATCACTCCCGGCAACTTCATTTTCCGCACTCGCGAATTTGAACAGATGGAACTGGAGTTTTTCGTCGCTCCCGGTACTGACGAACAGTGGCACCAGTACTGGATCGATGAGCGCCTGGACTGGTACGTGGATTTGGGGATTAAGCGTGAGAACCTGCGCCTGTACGAACACCCACAGGAAAAACTCTCCCACTACTCCAAACGCACCGTAGACATCGAATACACTTTCGGTTTCCAAGGTTCGAAGTGGGGCGAACTCGAAGGTATCGCCAACCGCACCGACTATGACCTGGGTGTGCACATGGAAGCCTCCGGCCACAAGCTCGACTTCTTCGACCAGACCACCGGTGAACGCTGGACCCCCTACGTGGTGGAGCCATCCGCTGGGCTGACCCGCTCCCTGATGGCGTTCCTGGTGGATGCTTACTGCGAGGACGAAGCCCCCAACACTAAGGGTGGGGTGGATAAGCGCACCGTGCTTAAACTCGACTCGCGCCTGTCCCCGGTGAAGGTAGCGGTGCTGCCGCTGTCGCGTAAGGAAGAACTCACCGGCCCGGCCCGCGAACTGGCAAAGGAACTGCGCAAGCGTTGGAATGTGGACTATGACGATGCCGGTGCGGTGGGTCGTCGTTACCGCCGCCAAGATGAGATCGGTACGCCCTGGTGCGTGACTTACGACTTCGATTCAGTCAACGACCAGGCGGTAACGGTCCGTGACCGCGACACCATGGAACAGGAGCGCGTGCCGCTGGCTGACTTGGTGAACTACCTGTCGGAGCGCCTCCCGCTTTGCTAAGCGAGGACGTGAAGGTGGCCCCAGCTGCACTGCCTACCCAGCAGCCCCTGCAGTTGGGGCCCATTCGCCTACATACCCCGGTGATTTTGGCGCCCATGGCGGGGGTCACGGATGTGCCGTTTCGCCGCCTGTGCCGCGAATTCGCTGAAGCTGGCCTGCCGGCGGCTGAGCGCGCGCAGTTGGATGCCGCCACACCTGGCGTGGATGGGCCCGCCGGGCTTTACGTGTGTGAGATGATCACTGCCCGCGCCCTGGTAGAGGGAAATGAAAAGACCCGCCACATGGTCACCCCCGACCCGGCCGAACGCGTGCGCTCCATGCAGCTGTACGGCACCGACCCAACCACCATGGAGCAGGCCGCCAGCATCATTGCGCGCGAGGATTTAGCTGACCACGTGGATTTGAATTTTGGTTGCCCGGTCCCGAAGGTTACGAAACAGGGCGGGGGAGCGGCGCTGCCGTGGAAGCGTGACCTGTTCGCTGACATCATTGCCGCAGTGGTGCGCGGCGTGGCGACCGGTCGGCGGGAGATCCCGGTGACGGTGAAGATGCGGATGGGCATTGACGATGATCACCTCACCTACCGTGACGCCGGGCAGATCGCCCAGTCGCACGGTGCCCAGGCGGTGGGCCTACACGGGCGCACGCAGGCGCAGTACTACTCCGGCAGCGCCAACTGGAGTGCCATTGCGGACTTGAAAGAGCGCCTGTCGATCCCAGTTTTCGGCAACGGTGACATTTTCAGCGCCGCCGACGCTTTGGAAATGATCGAGCAAACCGGGTGCGACGCGGTGGTGGTGGGCCGCGGCGTGCAGGGACGCCCGTGGCTTTTCGAAGACCTGGTGGCCGCCATGTGGTCCGGTAGCGCTGGCGCCCCCACCGCCCCGAACTTGGGTCGGGTGCGGGAAGTGATTTTGCGTCACACCGACTTGATGCTGACCGTTGCCCGTGATGAGGGCGATGCGCTGCGTAAGATGCGCAAGCACCTTGGTTGGTATTTACGTGGCTTCGGCCTGGGCGGTGAGTTGCGCCTGGCGTTGGCGCGCGTGTCTACTCGCGATGAACTGGTGTCGCTGCTGGCTGACCTTGACGCGGATATGCCGTATCCGGCGGCGGCGCTTGGCAAACGGGGGCGCAGCGGCACCCCACGCAAACCACACTTGCCGTACGGGTGGTTGGATTCAACCACGTTGGATGCGGCTGGCCGCAGCCAGGTGGCTGCCGGGGAAGGGGAGGAAGCCGATGGCGGGTGAAAACAACTGCCGCGCGCTGGTGATTATTCCCCTCACCGGGCGTGAGTGTTCCGAGGTGCTCGCCCAAGCTCAGCAGGTGGGCCGGTTCGTGGCCAGTGGCGGGCTTTGTGACCTGGTGGAGTGGCGCCTGGACCTGCTCTCACCTGTGACCGAGGGCCTCCTGGCGCAGGTGAGTGAGGTAGCGGCGAAAGTTATGGCCGCCGCAGGAGTGCCACTGCTGGCTACTTACCGCACTGAAGTGGAAGGCGGCGAGGGCGATCCGCAGCTTTGGGAAGAGTTCACTGTGGCGGCCCTGGGGGGAGGAGCGCAGCTTGTGGACGTGGAAGTCACCCACCCGCAACTACCCCAAGCGTTGGCGGCCGTGGCGGGGGCCAGCGCGATTGTCCTGTCCAAGCACCAGTTCACCGGAAATGGTGAAGGGGTTGCTGCTGCGGTAGAAGAACTACGCCGAGGCGTTGACAACCTTTTTGACGGCCCGCGCCACGCAGGTGACACTGGGACCGTTATACCGTCAGCCACCGAGCACATGTCCCAGGCTCAGCACCGCGAGATTGCCTCTAAGGTGGTATCGAAATTAGCGGTGATGGTGCAAGACGCCAGCGGTTTTGCGGCGGTTCAAGACCAACTGTGCCGCCACCCGCTGCCGGTTACCCACACTGTTGTTCGTGGCCAGCTGGAAGCGGTGCCCGCGACTGAATGGGGCGTTGCGCGCACTGACGCATTGGCGAGTAGCCAGGCATCTAACGGCGCTGAGAACCCGCGCTCATCGGCCCATTTGCCGCACGCGGCGGTCGCGACCGACGCCGCTGCGGACATTTCGCTGGCTGGGGCGAACACTGCCGTCAGCTCCTGTTTCGACCTGCCGCACGCCCGCAGTGTAAAGCTGGACCTGCCGGACGCCCTCGCGGGGGGAATCATGATCACCATGGGACCGGCCGGGAAACCGGGACGAACCCACCCGCAAACCCTCGGTTCGTGCGCAACCTTCGCAGCTTTGGACGGGCAAGCCAGTGCCCCCGGCCAGGTCGATGCCAGCGAGCTGACCGCCCTCGATAATGAAACCGGCTGTCTGAGCCTTAACTAAGCCTCGACTAGGGCAGCGCCGCGCTACCTGCGCGGGCA
>JAEWEQ010000077.1 GCA_023389315.1 Actinomycetes bacterium | reverse complement strand
GAATCCATCTTCACCATCACTGATTCTAACGCTATCTTGGCTTGTTTGGTGAGTTTGAAAGACGTTAAATTCCTGGCTTGCCATCGTGAGGGCCCGCTTCAGGAAGGGTCTGCTGCGTAGATAGGTGACAACTGGTTTAGCTAGTATATGAGGTGCTGGCCGGGAAAGGAGTTGTTATGCCGCGCGGGCGAAAACCTGGCCGGTGGCAGCCTTCGCGGTGGCGTTACCACTGCTGGGCTTGGCCTATGCGGCTCTGGTATTGCTGGGACAGGGCCCACACGCCCTAATCAGAGCATTTACGGACACCAGCGACTGGACCTTATCGCAACAAACCTCCCCGCCCAATGTGTACTACGACGAGCACTATCTGTGCACGGTGGCGGCAGGTGGCCACCACAAGCTCGTTAAACCACTTCGTAGCGGTATCCGCCACGGTCGCCGGAAAGTGGTGAATCGACAACTGCTGGTGGCGAACGCATTGGAACAAGTCATCTGCGACCGGCTACCGCTCACCCACCGAGTGATCCGCGGTTTCTACGATCACTACGGCTTCGATCTGGCTAAACGCATAAGAACCAAATGGGCAGCCGACATAGTTTGGATATTGATGAAGCCCCTAGAGTGGGTGTTTCTAACCGTGATTTACCTGTGCGTACGACATCCCGAAGACCTCATCGCCATGCAGTACACGGGCATCCACTACCGTGATCTCGACGATGTGCGCAGGTAGCGGGTGGTAGCTACAAAGCCAGGCGCCCGCTAACTATGGGGCGCTTGCGTAAGCGACCGCGCCGGGGGAAGGAGTAAACCAACCCCCGGCCGGCAGTGGGTGACTAACGGGCGTCGCGACCGTCCTCGAAAATCTCCAGCGCCTTCCACGCTCCCGGCAGCAGCATCGCGCCGAGCAACCACTTCACGATCCCACCAATGATGAAAGGCGTGAAGCCAGCGGCCATGGCGCCGGCGAAACCGATGTTCTTACCCGCCAGGGCCAGTACCGCCCACAGGTAGGGCACGCCGAAAACGAACGGGATGAGCGAGGCCAGACCGAAACCGGCCACCGCTTTCCACCAGGAACGATCCCAACGTCGCTCGGACAGGTAGCCGATCAGGTAGGCAGCGGGGATGAACCCGATGATGTAGCCAAAGGACGGTTTCGCCACCGCAGCTAGACCACCGGTGAACTGCGCGAACCACGGCATCCCCACCAGGCCCAGGAGCATGTAGGACAGTAGTGAAGCGGCGCCGCGGCGCGCCCCGAGGGCCGCGCCCACCAGCAGCACCCCGAGCGTCTGGCCGGTGATGGGGACCGGCCACAGCGGAACCGATACCTGCGCCAGGAGGCCGACCACCGCGGCGCCAGCCAATACCAAGGCGGCGTCGGTGACAGCGGTGTTACGTTTGACCAGGCGGTCAGCCAATACCGGAGACAAAACTGCAGAACTCATAGGTTTTAATCCTTTCTCAGGGGTTTGTTTTTACGTGCCGGGGCGGAGCCGACGGACCGTCGAGGCGGAGCCGGCGGGTGCGGCTGCAGGCGCGCGGTGCGGCCACCGGGCAGCCGGGGCCGGCGGCTGTGGGGCCAGTGGGCAGCAGGCGCGGGGCCGGGGCGCTCACCGGGGCGGGCTTTCATACAGTGCCATCACCGTGGCGAGGGCGTAGTCCCCATCATGAGACAAACTCACCTGCCAGCGGGTTTGGCTCCCACCCTCGGCGAGGGCGTGGGCAATCTTCCCGTGGAAACGCAGCGCCGGGCGCCGCCACCTATCCACCACCAATTCCACCTCCTGCCAGTCCACTTGATCGGGTTCGATCACCGGCGGGCGAGAGTGGTACATCTGTGACCAGGCTTTAATGAAAGCCTCCTTGGCGGCCCAGCGCGCAGCCAGCGAGTGCGCGCGCTGAGCCTGGTTCGTGGAACTGTCTCGTCTCTCACGATCCGTGAACACCTGCGCGAAGGTGGACCCAGGCAGGTCCAACTGGGCGGCAAATGCACTCACTTGCACGAGGTCAGCGCCCAAGGCTATTTCCAAACCGGCCCCCTTAGTCGCGGTCGGCGGGGTCGGCGGAAGCACTGGGCGCGGCCAGGTCCGCGGAGTTCCCCGGCTGAGCCGGTGCCACCGCATAAGTACCATCAGCACCCAGGCGAGCATGCAGGTCCAGCAGCATCGAGGCTTCCGCCTCCTTCGCCGCCTCAGACCCAGCCGGCAAACGACGGGCCTCAATCGGCTCAAACAGCGGCTCCCCACCGGTCATCGCATCCCACAAACGGGCACTACCGCGGGCCAACCGGGCGTTCGCGTCCTCGCGCCACCGCTGCGCCGCTTCCTGCCCGCGCTCCGCCGCCAAAGTGGCTTCGAAAGCCGCCGGGTGCACCAGCGCAATCAGGGCCGCCACGTGGCCAAAGCCCAAGGACGTGAGCACCCCGGCACGCACCGGACGCACCATCGGCAGCGGGCGACGCAACCACACCAGAGGCAAGAACGGTTTCATCACCGGATCCAAACAATCCAGCGACCGGTTACCCGGCACCACCTGGTCTGCGAACACCTCACACAGCCCCGAAATCTGGAACAAGGCCGCCCCGCCCTTGGCGTGACCGGTCAAGGTCTTTTGCGAGATCACGTACAGCGGGTTACCGCTGGTGCGCTCCAACGCTTGTGACAGACGTGAATGTAGCTCCGCTTCATTCGGGTCATTGGCGTTAGTGGAAGTGTCGTGCTTCGACAGCACCGCCACGTCATCGATGCTGGCACCCACCGCACGCAAGCCGCGAGCCAAGCCCGACTCCACGCCGCCGCGCCCGGCCGCCAACGCCCCAATCCCGGGAGCCGGAATCGAAGTGTGAGCACCGTCAGCGAAGGACTGGGCGAAAGCCACCACTGCGTAAACCGGCAGTCCCAGGTCAGCCGCCACGTCACCGCGCGCCAAGATCACGGTGCCACCGCCCTCGGCCTCCAAGAAGCCACCGCGGCGACGATCCCCAGCGCGGGAAATGTGGCGAGCCGAGATGCCCTTGTCGAACATCGCCTGCGTGTTCGCAGTGGCGTTCATGTCACCGAAACCGGTGAGGGACTCCACCCCGATGTCGTCGATACCACCGGCCACCACGATGGTGGACTTACCCAGGCGGATCTTATCGACCCCTTCTTCCACCGACACCGCGGCGGTGGCGCACGCCCCCACCGGGTGGATCATCTGGCCGTAACCACCCACGTAAGACTGCATGGTGTGGGCCGCCACCACGTTCGGCAGGGCCTCTTGCAAAATGTCCTGCGGACGATCCTCACCCAGGAAGCGGGAGAGGAACACTTGGCGCAGCGACTCCATGCCACCAATACCGGTGCCCTGGGTGGAGGAAACCTCCGCCGGATGCACCGCCTGCAGCAGCTCCGCCGGGGTGAAACCAGCGGAGATGAACGCATCCACCGCGGTCACCAAGTTCCACACCGCGATGCGGTCCAGCGCCTCCACCATGGTGGCGGGAATGCCCCACTTCGCGGGATCGAAATCCTGCGGAATCTGCCCGCCCACGAACCGGGTCAAAGCGGCGCGGCGAGGCACTTCCACCGCCGCCCCCGCCAACTTCTTCACATGCCAAGTTTCGTCGAACCAAATCTGCGTGTGAGAAGGATCAGCTTGCAAGTAATCGCGCGCCTCGTCCTCGGAATCCACGGTGAAGACCTGGTCAGAGGGCAGGTACATGGTGGCCACGTCGATTGACCCCTGGTCCACGATGGTGGAATCGTCATTCAACACGCGCACCCCGGAGCGAGCCAAAACCTCATCGTGGTAGCGGTCGAAAATCTCAGCTTCTTCCACCAAGTTGCCGTCCGTGTCGTACCAGCCGATCTGCGGACTGTCCTTCCACTCCAGCAGGCCCATCATCCACGCCAGTTCCAGCACACCCGCGGCGGTGAGTTCAAGTTCCTCACCGACTTCCGCATCATTACGAGTACGACGCGACCCCCAGGTGCCGATCTCGCCGATACCGACGATCACCACTTGGTCTTCCAAGCGGGCAGAACCGGATTCCCAATCCAAGGGGGCGGGCAGTTGGGCACGTGGCATATTCGGTAGCGCGCTGATGTGCTCCACCGGCTGCTCGGGCGCGGTTTGCGGCGCCGCTGCTTCCGCTGCGGCGCGCGCCACCAACGCCGGTAGGTCCACCTTCGACAGTCCGCCCGTGAGGTCCGCTTCCACCGGGTTTTCCCGCGCCGCCTGGCGCGACTCGGCGCTAACCAAATCCAGCAGCTGGTCGGCCATCTCTTCGGTGTCGAATACGTGAATCCCGGCGGCCTGCGCGGCCGGCACCAGGCGGTCGTTACCGCCCATCAAGTTGGTGCCCTGCACCCAGCCGATACGCGGGTGAGCTAAAGTGATGCGCTCGGTCCAGCCGCGCTCACTGCGCCACTTATTGACCATCGCATCGAACGCGGCCTTCGACTCCCCATAAGCGCCGTCCCCACCGAAGGTGCCGCGGTTGGGCGAGCCCGGCAAGACTACGTGCACGCGGTGATCGATGGCGGTGGAAACCCCCACCTGGGAAAGTTGGTGGATGGTGCGCTCCACCGACCACACCAGCAGGCGTTCTTGAGCCAGCGCTCCGTGCGGGTCTGCCCCCAGCATCCCGGTCACCGGCGGGGCCGCGAAGGGGAAGAACAAGGTGGGCAGCAAAGCGGGTTTAATGACCTTGGTGGTGGCGCCCACGGTTTCGGTTTGCTCGGTGGAAATCCACTCCACTAGCGCATCGACGTCGCGCAAGCTCGCCAAGTTGGCGGGCACCAACCACAGTTTCGCATCCACGCTGGCGTGGCGGCGGTACAGTTCCTTGGCGAAAGCCAGGCGCGCGTCATTGACCGAAGAAGCCGTCTGGATCACGGTGGCACCACCCGCCAGGAGCTTAGCTACCACCGCGGCTGCGATGGAACCGGGGGCGGCGCCGGTAACTAGCGCCACGTCCTCGGAATAGGGCTGGTCCGCGTCCTGCAACGCGGCTTCGGCGTAGGCTCCAAACCGGGCTGGGTCGTCGCTGTGCTGGGCGTACCAGCGGGCCAAGTCCGCCAGCGACTCCCCACCTCCGTGGAGGCGCTCGGCTGCCAGGTCCTCCCCGGCGAAAGCGCGAGCCAGGTCCTCACGCGCCAGGGCCCAACGGTCATCTAGTAGCACCGCGCGGCCCGCTGCGAAGGCCGGGCGCACACTATCAGCCCAGCCGGTCCCCAGCTCCGCGTCCAGGGCAGCCAGCAACTCGGTGTCGGACTCCCCGCCCTCGGCCGGAACTTCCTCCAAGCCCAGGCGAGCCATCACGGCGCGCGCCTGGGTGGCGAAGATCCCGTCGGCGCCGAGGATTTCTTCCCGCAGCGCGCTCAGCGCCGCCGAATCCACCATTTCGCCGCCACCGGACCCACCGGAAGCCAGCGTCACCGGGATGCCCAGCTGGTTGCCCACGCTGGTGACAGCGGCGTCGATCAGGGCCTCAGCTTCACCCTTACCGCTGACACTGGTGGCCAAGGTCGCCAGGTTCCCCCCACGCACCGACTCACCCTCGCGAGTGCCGAGCAAAAGTTCCGCGTGTACGCGCGCCACCCAGCCTGGGCCCAAACCCCAGGTGGACTGCACGCGGGTATCCACGTCCGCCGGTTTCATGCCGGCCGACCCCAGTAGGGCGCGTTCGCGGGAGCCGATGGCGGCGGTGAGGACCGGGCCGAACGCCTGGTAGTTACCGGCCGCCTTATCGACCGTGGCCAGGAGTTTGTCAACACTGGCCTCCGAGGCCCCTTCAATGCTGGAAACCCCCAGTTCTGCGGCCATGTCCATCAGCAGCTGGTTGCGTTTGGAGGACACCCCGTTGGTGAGGGTCTCCACCGTGTCGGCGTCTTCCACCTGCACCGGGTTCATCTTGTTGGCGTAGGCCAGCAAGATGCGCACCGCGTCGGAGGCTTTCACCGGCACGTCGGGGGCGTCGGCGCCGCGCACCGCGCCCGCCGCAGATGGCGAGGACGGGGCGGGTGCCGAGGACGGGGCGGCACTTTCGCTGCCCTCCGCGGTTTGAGCGGTTGCGGGTGATGCGGCTGGCGCAGTTTGCGGGGCCCCCGCGGTGGCAGATTCACCAGTGCCGGCAGACTCACTACCGGAGCCGACGCCCTCGCCAGAAGCAGCACCCGGCTCACCGGTGAACTCCGGCGCGGTAGCCACGTCCTCGCAACGCACGCTGGCGGCGTCACGCTCCAAGTTCCAAACCTGCACCGGGCGGCCCGCCAAGTGCGGCAGCTGCAGGGTGCGCGCTGCCAGGTTCGCCAGCGTGGGAGATGAAGCCAAACCAACTTCCACCACCCGGTCCACTGCCAACGCATCGGCGTTGAACAGCAGTTCCTGGGTTTCGATCCACCGCACCGGGGAGGCGAACTGCCAAGCCAACAGCTCCACCAGCAAAGTGCGGGCGGTGGCCGCCGGGTCCTCCATGGCACGCTCCCAGTCGGAAGCCAACTCACCCACCGCAGCCGAAGGCACCACATCCAAAATGGATAGGGCGAAATCCAAGGTCAGTTCGAAGGGGCGGGCCACCAGGTTCGGCAGGTAGCGGCCCACCAGTTTCTCCCACGCCAAGTCAGCGGGCAGCAACTCCAACAGCTTTTCCCTAAACGCCGGCACGCCCGAGCGCAAAACCGACGAGTGGAACGGTACGTCCACCCCGGGGATCAGCATGAAGGGACCCTTACCGCCGTGGGCCTGGGCGCGGGCCGCCGCATCCGCCGCCAGGGCTTTCAGGCCCGCGATGGTTCCCGCCACCGCGTACTGGGCGCCAGCCAGGTTGTAGTTCACGATCTCTAGGAACTCACCGCTTTGCTCCGCCACCTGCTCAATGTATTGGCGCACGGTGGCATCCGTGACGCCGAACTCGGAGGGACGCAGTGCCCCCATCTGGTAGTTCGAGCGGCCCTGCGCGTCACGCTCCACCAGGTGATGCATGGCTGAGCCACGCTGGTAGACGATCTCCAACACCTGTTCCAAGGGGAAGATGTCGGCGGTGGCCGCCAACGCGTTGTACTCACCCAAGGAGTGCCCAGCGTAGAAAGCGCCCTCCACGAACAGGCCATCGACCTTCAACTGCGCGGTCTGCGCATAGGCCAAGGTCGCCAACGCCACCTGGGTGAACTGGGTAAGGTTCAACACGCCCTCGGGATGGCGTAGAGTTTCCTCCCCCACCTGAATCTGGGTGGGGTTATCACGCACGATCGCTTCGATGGAAAAGCCCAGGACCTCGCGGGTGTGCTGGTCGGCGCGCTGCCAAATCTGGCGCACCGTGGGCGTCATATTCTCCATCCCCATGCGGGCACGCTGGATCCCCTGACCGGGGTAAACGTAGGCGGTACGCGGCGCGGCCAGCAGGGCACGGCCAATGGAAACCACGTTTCCACCCACCCGGCAGGTGGCTTCCACCACCAGTTCCCCACCGGCGACGCGACCCACGCGCTCCACCGTGATTTCGATTTCGTCTTCCAAATCCACCATGCCGTACATCTGGTAGGACCAGGCGGTGATACGCATGGGGGTATCGGCGCTGCCACGCACCCGGCCCAGCAGGTCAGGCGACTCCACCGAATCCACGTGGCGGGCACTGATCACGTGCTGGGCTACCGCCGACAGCCACATGCCGTGCACCAGCGGGGCCTTCAACCCCGACAGGCGGGCTGCCGCATAAGAAGTGTGGATCGGGTTGTAGTCGCCCGAAACATTGGCGAAAGCAGTCATGTCGTGGGGGGCCCGCACCCGCGCGACTCGCAGCACCGAACGCGCCGTGTCAATAACCTCCACCGGCGCGAAAGCCGGGGCCGGAGCCGGTGGCGTGGTGGTGGTGACGCGCCCGCGGATAGCGAAACGCTCAATCAGGTTCGCGAAGTGCCGCTCCCCGTCGAACAGTTTCACCTCCACCGTCACCACGCGGCCAGCGGAAGACTCCGCCAGCGACACGCATTCACCTTCGGTACGCACCCGCGCCCCGGCCGCCGGGTAGTTACCCAGCAGCGTGATGGTCTGGTCCAGGTGGACGGCGTTCACCAGACCTTCAATCACCGGCACGTCCTCGTAAATGGCGGTGCCGAGGGCGGCGTAAATGGTTGGCCACGACGGGCCCACCAGGGCGTCGGGCACGATCGATGCCAACTGGGTTTGCAGCGCCCCGCCGGTCACCGCCCCGTGGGCGCGACCGAGTTTCTCCCCGAAGGTGAACTCCCCGCGCACCACGCCGAACCCGGCGCCCCGGTCCTCACTTTGCGAGGACGGGTCCACCGCCGGCATGTGCGCAATGTGGTCACCGCTGACGGTGGTGGTGGAAACCCCTGCTGCCCCGGCCAGCAAGTCGTAGGCGGTGTGGGACAGGCGTGCCATATCCACCACCGGGTAGCCACCGGTGGAACAGCCCGCCGGCAGTAGTACCGGGATGTCGATGCGGCGCACCGCGTAAGGTGGGTTTTCAATCTCATCCCACGCGGTATCGCAGTCAATGCGGATACTGACTGCCCCGTCCTCGTCCACGATGGTGGTTTGGGTGGGCATCACGTGCGCGGGGTTATCCACCAAGTTGCCGGCCCACATCATGTGGGGGGCTGCGCGCAGGTAGTCTTCGGCAGTTTCGCAGCCGCGCAGGCGGGCGAAAATGGGGCGCGCCGGGGTGTCGATGGCGCCGGCCACTTCCGCTTCGAAACGCGCGAACATCTGCGCGATCGGCTCATCTACCCGGTCGATACCGGCCACCGAAATGGGCCCGGGAATGACGCGCACCGCGTCCGCTTCGAAACGCTCATCGTGGGACTGCCACAGCGTGTCCGTGCCCCACCAGCGCGCCAAATCCGCATCCAAGGCGGGCACGAACGGCATCGGCTTGTGGTGCTTGCGGCACAGCTGCACCCACCACTTGGCGTCCGCCGCCGTCACCGGGCGGGTGTGGGCCTGCGGATAGGTTTCCAACAGTTTCGCCAGGGCCGCTTCCATATCGGCCACCGCTTCCCGATCGGGGAAGAGGGTTTCGATCTGCCCGTGGTCGGCCTCGTGCAGGCGCGCTTCAATGCGTTGGAATAGGCCCCACACGCGGTCATCCCACGTCCAGTCGGTGGAAGGCGAACACAGCTGCACCGCGCGGGTGGCCCACTGCGCGTAAGTCATGTCCTCCACGTCCCCGAAGTACGGTTTCGCGGTGCGCCCCAATGCCTCGATCAGCTCCTCCCGGCGGGCCGCGATCTTGGCGGCATCCCCACCCAGTTCGTGGATCAGTCTGCCGGCCTTGGCGGAGGAGTTGTCAATCTCGTACATGTCGGCATCCAGGTGCGACAGGCCCGAAGTCATCCCACCGGCGGACTTCGAACGGCCCACCCAGCCCCCGTTTTCCTGTACCCCGGGGGTGTCTTTCAGCAGTTGCTTCACCTTCGAGGACGTGCGCGCTTCCTTCACCGCCATGGAGGCAGTACCGATCATCACCGCATCCACCGGCATGGGCGGTAGCCCGTAGGGTGCCGACCAGCGGCCGGTGAGGTAGTCGGTGGCGCGCTGCGGGGTGCCGATGCCCCCGCCCACCGCCAACACCACGTTCTTAGTGGCGCGGATACGCGCGTAGGTGGCTTGCAGCAGGTCGTCCAGGTTTTCCCAAGAGTGGTGACCACCGGCGTGACCGTCCTCGACCTGAATAATCAACTGGTAATCGGCGTTATCGTCGGCAATATCCAAAACCTGGTTAATCTGCCCCACGGAGCCAGGTTTGAAGCAAATATTGGTGAAACCCTGCCCGGAGAGTTCCTTAATCAGGTCGCGAGCTTCATCCAGCTCCGGGATCCCAGCGGCAATGGTGACCGAGTCGAAGGGGGCACCGTTGACCCGCGCCTTGGGGACGATCTTGTTCACGCCGAACTGTAGGTTCCACATGAACCGGTCAAAGAACATGGCATTGAAACCGGTGGCGCGCCCCGGCTCCAGCAGCCGCTCCAGCTCTTCCCGGTTTTCGGTGAACACTTCCTCCGAATACTGGCCGCCACCAGCCAGTTCCGACCAGTAGCCACCGTTCGCGGCGGCCGCCACGATTTCGGGCCACACGGTGGTGGGCGTCATGCCTGGCAGCATGATGGGTGAGCGCCCCGTGAGTTTGGTGAACGCGGTTTCCACCACTTCGCGCCCATCCGGCAGGCGCACCAGGCGGGGTGCGAACTGCTCCCAAGAAACCGGGGTTTCCACCTCGAAACCGGGAGTGTCCAAATCGGTGCGGGCCTGCACCCCGGAAGCATCCACCATGGCGGTGCCGGAGCCGGCCAGCAGCGGGGCGGACATGCGCGTCACCATGGCGGAGGGCCCCAGGTCCAAGAACCACTGCACCCCGCCGGCGCGGGCTTGACTCAGTTCGTCCACCCAGTTGTCGGGGTCCACCAAGATTGCTTTGGCGAGGTCGTACGCGGCGTCTTCGTCAATCGCCGGATTCGCGGCGTTAATGGTGCGCACCCACTGCATGGTTTGTTCCAACGCGGGGGCCAGCAGTTCGCTGTGGAAGGGTGCGCCGATGGGCAGGAAGTCGAACTTCGCGTCCAGTTCGGTGCCGCCGAACTCGCGGGCCTCCAGCGCCTGGTTGAACCCGTCCGCAGCGGCCTGCACGCGCTTTTGTAGTTCCACCAGGTCGGTGGGGGCGCCGGAGAATACCGCCGCGCGCGGGCCGTTCACCACTGCTGGTTGGGCGTCAATGTCAGCGACGTTCACCCCGCGGATCGACAGCATGGGGGTGGCTTCCCCGTGGGCAGTCAGGTCGCCCTCGCGGGTAGTGACGGAAGCAGCGTGGCCGATCAGGATCGCCAGGGCCAGCAAAGACTCCACCTGCGCTTGGTCACCGCCAATGAAAGCCCGGGCCAGGGCGGCCCCCAGTTTGCCTTGGGAGTGTCCCAGTAGGGCGGCCGGAGGGTGCTGGAGGAAATCCAAACTGGTGGACTCTAAGTCCACTAGCGCTGCCAACTGGGTGAGGACGATGCCGGGGACCGACACCGCGGCATCACGCTCGTTGGCGAACTCAGCCGCCCCGCCCTCGACCATCTGGGTGAGGGCGTGAGTGGCTTCGGGAACCGCGGTCAGCAGTTCCAACGCCACCGGCTCGGTCAGGGCCAGCGCCCCCTTCCAGGCGGCCTGCAGGCGCTGGGCGGAACCGGGGAACTTCAAGGCGCCAGCCAGTTCAGTGCGCCACGCGCTGCCTTGCCCAGCGAAAACCAGGGCGTAGGGGGAGGTGAGGGAAGCTAAGAAACTTGCAGACATTTTTTTCCTTAAAGACTTAGAGGGGGGCGTTGTCATGAATACGGGGAGAGGAAACCGTGCGGTCCTTCGTCTGCAGGATCTGCAGCGAATGGGAAATCACGTTGCGGGTCTGGCCCGGTTCAATCAGGGCATCCAACGCCCCGGTGGAAAGCGACAAGTTCGGGTTCACCGACTGGCGCGAATACAGGTCCTGGTAGTACTGGCGACGCTGCTCCACGTCGTAGCCTTCCATCGCTTCCTTACGCAGTTGGCGCCGGTAGACGATATCGACCGCGCCTTCCGAACCCATCACCGCGATTTGCGAAGACGGCCAGGAATAGTTCATATCCGCACCCAAAGATTTCGAACCCATCACGATGTAGGCCCCGCCGTAGGCTTTGCGCACAATCACGGTAATCAGCGGCACGGTGGCGGTGGCGTAAGCGGTGATGAGTTTGGCGCCGCGGCGAATAATGCCGGCGCGTTCTTGCTCGGAGCCGGGCCGGTAGCCGGGGACGTCCACCAAGGTCACCACCGGGATCCCGAAAGCGTCACAGAACTGCACGAAGCGGGCGGCCTTTTCGGAGGCGTTCACATCCAGCGTGCCGGCGTCATGCTCAGGCTGGTTCGCAACAATCCCCGCGGTGCGTCCCTCGAAGCAAGCAAAACCGACCACCACGGAGGGGGCGAAAAGCGGTTGGATCTCTAAGAACTCTTCGTTATCAGCCAGGGCTTCGATCAGCTCCACCATGTCGTATGGCTGTTTTGGGTGTTCGGGCACCAGGTCGCCCACCAGGTGGGCGGCCGGTGGGGCGTCAGTGGCCGGGTCGTAAGCGTATTGCGGGGCGGGGACTTCGCAGTGGCTGGGCAGGTAGGACAGCAGGGTGCGGGTGTAGTCCAGCGCTTCGTCCTCGCTGTCGGCCAGGAAGTGCGCCACCCCGGATTCGGAGTTGTGCATGGCGCCGCCACCTAAGTCCTCGGAGGAAATATCTTCCCCGGTGGAGGCTTTCACCACCGACGGGCCGGTGACGAACATGTAGGACGATTCCTTCGTCATGATGATGAAGTCGGTAAGGGCCGGGCCGTACACTGCCCCACCTGCGCACGGACCCAGGATCACCGAGATTTGCGGCACCACGCCGGACGCCTCGGTGGTGGCTTTGAAGATTTCCCCGTACTGGGTCAGGGCCGCCACGCCCTCTTGGATGCGCGCCCCACCGGAGTCCAGCAAAGAGATGATGGGGATACGCAGGCGCACCGCTTGGCGCATCAGGTGGGTGATTTTGCGGCCCTCAATCTCCCCCAGGGTGCCACCTTGGACGGAGAAGTCCTGGGCGTAGACCGCCACTTGGCGCCCGTCAATGGTGCCGAACCCGGTTACCACGGCTGACCCCAGGTAGCCCTGGTCGATGTCACCACCGGCGAAACGGTGGATTTCGCTGAAGGTCCCCGCATCCAGCAGCAGGTCGATGCGCTCGCGCGCCGTCTGGCGGCCTTTGGTGTGTTGGCGGGCACGGGCGCGGCTTTCTGCTTCCTCCAGCATTTCCGAGGCGCGGGTGGCGAAGTTGGAGCGGTCAAACTGGGGGCTGCCCAGTTCTTCCAGCGGGTCAAGGGTTTGTGGGTTTTCGCTCATCGGTGGCCCTCCTGTTCCTGCGCGGTGTCGGCGGCGGTATCGGCGGTGGTGTCCGCGGTTTCGGTGCGGGCGCCGCTGCCAACCTGGTCGGCGGAGTTAGCCGGGCCGGCGGCGCTGTCGCTGCCAGCGGCCGTCCCGTCCTCGCCCTGGGCAGTGATGGAGATTAACAACTCTCCGGATTTCACGCCCTGCCCGGCACCAACGTGGATGTGTTCGACCACGCCGTCAACTTGGGCGTAGATGTATTTCTCCATCTTCATGGACTCCAAAACCACCAGCAGGTCACCTTCGCGCACGGCGGACTTTGGTTCCACCACCACTCGCACCACGGTGGCTTGGATGGGGGAAAGCGCGTCAGCATTGCCCGCCCCGCCGGTGGTCTGTTCGGCGCGCGTGCGACGCCCCCGCAGCCGTTGCTTCGGCAAATGCATTGCTGCCTGGGCGGTGGCTTGCGCCGCCCAACCGGTGGCCTGGGCGGCCGCTTGCGCGGTGTTGATGATCGCGGCGGGTAGCTTCATCTCCATGCGGCGTCCCGCCACTTCGATGATGAAAGTCTGTACTTCGCTGGCGGCTGCCACCGGGGTGGCGGATACGCCGAGTTGTTCCTTAACTGCCGCTAAAATGCCTTCGTTTTCCATCCACTTGGTGGTGACGTTGAAGCGCGGCTGCGCCGGTTCGATGAGTTGGCGTTTGCCGGGAGCCCCGCCCCGCCCTCGCCGGGCCTGCGTGGGGAAGCCTTCCACGTGCCGGTCCGGGCCCACGAAATCAGGGTGGTCCAGGATGTGACGGATCAGGGGTGCGGAGGTGGGCAGGCCGTCAACGGAGAACTCGATCAGGGCGCGGCGAGCACGGGCGAGGGCGTGGGCCCGGTCGGTACCGGTGATGATGAGTTTGGCAATCAGGGAGTCGAACCCGGCGCCGATCACGTCGCCCTCGCGCACGAACGAATCCACCCGCACGCCCGGGCCCGCCGGGTAGGAAATCTTGGTGATGGTGCCGGTGGCGGGCATCAGGTCGTCAGCCGGGTCTTCGGAAGTGATGCGCAGCTCGATGCTGTGGCCGCGGTGTGGCAGCGCGGGGCTGAGTTCCAGCCCGTTGGCAATACGCAACTGCTGGTGTACCAAGTCCACGCCGGCGACTTCTTCCGACACCGTGTGCTCCACCTGCAAGCGGGGGTTCACTTCCAAGAAGTAGGCGGCACCGTCCTCGTCCACGAGGAACTCGCACGTCCCCACGCCCACGTAGTCCACCGCTTCGAACAGTTTGCGTGACCAATCCTCTAAGGTGGCCGCGGTGTCGTCGGGCAGGTGCGGGGCGGGGGCTTCCTCAATCACCTTCTGGTTGCGCCGCTGCACCGAACAATCCCGGGTGGTGACCACCTGGAAATTGCCGTGCCCATCGCGCATGCACTGGGTTTCCACGTGGCGGGTGCGTTCCATCAGTTTTTCCACGAAGGTGGTGGAAAAGTCACTGTCGGCGGGCAGGTCCGCGAAGTAGCGGCGCACGTCCTCGTCACTATCGAGGCGGGTGATGCCCCGGCCCCCACCGGAGTCGGACTTCTTCAGCACGATCGGGTAGCCGTGGGCGGCGGCGAACTCCAGCACCTGGTCCGGGTCGCTGATGGCGTTGGAAATGCCGGGGATGGTGCCCACCCCGTGGGCTTCAGCCAGTTGGCGGGCTTCGATTTTGTCCCCCAGGGCGCGGATCGCCTCCGGGCTGGGGCCCACCCACCGCAGGCCGCGTTCCACCACCATCTGGGCGAAGGCGGCGTCTTCGGCGAGGAACCCGTAGCCGGGGTGGATGGCGTCGGCCCCGGCGCGTTTGGCTGCCGCCAGTACCGCTTCGGGGTTCATGTAGGTGTCGGCGGCGCTTTCCCCGCGCAGGGAATATGACTCATCCGCCAGGTCACACACCAGGGTGTGGATGTCAGGGGCGGCGTAGATGGCGACGGGACGGATCCCCAGGTCGCGGGCGGTACGCAGCACGCGCACCGCGATTTCCCCACGGTTGGCGATCAGCAGGGAGCGAATGGGTGGGACCTCACCGGTGGGCGTGGCGGCGTTGCCAGCCGCGTTGCGCGCGGCAGTCGCGTCGGTGGGTTGGGCAGTTTGGCCAGTCAAGTCAAAAACCTCCTACCGGGTTTCGGGATGGGCCGGGTGATCGGGGTGGGCCGGTGATTCATTTCCGAGGGCGGGGGCCTCCACCACCGCCACCGACAGGGCACGCAGCCCGTCCTCGGTCTTCACCACCAGGTGCGCGTCGACGTCAATGTCGATGATGCGACCGCGAATGACCTCCCCATCGGGGAGCGTGAACTGCAGGTGGCTGGCGCGTCCGAACAGGCGGGAGCGGTACTCCCCCAGCCAGGTTTCGCGCGACTGCCCCAGCAGGGACTGCAGTTGGGTGAGGAACCGCGCCAGTACGTCCTCGCGAAGGGATTCAACCGGGGGCGACACCTTTGTCGTCACTCCCCCGGCCCAAGTTTTTTCCTCACGCGCAGTGTGGATTTCCACCGCGTCAACGTCCACCGGCAGGGCCCCGGCAGCCTCGCCCGCATCGGGGGAGACCGCACCGAAATTCAGACCAATCCCAACGATCACGGTGTTTTCCTCGCGGTCTGTTCCCGCCAGGTGTTCAGTGAGGATACCGCCGATTTTCTTGCCCGCCACCATCACGTCGTTGGGCCATTTAAGCTGCACCGCTTCACCCAGGCGCGCATAGGTCGCTGCCACCGCGCGTGCCGCCGCTAAGCCCGCCACCGCGGTCAGCCACGACACGTTCGCGGCGGGGACTCTCACCAGGACCGAGGCCAGCAGCGAGCCAGCGGTATCCACCCAGGTGCGCCCGTATCGCCCTCGCCCCTGGTGCTGGTGGTCGGCGGTGACGGTGGTGAAGGCAGCTAAGGTGGGGTCTTGCTGGTAGCGGCGGGCCAGTTCCGTGTTGGTGGAATCCACTTGCGCGAGGTGGATGCGCGGGTAGCCTGCGGTTTGCGCGCGCGGCGGTGCTTGCGACGCTGCCATGACGGTCCCTCCTGTTGAAAACATGAAGTTGCGTCTATCTTCAGCGGCAGCGCCAAAGCACTCAAATACATTTTTGTATGTGCGACGGCAAGTTGGCGTGCTACTACGTAGCGCGGGTGGCGGCGGCGCGTTGGGCACGGCGCGTACTAGGGCCTCCAGCGCGAGGGCGAACCACCTACCGCGGGCACCTATTGCGGGCGCGAACAGGCGTAAAGCAGCACCAACACCATTTCCACCACGTCCCGCGCCGGAGAATCAGCCACCGACTGTGAATCGGGAATCTGCTGTCCATCCAGGGGCAGCAGTTCCGGGTGCACCACCTGCGGATCCAGTTGCTCGGCACGGAACTTCGCCGTCATACGCAGCGCGTCAATACTGGCGGCACGCAGCACGATCCCAATCACCGCGTGCGTTAGCGCCCGTATGGAACGGGTCGGCTGGCGGCCCGCCAACTCCAAAATCCGCTCCAACACGTCACTGAGAGCCCGCATGAACTCCCCGTTCAGATCCAACAGGCGCCAACCCCAGTTCGGGTCACGCACCGACCGGGTGAGCAGCTCCGAATGCGCCAAGTAAAGGGCGCGGTTAACCCCAATGGCGTCGAGAGCTTCAAACAGCAGCTCCTCCATCAGGCCCGGGACCTGGCGGTCGGCGGCGCGGGTGCGCCACTGCTC
>JAEWEQ010000040.1 GCA_023389315.1 Actinomycetes bacterium | reverse complement strand
GAAGTTACGACGCAGGTACAGGGGAACCGTCATGACTTCATCCCAGATAACCTTGTCAACTTCGTTGGTCAGCTCAATACGCTTGGCGTGATCGAGTTCGGTGTCGATCTTCTTGGTCAGTTCGGTGATCTTGTCAGAGCACACGCTGGTGTAGTTGGAGTTAGATTCGCAGCCGTAGATCTGGCCTACGTTCGCCATCGGGAAGATCGTCGATACCCAGGCGAAGGCGATCACGCCGAAGGAGCGGTTGGTGAGGATGTCCTGGAACTTATCGGGTGCCTGAGCATCCATGGTTACCTTAACGCCGATCTTCTTCATATCGGCCTGCAGCAGCTTGCCTTCATTTTCAGAGGTGGGGATACCGGAAAGCATGAGGTAGCTGAACTCCAGTTCCTTACCGTCCTTGGTGCGGTATTCTTTACCGTCCTCGAGTTTCCAACCCAGTGCATCGAGTTCCTTGCCAGCAGCTTCTGGGTTGTAAGCGTAGTCGCCGGTGTTGTCCTGGTATCCGTCTTGACCGGGCTTGAAGAAGTGGTTGCCAATCATCAGCTTGGAGACATCTTCAATCGGCATGCCAGCCAGGTCAGACTTGGCGATGGCTTCGCGGTTGATGCCCTTAACAATGGCTTGGCGAACAGCCTGGTCAGCGAGCACCCCGTGCTTGGAGTTGAAGGTGAAGTGACGCCAGGTGTAACCGGAGGACTGGCGCAGTTCACCGTCGGGACGCTGCTGGACCTTGGTGGTCTGGTCAGCGTTGATGAGGCCGTCTACCACGTCGATTTCTTTGTTAGCGAAAGCGGTGGCAGCAGCACCGGAGTCTTTGATTTCACGGAAGATAACTTTGTCAAGCAGCGGCTTCTCACCCCACCACTTGTCATTCGGTACCAGGGTTACGGTCTTTTGTGCCTTATCGATCCCGTTTTCCGCCACCACGAAGGGGCCGGCCAACCAGTCCATGTTCGGGGCTTCTTTTTGGCCATTGTTGAACGTCTCGGGATCCTTCACCGCGTTCTTGTTATGCACAGTAGACCAGGTGGACTGCCAGTCGGGGGAAGCTTCCTTGTAGGTGATAACTACTTCATATTCGTCGGCGCCTTTTTCCACCGATGCCACTTGATTATAGCCGTCGGTGCTAGCAGCTTCGAACTCTTTGTTCTCACCGCTGAGAGCTTTCCAGGTAGCCTGGTAGTCTTCCCAGGTGATGGGGTCACCATTGTTCCACTTAGCTTCCTTGTTAAGCTTCAGCTTCACTACCTGCGGAGGCCCGGGTTCCACGTCAGCGGATTCCACGTACAGCGGATTCATGGTGATTTTACCTTCAGCATCCGACAGGATGTTACGAGGACCCATGAAATCATCGACGATGGTACCGGTATCCTTGCTGTTGCCGTTTTGGTGCGAACGGTTCCAGTTCACCGGGAACTCCCCGATGGCCCAACGCAGTTCGCCACCTTGCTTCAAGTTAGCGCGGTCCTGCTGGTTGATTTGAATATCGGCAGCCGTTTCATCTACCTTACCGCTGCCGCCCTGAGAATCACTGCTACCACCACCGCAGCCGGTGAGGGCTAGGGCGGCGGCAGTAGCGAGCGCAGCTACGACGTGAATCGAGCGCTTCACTATCTAACCTCCATAGTTAATGGTTCATTGGATACCCCGCCCACAATGTCCGTGTTGGTTATGGTCCCGTGTGGGAGCACTTGGGATGAGGCATTAAGGATAAATGTAACCGAGCATCAATGCGCAGGCCGTCCCTGACCATTGCTTGGGACGGCGTCTTGACCGAATCGCAATCTTTATATCAAGATACGAACGGTATTGGGTGCAGTGCATCCCGCTTCTAACGGTCTTGGCCCCAACCGCCAAACGGTTGGGGCCAAGACCGTCAACAATGTCTAGAACACTTCCACCACTTGCGGGAAATGGCAGGCATTCGCCGAGTCCGCACCGTCCTCGGAAAGTAAGTCCGGGCAGTCATTTACACACCGCGCTTGATCACTTTCGTTTAGCAACGCAAACTTCGGGCAGCGGGTTCGGAAACGACAACCGGAGGGCGGGTTCGCCGGGGAAGGCAGATCGCCCTTGAGTAAAATTCGGTCGCGCGAGCGTTCCTTTTCCGGATCCGGAATCGGAATAGCCGACAGCAGCGCCTGGGTGTAGGGGTGGCGAGGTCGGTCAAAGACCTCGCTTACGTCGCCCAACTCCACGATCTTACCCAGATACATTACCGCCACCCGGTCAGCGATATGACGTACCACCGATAGGTCGTGAGCTACGAAAAGGTAAGACAATCCCAATTCAGCGCGCAGTTTCTCCAGCAGGTTAATCACGCCCGCTTGGATAGAGACGTCAAGGGCTGAAACCGGTTCGTCAAGCACCAACAGTTTGGGCTCCAGAGCCAGAGCGCGGGCAATCCCGATACGTTGGCGCTGACCGCCCGAGAAGTGCCGTGGGTATCGATTCAGGTGGGCTGGTTCCAACCCCACCAGTTCCATTAGCTCACGCAGGCGGGAGTTAATCTTGGATTTGTCATACCCGTTATAGCGCAATGGCTCAGCCAAAATATCTGAGATCGGCATACGCGGATCCAACGAAGCCATCGGGTCTTGGAACACCACCTGCAGATCTTGCCGCACCTGTCGGCGCTCACTGCGAGTCATATCCCCAGATTCTTTACCTAGCACCACGATCTTGCCATCTTGAGGTGCGTCTAGGTTCAAAATCTCCAGCAAGGTGGTGGTCTTACCACAGCCGGATTCACCCACCAGACCCAGGGTCTCCCCGGCGCGGATATCCAAACTAATGTCGTCAACCGCGTGGACCGTACCCACCTGACGCTTAAATACCGCTCCCTTCATCAAGGGGAAGTATTTGCGCAGGTTCTCCACTTTCAGCACCTGCTCGCGGCTTTGCCGCTCGCCCAGCGGGATGGCCGGTTTGTGAGCCGGAGGAATCGGGAAGATGTCCTTATGGGTCCAATCTCCCTTGTCAATCTCCCCGGCGCGTACGCAGGCCACCTTGTGTTCAATGCCGGTGGTGTCGGAATGATCATTCGGGGACAACACGAAGTCGGGTTCACCTTTACCGCAGGCTTCAATCGCCAACGGGCATCGCGGCATGAACGGACACGTGGTCGGCGCTTTCAACATGGAAGGCGGGTTACCATCAACCGTTGCTAAAGATTCGGTCTTATCAATGTCTGGCCGCGGTAAGGAGCCAAGCAAGCCGATGGTGTAAGGCATGGTGGAGTGGTAGAAGATGTCATCTACCGTGCCCGATTCCACACACCGGCCCGCATACATCACGTTCACCCGGTCCGCCATCCCAGCTACCACCCCCAGGTCGTGAGTGATCATAATGACGGCAGCCCCGGTTTCTTTTTGGGCGGTCTTAAGTAGCTCCAGAATCTGTGCCTGAATGGTTACGTCCAAAGCGGTGGTGGGTTCATCCGCGATGATTAAATCAGGATCATTGGCAATCGCAATAGCGATCATTACGCGCTGGCGCATGCCACCAGAGAACTCGTGCGGAAAGGCCTTCAACCGGACTTTCGGGTTGGGGATTCCCACCAGCTCCAGCAGCTCGATGGCGCGCGCCCGAGCCGCTTCCTTCGACATTTTCTGGTGGATGGTAAGCGCTTCAATGATCTGATCCCCAATGGTGTACACCGGGGTTAACGCTGACAGTGGGTCTTGGAAAACCATGGCGATGCGCTTGCCGCGAATCTGGGACATCCACCAGTCAGATTTGCCCAAGATTTCAGTTCCGTGCAGTTTCACTGAACCGCTGATCCTGGCGCTTTCGTCCAGTAGCCCCATAACCGCCATGGAGGTTACTGACTTACCGGAACCAGACTCCCCCACGATCCCCAGCACTTCACCACTGTTGACTTCTAAGTTCACACCCCGCACGGCGTGAACCACCCCGTCCTCGGAGGGGAAAGATACGTTGAGGTCGGTTACCTGCAGTACCGGCACACCCGGTTTGCGCTCCGGAATCGGTTCGCGATCACGACTACGTTTAGTAGCGCGGCTCATGCTTGTCCTCCCGACTTAGACGACGGGTCGATGGCATCGCGCAGACCATCGCCAATGAAGTTCACAAAAATCAAAGTTAAGGTCAAAAGCGTTGCAGGGGCCAAGAAAATCCACGGGAAGGTGGTCGCCATGGTCTGGCCTTCCGCAATCAAAGTACCTAACGAGGTTTCCGGCGACTGCACCCCGAAACCGAAGTAGGACAGTACTGTCTCTGACATAACCGCGCCCACGAATCCGAGGGCAGCATCAATAATCAGGTAGGAAGCCACGTTCGGAATGATGTGTTTTCCAACGATCACGTAAGAAGGAACCGACATGTATTTAGCGGCGGTTACATACTCGTAGTTCTTGACCGATAGTGTCATGGAGCGTACCACGCGGGCAGAAAGCATCCACCCGAAAGCCGCCAGCAGCAAGATCAACACTAGGACTGATCCGTTTGACCCCTTCGATCGTTGTGAGATTACCGCGATCAGTAAGAAGGATGGGATCACCAGCAGTAAGTCAATAATCCACAGCAGGGTCTTATCCACAATCTTGCCGAAGTAGGCGGCGGACGAACCAATGACCGCGGACAGGAAAGTCTGGATTAACGCTACCGCCGCACCGATAATCAAGGACTTTCGCAAACCCTCCAAAGTCATGGCGAGGACGTCATTACCCCCCTGGGTAGTACCCAGCCAGTGATCAGCGGAAGGGGGTTTAAGGAAGGAAGTGGAATCGACTTCCTTGTAGTCCCACGGTGAAATATACGGACCAATAATCGCTAGCAAGACGATGAGGGAGAAGCCGATTACGCCGATACGGGAGATCTTGGAGCGCCAGAACCGACGCCGAACTAGAGCACCCCGGGTGAGTTGTTTCGCACCCGCTTCCTCCGTTTCGGCGGAGGTAATCCGATCGTCCTCGTTCATTTCAGTGGCGTCAACCAACTGGTCTGGATGCACGTTTTGGGACATACGGCTCAGCTCACTCTCACACGCGGGTCAACGATCACGGTTAGCACGTCAGAAAGTAACGCACCGGTGAGGGTACATACCCCGGAGAAAGCCACCACCGCGGCGGTGCCGTTAATGTCCTGCCCATTGATGGCCTGCACACCGTAGATGCCCATACCGTGCCAGGCGAAAACCTGCTCGGTTACGGTAGCGCCCAGGAACAGGCCGGCAACGGCGAAAGCGAACATAGTGGCCATGGGTACCAAGGAGGTGCGCAACGCGTGGCGGCGCACCGCAGCAGATTTAACCAGCCCTTTGGCACGGGCGGTACGCACGTAATCGGCCCCCAAAGTATCGAGCATCATGTTTCGCTGATAACGCGAATACGCGGCGATACCATTTAGCGACATGGAGATGGTTGGTAGCAATAAGTGCTGCAAACGGTCAAAGAAGGCCGCCCCGAAATAGTCCCCGTGCCGCCCGGTTTCACCGATGAACTCAAAAAATTCGGTGCCGGTAGCTAAGTTGAAGCGGGTGGCGCCGATCTGCAGCAAGGTGGCGAGCACGATGGTCGGAGTAGAGATAATAATCAGAGCCAAGAGGGAAAATACCCGGTCGGACATCTTGTACTGACGCGCCGCGGTCCAAGCCCCCAGGGCAACGCCTCCCACCATGCCGATAATGGAACCCAAAATGATTAGGCGCAACGACACCCAAATGCGGATTGCGATAATGCCACCCACGTCTTCACCCTGCGGGGTGACACCCCAGTCCCAAGAAGTCACAATCTTGGTAAGCCAAATCTGGTAGCGCTCCAATATGGGGACGGAGCGAGAGATGTTGTATTTAACCAGCATCTGTTCGATAGCTGCCCAGTCTCGTGTTGGGTCAGACAGATCAAACAAGGTGCGCGGATCCATTGTTGAGGAAGCAACCAAGTACGCTATTGAAACTGCGATGAAAAGCAGCACAGCGTAATTCGCTAACCTGCGCGCCAGGTAGTAGATCATGGACTAATACTTTCTGTCGGGAACCCCGCTAGGAAAGCGTCGCAGTTCGCTACCGACAGGGATAGCACTTGCGACGCCGATAGCGGGCGCACCGTGTCGCCCACATAGCTGACACGTGTGTCCGTTTCGTTAGTCTGACTGTAGCGGATAGA
>JAEWEQ010000014.1 GCA_023389315.1 Actinomycetes bacterium | reverse complement strand
TTACCCCAGCTCCCGCGGGCGGGCGAAGTCCTTACCCAGCACGTGAGTGTCCACGAACGCGAGGACGGTTTCGTACCAGATACGCGAGTTCTGCGGTTTCAAAATCCAGTGGTTCTCGTCCGGGTAGTACAAGAACTTATGGCCCTTGGCTTGGGAGTCGCGCAGCAGCGCGTGCCACAGGGCGTGCCCTTGGGAGATCGGCACCCGGTAGTCACGGTCCCCGTGGATCACCAGCATCGGGACTTGGATGTCCCCCACAAACCGGTGCGGGGAGTACTCGTGCGCCTGGCTGGCAGACATCCACTCAAACCAGGTGGCATTGTCGGTGGTGCGCCCCATCATGTCAACGTCCCACAGGGAAGCGTGCGTGACGATGCACTTAAAGCGTTTCCCGGTGTGCCCGGCCATCCAGTTCGCCATGTAACCACCGTAGGAACCACCCAGCAGAGCAGTGCGCTCCCCATCAATGTCAGCGCGCGCCACCGCGGCGTCAATCAGCGCCAAAATATCGGTGTAGGGAGCATCCCCAATGGCGTCGTTACCGCGATCAATCATGGCTTGCCCGTAACCGGTGGAGATCGCCGGGTCGGGCAGTAGCACCGCGTATCCGCGGGCCACGAACGGCCACGGGTTCCACCGCCAGGTCCACGAGTTCCACGACCCCCACGGCCCGCCGTGCGCAAACGTCAGCAGCGGGGCGCCACCTTCCGGCGCGTCCGGGGGTAGGCACAGCCAGGCGCGAACTTCCGTCCCGTCCTCGCCGTGCGCACTGACTTCCACCAATTTCCCCGGCACCGGCGTGGGATCGTCCAACGCCTGCAGCTGCTCCACTTGCCCATCCATATTCACGAGGACGGGTGCTGCCGGCTGGTCAATGCTGGCGCGGGTGGCAACCACGCGGTCCTCATCCAGGGCCGCCACGTCGGCGTAAGCGTAGTCATCTTCCACCAGCAGTTTCACTTCTCCGCCGGCCACCAAATACAGGCCACCGCGGCCCCGCCGGTCTGCCGTCATCACGAAACGCTCCCCATCGAGCCAGGTAACGGCGTGGGGCCAGTCGTCGAACTCCACGCGCTGGCGCTGCCCAGAAGCAATGTCGAGCACCTCACCCCAGCACTGGAGGGGCTGGCCCTGGCGGTTACCAGTACTGGCGTACAAGAACGCCCGCTTCCCATCCGGGCTGATGGGGCCCGCCCCGATGCTGAGCAACGGGTCAACCTCAGTGGTGACGTCCACCAATGGGCGACACTGGCCGTCCAAATCCAAGTAGTACACGCTGCTGCGGGTATCCAACCCGGTGTCGGCGCGCGAGATCGTGACCAGCACGAAACTGCCGTCAGCAGCCACTTCGAAACCGGCCAGTTTACCCTCGGGAAGGTCGAAGGCGTGCAGTTCCATCAGGTCGGTTCCATCCTGGGTGGGAGCATCTGCCCAGTACAGGCACTCGCGGGTGGGGCCCAGGTCGTGGTCCCAGAAGCGCACCGGGAAATCCTCATGCAAGATTGCACTGATACCCGCGTCCTTGCGCGCCTTATGCAGCTCCCGGTTGGCGTCTTCGCCCTCGGCGTGGGGTAGGGCAGGGCCGCTGCAGAACAGTTTCCCACCGGCTGCCACCACCTGTTTCACGCCGCCGGGGCGGCGCAGCACCACTCGGGCCTCGCCCCGCCGGGGCAGCATCCAAAGGGCGGTATCTACCTCTTCTTCACTGTGCTCATCGGGGCGGGTGGAGGAAAAGTACACTTCCCCGCGCGTACCAATGGCCGCTATTGCCTCACCCTTCTTCGAACGGGTTAGGGGTAGGGGGTCCTCACCCTGCAGGTCTAGTTCCACCAGGGCAGTGGTGTAGGCGTCGCCCTTTTGGTTCAGGCGGGTAACGCCCGCCACCACCATAGGCGGGTAGACATCTTCGGCGCGCCGCGCCACCAGGGAACTAAGTCGCGGGGCAGCGACGAAGGCCGCCAAGTCGGCGAACATGTCAGCGGCGGGTGGTGCGGCAGGAGCGTCAGCGGCGGCTCCGTCTTCGGACTGGGAATCGTGAATATCAGACATAAGTCCTACTCTAACGCGCCCATCCCGCTGCCAGGTTAAGGCACGATGGGTTCGTATGCTTCGGCCCGGGGACGTGCGGCCTGTTCTTCCCCGCCGTGCGGGGTGAAAGCGGCGGTATGATTTCAGTACCAGCTTCCCCGTCCGAAAGCGCCATCCATGTCCAGTCGGTTCGACACTCAAGATAAACTCATCGCTGCCACTCGCGAGATCATTATTTACGAGGGCATAGAAGGGTTCACCCTGGATAACGTGTGCTCACGTGCGGGGTTCAGTCGGGGTGCTTTTTACTCGAATTTCTCCACTAAAGACGCGCTGTTGCTGGCGTTGGCCGAGGACGAATACCAAGACCTTATTATCCGCCTGAAAGAACAGGTGGAGCAGTGGCGCACCCGCGCCGCCGACCGCCAGGTCCCGGGCCTGATGGAGGAGCTGCTGTTTGAAGCTCTCGACGCCATTGGGGTTAACCGCGCCCTTTACTTGGCGCATTCGGAGCTGCTCACCC
>JAEWEQ010000035.1 GCA_023389315.1 Actinomycetes bacterium | reverse complement strand
GCCTAATACCTCACGGTCGCGGAGAAGAGAGGGGCAGGGAAAGAGGGGCAGGGAAAGAGGGGCAGGGGAAAGAGGGGCAGGGCGCAGGCAAAAGGGCGGGGCCACCTACGTGACCCCGCCCCTGCTGCTAGGAACAGGCTCGGCTAAGACCAGACCAGAACTAGCTCAGTCTCACCGAACTGGAGAACCTACTAGCGCAGTCCCCCATCGTTGAACTCCGCTCCGAAGACAATGGAATCCAGTGACGCTAAGAAGGCCTGATCGACCTCACCTACGTGGAAGTCAGATTCCACGTAGTCAGCATTGGCCATCGCCTCCGCCGTAGGCTCGATCTGCACCTTGTTGTAGCGCGGCAGCCCAGTGCCAGCGGGGATCAACTTACCGAGGATGACGTTTTCCTTCAGACCAATCAGCGGATCGGACTTACCGCTCATCGCTGCTTCGGTCAAAACCTTAGTGGTCTCCTGGAAGGACGCTGCAGCCAGCCACGAATCAGTAGCCAGCGAAGCCTTGGTGATACCCATCAACTCAGGACGACCCGCGGCGGGACGTCCACCCTCGGCCACGGTGGCGCGGTTTACCCGCTTGAACTCCACCTCATCCACCAGCTGGCCCGGCAGCAAGTTAGTGTCGCCCGGATCGTCGAGGACGGTCACACGGCGCAGCATCTGACGCACAATGACCTCGATGTGCTTGGAGTGAATATCCACACCCTGGGAGCGGTACACCTCCTGCACTTCGGAAACCAGCTGTGACTGGGTCACCGACTTGTTGCGAATACGCAGCATCTTCTTCGGATCCAAACGACCCGCAGTCAGCTTCGTACCAACCCCGATGTGCTGGCCTTCTTCAACCAACAGTTCCTGGCGACGAGAAACCTCAATCACCAGGTCCGCAGCGCCGTCATCACGGGTGATGACGATCTTGCGGTTCGTCGGATCAGTGTCATCAACATGCACCACGCCAGCGGCTTCCGCCATCAGCGCCTCACCCTTGGGGGTACGCGCCTCGAATAGTTCCTGCACACGTGGCAGACCCTGGGTGATGTCCGCAGCCGAAGCCGCACCACCGGTGTGGAAGGTACGCATCGTCAGCTGGGTACCGGGCTCGCCAATGGACTGGGCAGCGATAATACCAACCGCTTCGCCAATATCCACGCGCTTACCGGTAGCCAACGAACGACCATAGCAAGCCGCGCAGGTGCCAACCGCGGACTCACAGTTAAGGACCGACCGGACCTTGATCGAGGTAATGCCGGCTTTCACCAGCTTGTCGATCGCTACGTCACCCACGTCCTCGCCGGCTTCCAAAACCACGTTGCCTTCAGCATCCTTGGCATCCGCCGCCAAGGTACGCGCATAAGCGGTGGTTTCCACCGAATCCAAACGTTGTGCCACGCCCTCGGAATCCAACTCTGCGATCGGCATGGTCAGACCGCGGCGAGTGCCACAGTCCGCCTCGTGCACAATCACGTCCTGGGACACGTCTACTAGACGCCGCGTCAAGTACCCGGAGTCAGCGGTACGCAACGCAGTGTCCGCCAACCCCTTACGGGCGCCGTGAGTAGCAATGAAGTACTCCAGCACGGACAAGCCCTCACGGTAGTTGGACTTAATCGGACGCTCAATCAGCTTCTGCTTCGGGTCCGACACCAAGCCACGCATACCGGCAACCTGTCGGATCTGATCCCAGTTACCACGCGCCCCGGAGGACACCATCTGGTACAGGGTGTTGCGCGCCGGGAAAGCGTCCTCCATGGTGTCAGCGACCTCGCGGGTAGCTGCCGTCCAGGTCTCTACCAAACCGTTGTAGCGCTCATCCTCGGTGATCTTCCCGATCTCGTAGTCACGCTGAATCTTCGCCGCCGCCGCTTCGTAAGTGGCCAGAATCTCGCCCTTATTCGCGGGGCTAACGATGTCAGTGAAAGCAATGGTGATGCCCGACCAAGTTGACCAGTAGAAACCAGCGGACTTGAGCGCATCCAGTGACTCTGCGACCAGGACCTTCGGGTAGAGTTCGGCGAGGTCGTTCACGACCTTACCCAGTTTCTTCTTGTCCACAACCGCTTCCACATACGGGTATTCACGCGGCAACTGGTCATTGAAGATCGCCCGGCCCAAAGAGGTCTCCAGCTCCACCGGATCCCCTTCCGACCAACCTTCGGGAGCTTCCCAATCGGCCGGCGGAACCAGGTCATCGAAACGGATGATGGCGCGCGCGTTCAGGTGCAACTGCCCCAAGTCGAACGCCATGATGGCTTCCGCCACCGAAGTGAAGCGCGGCAGAACCGGCTCCCCGTCCTCGTTACGCGTAATCGGAACGCGCGGATCCGGATCCGACGTCAAGTGGTACAAACCAATGATCATGTCCTGCGAAGGCATGGTCACCGGGCGACCATCGGAAGGCTTCAAAATGTTGTTCGAAGACAGCATCAGAATGCGGGCCTCAGCCTGCGCTTCCGCACCCAACGGCAAGTGCACAGCCATCTGGTCACCGTCGAAGTCAGCATTGAACGCGCCACAAACCAGCGGGTGCAGCTGGATAGCCTTACCCTCAATCAGTTGCGGCTCAAACGCCTGAATACCCAAACGGTGCAAGGTAGGTGCACGGTTCAGCAGCACCGGGTGTTCACGGATGACCTCATCGAGGACGTCCCACACCTCGGGACGAGACCGATCCACCTTACGCTGCGCGGACTTGATGTTCTGGGCGAACTTCTTCTCAATCAGGCGCTTCATCACAAACGGCTTGAACAGTTCCAAAGCCATCTGCTTGGGCAGACCACACTGGTGCAGCTTCAACTGCGGGCCCACCACGATCACCGAACGACCGGAGTAGTCCACGCGCTTACCCAGCAGGTTCTGACGGAAACGACCCTGCTTGCCCTTGAGCATGTCGGAAATCGACTTCAACGGGCGGTTACCCGGGCCCGCCACCGGACGTCCTCGGCGACCATTATCAAACAGCGCGTCCACCGACTCTTGCAGCATGCGCTTTTCGTTATTGACGATGATCTCCGGGGCGTTGAGCTCCAACAGTCGCTTCAAGCGGTTGTTCCGGTTAATCACGCGGCGGTACAGGTCATTGAGGTCCGAAGTAGCGAAACGGCCACCATCAAGCTGCACCATGGGACGCAAGTCCGGCGGAATCACCGGGATGGCGTCAAGCACCATCGCCTCAGGCACGTTATCGGTAGACAGGAAAGCGTTAACCACTTTCAGGCGCTTCAAAGCGCGGGTCTTACGCTGCCCCGTCCCGGTATTAATGGTCTCGCGCAGTTTCTCTGCTTCCGCTTCCAGGTCGAAGTTCTGCAAACGACGCTGGATCGCTGCTGCCCCCATTGAGCCCTTGAAGTAAATGCCGTAGCGGGCATTGAGCTCACGGTAAATCAGTTCATCACCTTCCAGGTCACCGACCTTCAGGTTCAAGAACTTATCCCACACCTTCTCCAGGCGCTCCAAGCGCTGCTCGAAAGAACGACGCACCTGCGTCATCTCTCGCTCACCCGCGCGACGTTCCTTATCGCGAGTCTCCTGCTTATTGCCCTTGGCTTCCATCTGCGCCAAACGCTCTTCCAGTTCCTGGGTAAGGCGAGAAATCTCCGCCTCACGACGGTCCTCCAGGCGTTTGCGCTCAACTTCAATCTCCGCACGCAGAGTCTGCAGATCGTCCTCGCGGGCCTGCTCATCCACGTCCGTGATCATGTAAGCGGCGAAGTAAATGACCTTCTCCAGGTCCTTCGGCGCCAAATCCAGCAAGTACCCCAAACGGGAAGGAACACCCTTGAAGTACCAAATGTGGGTGACGGGAGCGGCCAACTCAATGTGGCCCATGCGCTCACGACGCACGTCAGCGCGCGCCACCTCAACCCCACAACGTTCACAAACGATGCCCTTATAGCGCACCCGCTTGTACTTACCACAACCACACTCCCAGTCCCGAGTGGGGCCGAAAATACGCTCGCAGAACAAGCCTTCCTTTTCCGGCTTCAGGGTGCGGTAATTAATGGTCTCAGGTTTCTTAACCTCACCGTGACTCCACTGGCGGATGTCGTCAGCCGTGGCAAGGCCGATATGCAACTTGTCGAAAGTATTCGCGTCGATCAAGATGAATCCTTCTGTCTAACACCGGGTCCAGCGTCGGATGGTCCGGCTCCCAAGCTGCCCGCTGGAGCAGCCAGGGCGCCAACCTCAGTCAGTGTGCGAGGACGGTGGGCACCCGGTGAAGGTCACCACCCGTCCTCGTCACCCCACTCCCACTGGCCACCTACCACCCCAACGCGGGGCAGCCAAGTCAGCGGAAAAACGGGAAGACCGAGGGTTGGCGGACTAAATGTCGTCGAGTTGCGCCCCGTGGTTAGGACGCGCGTCAAGCGTGATACCGAGTTCCTCCGAAGCGGAACGACCGGTGTCACGGGAGGTCGTTAAATCAATAGCGTTGCCTTCCACGTCGAGCGCCTCAACGTTCAGACACAGCGAACGCATTTCGTAGATGAGCACGCGGAAGGACTCAGGAATACCAGCTTCCGGAATGTCCTCGCCCTTAACGATGGAGTTAACCACCGACACACGGCCCTTCATATCGTCCGACTTGATGGTCAGCAACTCCTGCAACGCGTAAGCCGCGCCGTAGGCTTCCAGCGCCCACACTTCCATCTCACCGAAACGCTGACCACCAAACTGGGCCTTACCACCCAACGGCTGCTGCGTAATCATCGAGTACGGACCAGTGGAACGCGCGTGGATCTTATCATCCACCAAGTGGTGGAGCTTGAGCATGTAAGAGTAGCCCACCGCAATCGGGTACGGGAACGGCTCACCAGAGCGGCCATCGAACAACTGCGCCTTACCGTTTTCATCAATCAAACGATCACCGTCACGGTTCGGCAGCGTGTTATGCAGCAAACCCAGCAAAGTGTCCTGCTCCACACCATCGAACACCGGGGTCGCAACGTTGGTGCGAGCCGGCGCTTTCAAGCCTTCCTCAGGGATGTACTTGGCCCAGTTCTCACCATTCTTCACCGCTTCGGAAACATCCCAGCCCATGGCTGCAATCCACCCCAAGTGGCACTCCAACACCTGCCCCACGTTCATACGACCGGGAACACCCATCGGGTTCAAAATAATGTCAACCGGGGTGCCATCAGCCAGGAAAGGCATATCCTCAACCGGCAGCACCTTAGAGACCACGCCCTTGTTACCGTGACGGCCCGCGAGCTTATCACCAATGGTGATTTTGCGCCGCTGCGCCACATAAACACGAACCTTCTGCTGCACGCCTGGCTGCAGTTCATCCTCATCGGCATTGGCTTCACGCACGCCAATTACGATGCCGGATTCACCGTGGGGTACCCGCATGGAGGTGTCACGCACCTCTCGAGCCTTCTCACCGAAGATCGCGCGCAACAGGCGTTCTTCACTGGTGAGCTCAGTTTCACCCTTCGGGGTTACCTTACCCACCAGGATGTCACCGGCTTCAACCTCAGCGCCGATACGCACAATGCCACGCTCATCCAGATCTGCTAACGCTTCTTCCGAAACGTTCGGCAAGTCACGAGTGATTTCCTCATAGCCAAGCTTGGTTTCACGCGCGGCAATCTCATATTCCTCAATGTGAATAGAGGTGAGAACATCTTCCTCCACCACGCGGCGAGACAAGATAATCGCGTCCTCGAAGTTCAAGCCTTCCCACGACATGTAGGCAACCAGCAGGTTCTTACCCAAAGCCAGTTCCCCACCGTCGGTGGCCGGGCCATCAGCAATCAAGTCGCCAACTTCTACCCGATCGCCCTCGTCAACCACAACCCGCTGGTTGGTGCAGTTACCCGGGTTCGAACGCCCAAACTTCTCCAGCCGGTAGGAGTCCGTGCCGCCGGCGTCGGTCATCACCGTAACCAAGTCCGCAGAAACTTCAGTGACCACACCAGCGTTACGGGCCAACACCATTTCACCGGCATCCATCGCCGCACGACGCTCAATGCCGGTTCCCACCAATGGTGCTTCGGTGGTCAGCAAAGGCACTGCCTGACGCTGCATGTTCGCACCCATCAGCGCGCGGTTAGCGTCGTCGTGTTCCAAGAACGGAATCATCGCCGTTGCAACCGACACCATCTGGCGGGCAGAAACGTCCATCAGGTCAATTTCTTCGATCGGCACGAGAGCGGGATCTTCCCCGGCAATACGGCACAACACTTGATCTTCGACGAAGTGACCGTCCTCGGTAAGTTCGGCAGAAGCCTGCGCAATCGGATGGCCATCTTCCTCATCGGCAGTCAGGTAATGCAGTTCGTTAGTAACCTTCCCGTTACGCACCACCCGGAACGGGGTCTCAACGAACCCGAACGGGCTAATACGCGCAAAGGTTGCCAGTGAACCAATCAGACCAATGTTGGGGCCTTCCGGAGTCTCAATCGGGCACATACGACCGTAGTGAGACGGGTGCACGTCACGCACTTCCATGCCGGCGCGGTCACGGGACAAACCACCGGGGCCGAGGGCGGAAAGGCGACGCTTGTGAGTCAAACCAGCCAACGGGTTGTTCTGATCCATGAACTGAGACAACTGCGAAGTACCGAAGAACTCCTTGATCGCCGCCGTCACGGGGCGGATGTTGATCAACGAGGTCGGGGTGATCGCTTCAATGTCCTGCGTGGTCATGCGCTCACGGATGGTGCGTTCCATACGCGCCATACCGGTACGTACCTGCGCCTGGATGAGCTCACCCACCGCGCGGATACGACGGTTACCGAAGTGGTCGATGTCGTCCGTTTCCAGCGGCAGTTCCACCGGTTCGCCGTTGCGCATACCGGGGAACTTCACCAGGTCACGGGCACGGCCGGCGGCGTTGCCACGCTTGTGCAAGGCCAACAGGTATTTCACCGTCGCCACAATGTCTTCCAAGCGCAAGACAGATTCGGACAGATCGCCCTCGACACCCAATTTCTTATTCAGCTTGTAGCGGCCAACCTTCGCCAGGTCGTAACGCTTCTCGTTGAAGTAGAAGTTATCGAGCAGGTTGCGAGCCGCTTCCACCGAAACTTGTTCGCCGGGGCGGATCTTGCGGTAAATGTCGGTGAGGGCCTCATCCTGGGTCTGGACGGTATCCTTTTCCAGCATTTCCAGGAAAATCGGGTAGTCAGCGAACTCCTTACGCAACTGGGACTCAGTCATGCCCAGTGCCTTGAGGAAGTGCGTCACCGGCTGCTTACGCTTGCGGTCCACGCGCACGCCCACCGAGTCACGCTTATCGATCTCGAACTCCAGCCAAGCGCCACGAGAAGGAATGATCTTCGCGGAGTAAATCACGCGGTCAGAGGTCTTATCCGCGGTGGCGTCGAAGTACGCACCCGGGGAGCGCACCAACTGGGAAACCACCACACGTTCAGTACCGTTAATGATGAAGGTACCGCGGTCGGTCATCAGCGGGAACTCACCGAGGAACACCGTTTGAGACTTGATCTCACCGGTGGTGTGGTTCATAAAGTCCGCCTGCACATACAGCGGAGCTTCGTAGGTCTTATCCTTCTCCCGGCACTCTTCCACGGAGTACTTGGGAGGTTCGAAGTGGAACTCTCGGAAGGCGAGGGACATGGTTTGGCCGATGTCCTCAATGGGAGAGATTTCAGCGAAAATGTCTTCCAGGCCTGAGGTGGTGGGCAGCAGGTTCGCGCCCTCCGCGTTGGCTTTCGCCACGCGTTCGCGCCACTGGTCAGTACCCAAGAGCCATTCGAAGCTCTCGATCTGGAGACTCAAAAGGTTCGGCACCTGCATCGGTTCGCGCAGTTTTGCGAACGAGATGCGCGGTTTAGTGTGCTTTGCGGCAGAGTTACTCTGTGCAGTCAAAGGGGGTCCTTCCCTGCGTGTCATCAGTCATCGCGCGCCGCATCCATGGCCCCTAACTGATACTGTCCCGACCCACGCGTAGCGCTTTCTGGCGTGTGGGCACAGTTCACCTCGGACACAATAGACGCAACTATTAAGCATAGCCCGAAAGGTTGCGCGATTCCTATACCACGTGGGAGCTTATGGCACAACTCACTTACCACTTGTGTGTTCATGGTGCAACTAAGGCGGCCGGGTGTGTCGGGCGGGACGGCTGCTCTCCCCTAGCCCGGAGCGCGGCGACGGCGGCGCGCTGTTCAGCCCGCTACCCCTGGGCGCGTTGGCCCCTGCCCGCCGCTCTCCCCCACCTCCTTCACCACGACTGTGAGCAAAAAGGCCAGATCCGGGACGAAAACTGGCCCAATAGCTCACGGTGGGCAGAGCATCGACCGATTACGAGGACGTTTGCTCCCCCGGAACTGGGCCGACCGTCCTCGCAAATCTGATCTCTAGTACCCAGCGGCGGGCTAGGTATTTGTCCCGCGGGACCGGCAGTGAGGCCCTTCCACCCAGCAATCCACCGCCCCCCACGCCGCGACCGTGAGCAAAAAGGCCAGATCCGGAGCAAAAACCGGCCTAATGGCTCACGGTGGCGGAAGGGGAAGGACAAAACCCTCACGGTCGCGGACGGGGGAATGGGGGAACGGGGGAACGGGGGAACGGGGGACGGGGGACGGGGGACGGGGAAGGATAAAACCCTCAAGGCCGCCGGAGGAGACGGCCTAATGGTTCACGGTGGCGGCCGAGACCGAGACACGAAAACGGCGACCCCGCAATGGGATCGCCGTCTTCGAATCAGCTAGCAGCACGCAGCTGCGTGGGCTTACTTGAGGGTGACGGAACCGCCAGCAGCCTCGATGTCAGCCTTAGCCTTCTCCGCGTCTTCCTTGGAAACAGCGGTCAGGATGGTGGAGGGGGCGCCCTCAACCAAGTCCTTGGCTTCCTTCAGGCCCTGGCCGGTGAGGGCCTTAACAGCCTTGATGACCTGGACCTTCTTGTCGCCGAAGGAGTCGAGGATAACGTCGAACTCGGTCTGAGCTTCTTCAGCCGGGGCGTCGCCGCCAGCAGCCGGAGCAGCAGCAACAGCAGCTACCGGAGCAGCAGCTTCAACGTCGAATTCTTCCTCGAACTTCTTGATGAAGTCGGACAGTTCAACGAGGGTCAGTTCCTTGAAAGCGTCGATGAGCTCTTCAGCAGTGAGCTTAGCCATGTTGGCTCTTCCTTCCTATTTTTCCTGCTGTGGAAGCAGTGGTTGTTTGGAGCAGTGCCGGCCCTTCGCCGACTCTGCGGTGCCGCCTTACGCGGCCTGTTCCTGCTTCTCGCGCAGGGCGTCGATGGTGCGCACTGCCTTGGTGGGCAGAGCAGCGAAAGCGAACGCAGCCTTGGACATTCCAGCCTTGAGGACGCCAGCGGTCTTGGCCAGCAGCACCTCGCGGGACTCCAAGTCAGCGAGCTTCTTAACATCAGCTTCGGAGAGCTTCTGGCCCTCCATCACACCGGCTTTGAGTACCAGTGCGGGGTTTTCCTTAGCGAAGTCACGTAGAGCCTTCGCCGCGTCCACGACCTCGCCACTAACAAATGCAATGGCAGTGGGTCCGGTTAGATCTTCGGCCAGGAAGTCGTAGCCAACTTCCTTTGCCGCGATCGCAGCGAGCGTGTTCTTCACCACGGAGTACTCAGCGGATTCTCCCATTGCGCGACGAAGATCCTTCATCTGAGCAACAGAGAGACCGCGGTATTCAGTCAGCACAACAGCGTTGGAGCTGCGGAAACGTTCCACGAGCTCGGCAACTGCCGCTTCCTTGTCAGGCCGTGCCATGGGCCCTCCTTCCGTGATCCGCCGCCGATTACCTATCTTTGATTCATTTCCGAGGACGGTGCGGGAGTAATAAAAACCCCTTCCACGCGCAGTGAAAGGGTTGGCAAGCATAGTGCTTGAATCTTCACCTGCGTGGGCTCCGGACTGGATTTGTTCCTCAAAGAGGGACCGACGGTCTTTGGCTATGTGCGAGTTTAACACCTGCAGTTACCGGAGTTCAAAGCTAGATGCCTGGCAAGAGCGTGTGGTTGCTCACCCTCCCCGTCCCTCTCCCCCTCTGCAAACGACCGTGAGGTAAAAGGCCACTTTCTAGGTCAAAACTGGCCCAATAGCTCACGGTGGTGGATGGGGAGGACGGTGGCAGGCGAGGCACCCCTGCCGCCCACCCCGGTGACCGTCCTCGCAACCCCCAAGAACGACCGTGAGGTAAAAGGCCACTTTCCAGGTCAAAACTGGCCCAATAGCTCACGGTGGCGGATGGGGAGGGCGGTGGCTGGATATCCACAGGTAGGAGGAATCCCCAAACTAAGCAGGCGCGGCGGACGTAGTAGAACGAAACCTGGTTGGGTGGCAAGCATGAAGACACCACTACTAACTCGGGACTACGGCCGCACGCCGCGCGGGAGAAACCGGCGCAAACTCGCGCAAATACTGTGGGGCGCCTGGTGGGAGCCGGTCAACGCCCAGGCACCTTGGCAGGCAAAAGAAGAACGATTCCGAGCCCGTATCCGCGCCGCCATGCGACGATCTCCAGACGGAACCATCCTCGATGGGATCGCCGCCGCACACTGGTGGGGCCTACCGATCATGGGAAAATGCGACCTCATCGAAGTGATAACCAACGTAAACCATTCCCGTCACACCAGCCACTGGGGGCGCGGCGAGGACAAAGTCACCATCAAACCAAGTTCGCGCACCATCCCCGAAGACGCAGTCGTGGAACAGCACGGGATTCGAGTACTCAAAATGGAATACCTGTGCGCCGAGCTACTCGCTCGCCACGCGCCGGAAGTAGCCATCCCGATTGTGGAAGCAGCGCTCAACCGCGTGCTCTCACCCAGCCCGCTTAACCGCACCGCCAGTGAAGATGCCTTCAGCCGAGCCAAAGAGACCCTGCAAGTAATCTTGGAGACCCGGCGCTGGAAACGCGGGGTGCGTAAAGCCTTGAACCTACTCAAACGCTTGTCCCCGTGGAGCGAATCCGTGGGCGAAAGCAAGTTGCGCTTACTGATGCAGGACCTCGGCCTGCCCGAGCCTAAGCAACAATGGCTGGTAACTACTGAAGACGGGGTCATATGGCCTGACTTCGCTTGGCCCGCCCACGGTATCGCCGTCGAGTTCGATGGGCTGGACAAATACAAGGAAAACACGGCACGCATATTGCAAGCCGAAAAGCAGCGGGAAGAAAAACTTCGCCGCGTGTACCCCACCATTGTTCGCTTCATTTGGAAGGACTTCTTCAACGGCCGCGCCCGACAGCAACTGCTGAAACTCTCGGTGCGCTTACGACAACCTCCAAGCCAGTCTGTACCGGTTGTCGTGCGGACTCCCAGCTAGCGGTTATCTGGCCTTGCGGCCCTCGTGAAGGAAGGCAAGGGGCCCAGATGGCTAGGCCCTGGCTGAGCGGGTGGGTGGAGTTTACTAATGCGCGGCCCGACCGAGCGACCTACCGCAGGCAGTGCGGCTAAGCTTCGAGCCACCAGTCCAGAGCGTGGGGAAGATGCTCATTCCAGAACTTCCACGTGTGCTCGCCCGGCGCCGTGTAATGCGTCAGCTCATGGCCACATTCTTGGGCAGTCTTCACGAAGGTATGGTGCTGGTCAAGGAGGCGATCGTCCTCGCCGCAACATGCCCAAAGCCGCGGAAGCTCACGCCGCTCCCGTAGCCAACGCAACAGATCGTGCTCGCTGCTAACAACGTCGTAGGTGCCGATCATGGTTTCGAACAGGTCAGGATGCCGCGACTGGAATGCCTTCTCCGTGATATCCAGCGTCCCCGAAAGCGATATCGCTGCGTGGAACCGATCGGGGTGGCGCAGTCCAAGGCGCATCGCGCCGTACCCACCCATGGACAGTCCCGCGACGGCGAGGTCCTCACGCGACATGGGGAGCTTAGTGTATTGCTCGAGCAGTTCGGGAAGTTCCTTCGCTATCCAAGTTTCCCAGTGCAGCGAGTGCGGTTGGTCAAGGTAGAACGACCGCTGCCCATCTGGCATTACGATTGCGATATTGCGGTCGCTGGCCAGGCGGTACGCGTTGCCCTGCAGCAGCCAGTCCGTATGCGTTCCGGTGAGGCCGTGGAGCAAAAATAGTGTCTTGCGGGGCTGGCCTTCGTCGGGCAGCGCGATCGACACGTGCGTTGCCATGCCCACAGCCGCGGATTTCACGTTCCAAGTCAGTAAGCTCATGGTTCCCATGTTACGGATGTTTCCATCCGAGCGCCGGTTGGGTGTTGCCTCATTTTCGCGAGGACAGTAGCCGAGGTTGGGGTGGTTTCGGTGGCGTGGGACGGTTGGGGCCTTGACTTTCCCTGCCGCCACAACTTTCGCTGCCGCCACCGTGAAGCATTAGGCCACCCGCAACCTCTCCCCCTGCCGCCACCGTGAGGTATCAGGCCACCCACGCCCTCTCCCCCTGCCGCCACCGTGAGGTATTAGGCCACTTTTGGGCGCAAACTTGGCGTTTTTGCTCACGGTGGAGACGAGGGGCCGACTAGGACGCTGCGAGACCATTACATGACGAGGACGGTCGGTGCTTCGAAACGGGCAGGACCGTCCTCGTGAAACCAATTCTCAGAAATCCCGGTGCAAGACTCAGCGGTTTCCTTCCCCTGCCGCGACCGTGAGGTATTGGGCCAGATTTCGTCAGGAAATTGGCCTAACTGCTCACGGTGGCAGCAGGTAGGGAGAAGCCGGGCTGGCAGCGGGGAGGGAAAAGCCGGGGGCAGCAGGGAGGGAAAAGCCGGTGGCAGCGGGGAGGGAAAAGCCGAGGGCAGCAGGGAGGGAAAAGCCGGTGGCAGCAGGGAGGGAAAAGCCGGGGGCAGCGAGGCGGGGTAGCGGCGGCCGAAAGAGCGGCGGCCGAGAGAGTGGCGGCCGAAAGAGTGGCGGCGGTAAAGCCAGCGCCAGGGCGGGAACGCCAAACGGCGCCTCCCAAAAGGGAGACGCCGTCTGAAAATAACCTGCTTACCCGTCCTCGGCAGAAACTGCCGCTGCTAACGGCAGCTGCTCACGCCAACGCCGACGGGCAGAAAGCAAAGTTAGGATGCATCCTCGGAAGTGAGGTTGCGGGTCTTGGTAGCATCAAGCGGAATACCGGGGCCCATGGTGGTGGACACGGTGGCCTTCTTGATGTAACGACCCTTCGCGGAGGCGGGCTTCAGGCGCAGGATTTCATCGAGTACGACCGCGTAGTTCTCCACCAACTGTTCAGCGGTGAAGCTGGTCTTACCGACGATGAAAGCCAGGTTCGAGTGCTTGTCCACACGGAACTCGATACGACCACCCTTGATTTCCTTCACGGCTTTAGCCACGTCCATGGTGACGGTGCCGGTCTTCGGGTTCGGCATGAGGCCACGAGGACCAAGCACGCGGCCCAGACGACCGACCTTGCCCATCAGGTCAGGGGTAGCAACAGCTACGTCGAAATCGGTGTAGCCGCCAGCGACCTTCTCAATGAGTTCGTCGCCGCCGACCTCGTCAGCACCAGCGTCAATCGCCTGCTGCGCACGGTCGCCAACAGCAAAGACCAGGACCCGTTGGGTCTTGCCAGTTCCGTGCGGCAGGGAAACGGTGCCACGTACCATCTGGTCGGCCTTACGGGGGTCGACGCTGAGGCGGAACATAACTTCCACGGTGGCGTCGAACTTCGTAACGGTGGTTTCCTTAGCCAAACGCATCGCCTGCAGCGGTGCGTAAACCTCGCCAGCGTGGATCTTTTCCATCGCCGCGCGGTAGTTCTTAGAGCGCTTTGCCATGTCTGCTTCTTCTCCTTGCAGTTGTGGTAAGTCGGGCCGCTCTGGCCCTGCCACGGGAAGTAACGCTTCAGCCTATTGCCGAGGACGTTGCCTCCCTTTCGTAGTCGATTAGTCTTCGACCGTGATGCCCATGGAGCGGGCGGTGCCGGCGATGATCTTCATCGCAGCTTCAACGTCGTTAGCGTTCAGGTCTTCCTTCTTCGCTTCCGCGATCTCACGCAGCGCGTCCTGGGTCAGCTTGCCGACCTTGTCGGTGTGCGGAGTGGAGGAGCCTTTCGCAACGCCAGCGGCCTTCTTGATCATTTCCGCGGCCGGAGGGGTCTTGGTAATGAAGGTGAAGGAGCGGTCTTCGTACACGGTGATCTCAACGGGGATGATGTTCCCGCGCTGGGATTCAGTCGCCGCGTTGTACGCCTTGCAGAACTCCATGATGTTGACGCCGTGCTGGCCCAGGGCGGGGCCAACCGGAGGCGCCGGGTTTGCAGCGCCAGCCTGAATCTGGAGCTTAATCAGGCCGACAACCTTTTTCTTGGGTGCCATGTAACTTGGGTCCTTTAACTTGATCGGATTGCGGGCGCGCGGTTGGCACGCCCAGGCTGCGCACCGCCCTCGTCAATTAACGACTCGGTCGGCGCACAGTCGACTATTCTAACTTCCTCGCGCCCTCTATTTCCACATAGCGTGCGCGAGGTCACCGCCGCCTACGATTTGGCGACCTGGTCGAAGGTCAGTTCCAGCGGGGTTTCGCGTTCGAAAATCATGATGGACAGCGTCAAGCGGCGCTGCACATTGTCAACCGCGGACACGGTTGCGGGCATGTTTTCGAAGGGCCCGTCGGTGACGGTGACGGATTCGCCGACCTCGAACGTGACTGCCGGGGCGGTGACGATGGTGGGTTCGTCGGCGGCTTTGTCGCTGGCGGCTTGCCAGCTGGGTGCGAGCATATTCACAACTTCGTCAATGGAAAGCGGCACTGGGTCGCGCGCGTCACCGACGAATCCGGTGACGGCGGGGGTGTCTTTCACCACGCGCCAGGACATTTCGTTCATTTCCATGCGCACGAGGACGTAGCCGGGGATGCGGACGCGGTCGACCTTTTTCTTCTTGCCGGCTTTGCTCAACTCGGTGACGGTTTCCATGGGGACTTCCACCTGGTAGATGTAGGCCTCCATGTTTTGGCTTTGGATACGTTGTTCCAGGTTCGCTTTCACGCGGCGTTCGTGGCCGGAGTAGGAGTGGATGACGTACCAGTCGCCGTCTTGGCGGGCGAGTTCGCGGCGTTTGGCTTCGATCGGGTCGAGTTCTTCCTCCGCTGGGGCGTCCTCCGCCGTCGCGTCTTCTGCCGGCGCTTCCGGGGCGAGTTCTTCCTGCGGCGTTTCGACTTGGTCGGTTTCGGTTGCCGGGGTGGCTTCGTCCTCGCCGTTGGTGAGGTCGTGGTCTGCCACGTTTGCCTCCTTATTTACGTTGCTCCGTCCAGGTTTGCCGAGGACGGTCTGGGCGATAAAAAGTAACACACCCTAGTCAGGTGACTGGGTGTGTCGTTGAGAACGGCTTTAGTATAGCGCAGTTTCAGGGGTTTGCCTACCCGAAGATCCACACGGATAGTTGCCCAAAGAGCAAGTCCAGCAGTCCAGTGAACAGCATCACGGCGCCAACGAATACCAGCACTACGAGGAAGTAGGTGTACCACTCTTCCCGGCTGGGCCATTTGGCTTTGCGGGTTTCCGCGATGACCTGGCGGATGAACAGCATGATGCGTTGGAAAATGTTCATTTTCGCAGCTTCGCGGTCACGAGCCGTGGTCGGCGGGTCTTGCGTCATCTCGCGCCTCCTGTCCGGGTCATTCGACGCTGGCCGGGCGTCGATGTTTGCTGCTTGCTAGCAGGGCAGGCGGGACTCGAACCCACAACCGCCGGTTTTGGAGACCGGTGCGCTACCAATTGCGCCACTGCCCTACGCACGAGATCAGGTTTTACGTGACCGGGTGCGAATACGAGTTTAAACGCAAACAGGTGGGTAAGTCCAACTCAGCACTGTGGTGCCTATCGCGGTGGAGCCAGCTCCCCGGAGCTCTCTCGATTGTCGAGGACGGTCGGTTCGCCACTCGAGATAGGTGACGATTGCGTTTTTCCACAGTTATTTTAAAGGTGCTTCGAGGCGGTTTTCTTTTTTGTATTTTTAGGTTAGTAATCGCTTGGTCGAAGGAGATCCATGGTGCGTAAACGACTTTCCGCTTTGGGCCTAGCGGTGCTTGCTGGCTCGCTCATGCTAGCGGGCTGTACGAGTGACGATAGTGACGCTGCTGCGCAAACCATTATGCCTAGCGCGTCTGTCTCGGTGAGCGCCACGCCGACACCGACTGCTCCCCCACCCCCGGCCACGCCCTATCCACATCCGACACCGGAAGAACCGGAAGGCATGTATCAGCACACCGACGGCGGTGCCATCGCTACCGCGCAGTATTTCGTGGAGCTACTGGGTTATCAGGCTTCGACGGGGGATACGTCGAAGATGGAGAAAATCTCCCTTCCCGAATGTGAATACTGCAAACACCAAATCGACTACGTGAAGCACGTTGCTAGCATTCATGGGTGGGCCGATAACTACCGCACCAATGGGCTTGATCTGCAAGGCTACGGTCCTCCTGGGAATGGCAAGGATGGTGATCTAGCCGTTCTCATGAATGTCCAGATTCCGGAGTACAAATATTATGTTCCCGACGAAGACGGATTGGGAAAAGAAAAAGCATACGATCTGAAAATCGCGGTGGTATTGAAGTGGGCAGAGGATCGCTGGATGGTTCTAGATGCAGGGGGCACAACGGATGCGTAGTCAGATCCCAATTCTGCTTCAGCTAGCTTTACTAGTTACACCGGTCATGAACTTGCCCACCTCTTACAAAGATAAGAATAGAGATAATGACCCACTCCCGCTGTCGTTCGTTGAGCTGGCTCCTGTGGGGTGGAACTACGTGAGTTCTAAGGGTGGGGTGGATACGTTCTTTCGTTCTGAGGGTAAGCCTGCGATGGACACCATGATGCTGTGCTCCGGCCTTGACTTCCAGTTCCGCAAGGTCGCAGCCAACACGTTTTGCACCT
>JAEWEQ010000004.1 GCA_023389315.1 Actinomycetes bacterium | reverse complement strand
AAGCCCTCACCGCCCTGGCCCACCGCAGAACAACCGTCATCTACGCAATGCTAAGAGACCACACCACCTACCAACCCCAACCCATCAAACAAGCCGCCTAACCACTTGACAAACAACATAGGGGCACCCCCCCATCCGCCAATCTTTACCTCGCGGCGGACACCGGATGCCACCCGGGCCCGAAACTGCTTCAATGAAACCAGATACCAGGAAAGGAAAAGACTGTGCGTTTGTTAACCGGGGCCGAAATTTGGAGCGTCTACTCAATGAAAGACGCTTTGGCGGACGTGGCGAAAGCGTTCGCCGCAACCAGCAACGATGAAGCTATTTTGCCGCTGCGCACGCGCATAAATGTCGATGACCGCCGCACTCTGCTGGTCATGCCCGCCTACAGCGAGTCAGTGAACGCCGGGGCTGTTAAAACTATTGGCCTGTATCCGGACAATGCTAAGCGTGACCTTCCCACGGCTCCCGCCACCACCGTCCTCGTCGATGGTGATAGCGGCGCGGTGACGGCTCTGTTAGATGGGGATACGGTCACGAAGATCCGCACCGGAGCATCTTCGGGGGTGGCGCTGCAGTATCTGGCGCGCGAGGATGCCCGCATTGGCGTGGTGGTCGGTACCGGCGGTCAAGCTTTCACGCAGGTGCTTGCGATGGTCACGGCCCTGCCGCAGCTGGAGGAAGTGCGGATCGTTAATCCCGATGAGGTTCTGGCTCGCGATTTTGCGCACAAGCTTAAGACGTGGGAGCCGTTCACTGCCAGTGGCTTCACCGGCGAGCTGGTGACGATGAGCGCTGCCGATGAAGCCGCTAAGGATGCGGACGCGATCATCCTGGTGACGTCTTCACACCAGCCGGTCATTTCTGCACGCAACATCAAGCCCGGCTGCGTGGTTTCCTGCGTTGGCTCCTACCAGCCGCACATGCAAGAGTGCGGTGCCGACGTGGTTGAGTTGGCGGACCGGATCGTGTGCGACCAGGTGGAAGCGTGTGTGGAAGAAAGTGGCGACCTGATTATCCCGTTGGAAGAAGGGCTAATTGACCGCGCTGATTTGGACACCGAAATCGGGCAGATTATTGCTGGCGAAAAGCCTGGCCGTACGCACGAGGACGAAGTGTTCGTTTACGAAACCGTCGGCGTTGGCACGCAGGACCTGTGGACCGCCCTCGCCATTGTGAAAGCTGCCGAAGCGGCAAACGTCGGCACCGTGTGGGACGCCAACTAAGCTCGCTAAGATTACTGCTACTGCCGACCAGCGTGAGGGCTCAGGCGGCCACCCGGCTCGGAGTACTCTAGTTACCCATGTACTGCTGTTGCCTGCGAAAGCCTGTTACGGAACCCCACGTAGACGGCAGTCAGTGTGACCAGTGACACCGAGCGTCGCCGCACCCTGTGGTTACTTTCCGGCCTGTTGCTACCAAACTTTGAGGACAGGCCTATTGCTACCCAACTTAGAGGACCGGGTGGATCTCGAGGGCGGCGCCATCGGGGTCGGTCACGTGCACTTTGGTGGCGGCCGCGTCAGTCACCACTTGCGCTGGATAGCCGTGTTCGCTGAGGCGGTCGGCTAACTGTTGGAGGTCTTCAGTGGTCTGCAGGCTCAGTGACACCAGTGGAACGAAGTCACCAACGGGGTTGTTGTCATCCTTGCGCACAGTTTGTTGGCCGGCGTTCGGGTAGTGTAGCCCGATCCACCCGGACTGCTTTGAAGCAGACATTTGTTCCCACTCCGGGCACGCTCCCGCCGCGCTTTGGAAACCTAACTTAGCGAAGAAGTTCCGATCTGCGTCGAAATCGTAGCTGTAACGCACCATCACTACTTCTACCGCAACTGACTCACCCAATCTTCCTCCAGCTTTAGACAGACCAGCTTCACCAGCCGAGTGTGAACCGGCAGTTTCCTTATCGACCGCTTCTGCGCCCTCGCCATTATCGCTATATTCCTGCGCAGGTGCCGCGCCTTCCGCAAGCCGATCCTCGTAGCCGTAAAGGTCATGTTCCAATTCGTTTATCCAGATCCCACCTCCCGCAGGATCGACAATGCCGGCTGCCTGCCCCCATGCTTCGTCCCACCACACCAGGTTCACAACATTTTCAGGCAGTTGCGCCAGGTACTTCTCCACGCTTGGGACCATAAATGACAGGTGTGTTTCAGTGGCTTTCCCGACCCTGGCCGAAGCGGTCGGATGTATCGCTAGGTAGCCTGCTGCGCCACGCAGCACGGTGTACCCACTGCCGCTACGGCGTACTTCTTCCAAACCAATCAGTTTGTAAAAGTCTGCAACTCGCGCAGCTTGGGAAGTGAAACGGTAAGGGCATACGACAATCTGTGGGGTCATTTCTCAACCTTCCCTGTGGGGTTTTCCAAATACTGCGTCAGAGCCTGGGCCACCAAGTCCGACAGCGACATTCCCGCATCGATAGCATGATGCTTAACCTGCCGGATCAACACTGGATCCAAATAAACATTGAACTGTTGTTTCGAAGCCACAATAGGATGCTAGGATCCTAGTCACAGGGCGTCCACAGCTACCCATGACTTAGTTTTCCAAGGACGGTCCAACCGCCACCTTCCTATCGGTGATCCACTAAAGCCGGGCATGGGCGCTCATTTGGGCCGGGGCCCACTAAAGCCGGCACGCATTTCGACTACGGCCCACCCGCCGAACTCTCCCCGAAGTCGCCACCGAACCTCTCTTGACGAGAATTGGGGCGCACCAGACATTCACGTCTGGCGCACCCCAGTTTCGGGTAATCCCCAGAGCAAACTATGACACCAGCGTGTATCGCCGCTCCAGGAACCAGGCGCTAAGGGCGGCGAAGCACACCAGCAGGAGCGCTCCAGCCACCAGCGATCCAGCAGGGAACATGATTGAGATGGTTTGTCCGTCCGCATCGGCTTGTTGCATGGCCTGGCCGATGACGTCACTGAGGGAGGTGTATTGGAAGTAGATTCCTTCGATCCCTGAGGGACCACTGCCTTGAGCTGAGGAAATTTTCATTGACAGCGGCACTGTAAGCGTCCCTAAGATGTTGGCCACCTGGGAAACCATCCACACCCCCACCACTGCCAGGGCTAAAGCCACTCCAGGATTGAAGCGATTCATCCATCCGGTGCGAGCCAGCGTAATCACAAAGGCTCCCAGGACCATGGAGTAGAGGCCAGCTACTGCGATCAGCGCCCATAGTTTCCAGTTGAACTGGCCTTCCATAAAATCACCGAAGCTCTGACCCATTGCCAGCATTTTGACGAGGCCATTTTGCATGGAACTGATCAGCAGCGCGAGTGCGCTCAAAACGCTGGCCCACAGGATTTTTGCACCCCAAATGGCGCTTCCGTGGGCCGGCAACGAGGCGGTGAAGTACCCGGTTTGCCCGTAGACAGTGCGGTAGTAGTTGACCAGTAGCCAGATCACCACGATCACTGCTCCCAGCCCGGCGACGAGTTGGGCGAATCCGGCACAGATCATGGTGACGATGGGGTTATCTAGCAGCATGGGCAGCAGCACGGTGAGATACACCAACAGCGCCACCCCTTCTATCATCACCAGTTCCCACGCGCTGGTCTTCACTTCATAACGCAGCAGTTTCCAAAACATCAGTACACCCGCCTTAGGTATTGGTCCAAACCAAATCCGTACTCTTCGCGCAGTTCGTCCAGTGAAAGGTTGGTGATTATTTCACCGGTTTTCATGATGAGGGCGCGATCGAGTATCTGTTCCACGTCACTGACTTGGTGGGTGGAGACCACCACCAGTGATTCTTCGCGATAGTTGCCAATAATGGTGTGCAAGATGGCTTCGCGCGAGGCCGGGTCGATCCCTCCCATTGGTTCGTCCAGTAAGTAGATTTCCGCGTTGCGACTCATCACGAGGGCGAGGCGGAGCTTTTCTCGCATACCTTTAGACATCTCGCTGCCACGCATTTTTGGATTTAGCCCCATCGATTCGACCATTTGCCGGCATTTTTCTTTGTCGAAGTCGGCGAAGAAGTCAGCATAGGCATCCATGGCACTTTGTACGCGCATTCGCCGGGGCACTAGCTCAGCGTCGGGCAGGAAGGAGACTTGGCGCTTGCTTTCAATTCCGGGACGATTTCCAAGCATGCGCACTTTACCGTCGTATTCGGCGATGACGCCTGCCAGGATCTTCAATAGGGTGGTTTTCCCACACCCGTTGGCTCCGACCAGGCCGACGATTTGGCCGGGTGCCAGTTGCAGATTTACGTTCCGTAGCGCGGGGTTGTCGACGTAGAATTTCGTCAGTCCACGCACTTCGATAGCTGCTGCAGTGTGCTGATTGCTACTCATTGCTATCCTTATCTGTGTCTGACCAGTGCTTTTCTAGCAGGTCCTGTGCTTGTTCTGGTGTCATCCCGAGACCGCGAATCTGGTGGATGAAACCTATGGTTGCGCGCGTAGCGTACTCACGTTTGAGGTCGTTAATACGCTCAGCGTTGGTGGTTACGAACCGGCCGGCAGTTCGCTCTGGGAAGGCAAGCCCTCGTCGCTCTAATTCGGCGAGGGCTTTTTGCACGGTGTTCGGATTTACTCCGAGGTCGAGGGCGAGGGCGCGCACAGAGTCGATCCCCTCCCCCGGTTCCCATTCGCCAGAGGCGATACGGCGGCTAAATTCGTCAACCAGTTGAGTCCACAATGGCTGGTTATTGTCGAATTCCATCCCCACCTCCTTGTATTACTAGCTTAATACAGTCAAACACTTGACGTCAATGCTTGCTATCCGCGTCGAAACCACCCTGATGCCACCCAAACTAAGATTTTCAATGGGTCTTTGCGCGACTAGATAAGACCTGCGCAAGCGTACTGGCGCCAAGGAGACTAATGCGTTGTTGCGCTCTGCCCACGCCGCTGCCTCCATTACGGATGTCAATCACGGCGGCGCTGCTTACCCGCTGAGGTGAAACCCTGTTTAGTCACGGGCTGATAGCATATGAGGCATCCCTTCTTCGGCGCGAAATGACAGTGAGTGAGACCAACGCCAACACGCTAATTCCGTTGGAAACCCAAGGAAAATCCCGCCCGGGAGCAACACGAAATGGCCTATAGCAAACCGCCAGCGAACAAACTTAAACCACGTCTTTCCCCGCCATGCCAAGCAAAACAGCGCCTAAGAGCAACACATTTTGGCCGCCCAACAAGCCGACCCAAACCAACTTAAACTACGATTTTTCCCCGCCACATCAGGCAACACCCGCCCTAGAAGCAACACGAAATGGCCTATAACTTTAGTCTGCTTCGCGAGGCCAGCGCCGCAGCCGTGCGCATCCCCTTGGTTTTGTCATTCACAGCTGAGCTAACCCGGCATAGCTGAGTGGGGCCAACCTCGCGGTTGACCCCACTGGGTGAACTTTCATGTCGTAGCGAAATGGCAGTTGGTGGTGACGCACTACCCGCTTAACCTTGTCAGCAAGCTGCCTTCCAGCCAGCTAACGCAGCCGCGGCAATCTGCACCCGCCAGAGCCTGATAGCGCTTCAAGTTCTACTTGGGTCCAGTGACGTCAATTCATCGCGTGACGCGCCCGCCAACCCCGATCGCCCTTACGCATCCTGCCAAGCTCGCAGCAGCGCCCCAGCTTTTCACGCCAGAGAAGATTTCAGATGTCAGTGGCGCGCACTCACGCGCGCCGACCCCGGTCAGCCTTGCGCAGCTTTACGTTCGGCCGCTTCGACTACGTTAGCTAGGAGCAGGGCCCTTGTCATGGGTCCCACACCTCCGGGGTTGGGCGATAGGTGCGCTGCCACTTCGTCCACGCCGGCCGCCACGTCCCCTTGCAGGCGCGCACGACCGTCCTCGTCAACCACGCGAGTGACTCCCACGTCGAGGACGATCGCACCAGGCTTAACCATGTCAGCGCTAATGACCCCGGCTGCACCGGTAGCGGCTACCACTACATCAGCGCGACGGACCTTTTGCGCCAAGTCAACGGTACCGGTGTGGCACAGCGTGACGGTGGCATTCACGTCCTTGCGGGTCAGCAGCAGTCCAATGGAACGCCCAACGGTGGTACCACGACCCACCACGCACACGTCCTTGCCAGCCAGGTCGATACCATTTCGTTCGATCAACTCAATCACGGCCCGCGGCGTACACGGCAGGGGTGAGGTTATTTCTTCCCCCACGCGCAGCACCAGGCGTCCCAGGTTCGTGGGGTGTAGCCCGTCGGCGTCCTTGCCAGGATCTATCAGCTCGAGCACGCGGTTAGTGTCCACTCCCTTCGGAAGAGGCAGCTGCACAATAAACCCAGTGCACGCGGGATCCTGGTTGAAGGCTTCCACCGCCTCGATGATCTGCTCTTCACTGGCGTCACCAGGCAGGTCGGCACGTAGGGAGTGAAGTCCCACCTGTTCGCAGTCGCGATGTTTCCCAGCTACGTAAGCCACCGATCCGGGGTCGTCACCAACCAAAATGGTGCCGAGTCCGGGTTCAACACCGCGCTCTTTCAGCGCCTCCACGCGCTGACGCAGTTCGGTTTTTATTTGTTCCGCGCAGGCTTTCCCGTCGAGGATCTTGGCTTCCCCGGGCCACGGTGCCCTCATCGTTGTTCCAACCCAAGGTAGAGGGGGTGCTTGTCGGTTAGGATCCGCACGCGAGCACGCAGCCCGTCCTCGTCAACACTGTCCAACCCGCCGGTGGCACCTTGCACCAGTCCGGTGGCGATAATGTCGGCAACTTCCTTGAAGTCTTCCGCCGTGAAACCGCGGGTGGCCAGAGCGGGGGTGCCGATGCGCAGACCGGAGGTTACTCGCGGGGGCCGCGGGTCGAACGGCACCGCGTTGCGGTTCACGGTGATGCCGATGCGGTGAAGTAGGTCCTCCCCGTCTTGCCCGTTGAGTTCAGATTCGCGTAGGTCGATCAGTACCAGGTGAACGTCGGTGCCACCGGTGAGCACGCGAATGCCGGCGGCTTCCACGTCTGGCTGCACCAGGCGTTCGGCGAGCAGTTTCGCACCTTCGACGGTGCGTTGCTGACGTTCGGCGAACTCTGCGGTTCCGGCCACTTTCATGGCGACGGCTTTAGCCGCGATGACGTGCATTAGTGGGCCACCTTGTTCACCGGGGAACACGGCGGAGTTGATTTCCTTCCCCAGTTCCTCATCGCGTGACAAGATCATGCCGGAGCGTGGACCACCGATGGTTTTGTGCACGGTAGTAGAAACTACGTCAGCGTAGGGCACTGGGTTGGGGTGGATTCCAGCGGCAACGAGGCCGGCGAAGTGTGCCATGTCTACCCACAGTTTCGCTCCCACTTCGTCGGCGATTTCACGGAATGCTTGGAAGTCCAGGACCCGCGGGTAGGCGGACCAGCCGGCGATAATGACGGTGGGTTTGTGTTCGCGAGCTGCGCGCGCCACGTCGTCCATGTCAATCATCATGGTGTCGGGGTTCACCTGGTAGGACACCGCGTTGTAGAGGCGTCCGGAGAAGTTGATTTTCATCCCGTGGGTGAGGTGCCCGCCGTGTGCCAAGGATAGTCCCAAAATGGTGTCGCCGGGTTTGGCGAGGGCGGTCAGCACGGCGGCGTTTGCCTGCGATCCTGAGTGGGGTTGGACGTTGACGTAGGCCGCTGCGAATACTTCTTTGGCGCGTTCTATTGCCAGGTTTTCAGCGATATCGACCGCTTCGCATCCGCCGTAGTAGCGGCGCCCGGGGTACCCTTCGGCGTATTTGTTGGTGAGCACGGATCCTTGTGCTTGTAGTACCGACAGGGGCACGAAGTTTTCGGATGCGATCATCTCCAGGGTGGAGCGCTGCCGGTCTAGTTCAGCGTCGAGGACGGCTGCGATCTCTGGGTCGAACTCTGCCAGCGGGGTCATTTGCGATGATGTCATGTGGGAGATCCTCCATTTAATGGTTTTCGCCGCACTACTAAATGGTCGTTCAGTAGCGTGATCCCGCGGCCCAGGCGAGCGGCCTTAGGATCTTCGGTGTCGCTCCCCGGTGGTGTCCCACCTTCGGCGCCAGTCACGACAGTGCCAGAATACCGCAACTAGCGGACAGGTTTAAGGCTCGCCCAGCACCTGAACACCGCCATGTGGGCGCGGCGCGTTAACGCCGCGGCTTCCCGACCCTAACATTTCAACCGACTACCGCCAAGCGGGTGCAGCGCAGCGAGCTGCTAGCGTCCAGCCCCTAGCATCCAGCCCCTCCAGTTCAGCTAAGCAAGGCCCACTGGGCGCGGCGCGCCGCAACCGTCTTACGCAGACCCTAGCAGTTCAGCCCACTACCACCGAGTTGGTCAGGCACGCTAGATCCCTTGGCACCCTGCCCCACCAGCTCAGTTAAACACCACTAGGTGGGTGCGGCGTAGCAAGCCGCTGGCACCCACCCGTTAGTAGATCAGCTAAACACCACTAGGCGGTTGCAGCGTAGCAAGCCGCTGGCACCCACCCGTTAGTAGATCAGCTAAACACCACGGTGCGGTGACCGTTGAGTAGGACTCGGCGTTCACAATGCCAGGTGACAGCTTGGGCTAGGACTCGCCGTTCCACGTCCTGGCCAAGGGCCACCAGATCGCGGGTGGATTCGCGGTGCGTTACGCGGGTGACGTCTTGCTCGATAATGGGGCCTTCGTCAAGTTCGGCGGTGACGTAGTGGGCGGTGGCACCGATGAGTTTCACGCCACGGTCATGCGCCTGCTGATAGGGGCGGGCGCCTTTAAAAGATGGCAGGAAGGAATGGTGAATGTTGATCACGTTCCCAGCTAGTTCGCGACACAGTTCGTCTGAGAGGATCTGCATGTAGCGAGCAAGGACCACCAGTTCAACATTTTCAGCGCGCACCAGATTGAGGAGTTCTTTTTCTGCTTCCGCTTTACTTTCCGGCGTGACTGGGATGCATAGGAAGGGCACTGAATAGAATTGGGCGACGGGCGCCAGGTCAGGGTGGTTAGCAACTACTGCGACCACGTCGATGTTGAGGTCCAGGTACCGTTGCCGGTACAGCAAGTCGGATAGGCAGTGCGCTTCTTTGGACGCCATGATGATGGTGCGCATCCGGTGGCCGGCTTCTTCCAGATGCCAGTTAGCGTCGAACTCTTCGGCGAACTGCACCATTCCCGTGTCAATGGGTTCTCTACCGGCGGGACTGTCTAGTTCCACGCGCATGAAGAACAGCCCGGTGTCGGGGTCGCCGAACTGTTGCGACTGGATAATGTTGCCTTCGTTCCCTGCGATCAGCGCGGTAACCGCATACACGATGCCGGGTCGGTCCGGACATGACAGGGTTAAGACGAAGCGTGAGTTGTGCGGGAAACTAGTCATGGTTTGACTTTACGTTCCTACCGCACAAGGGCACGCAGTTGTATCACCTAATGGCATGCGAGGGCCCAGCTAGTGGTTTACGTTACCCTACCGGCGCATGAGCACTTCTCCCTCGGCCGCAGTTTTTTGGCCATTTGGCGGCAGTGTCAGCGCGCTTAGAATTTCACAAGCTGCACATACGGAAGTTTTCCTGGCTTTGCGCACACTCTAAAGCGCAGCCTTTACCACGCGGGCCGGTGTGGCGCCATCTCGGCTCAACCCATCGTCCTTGTAGGGCTCCGTAGCTTCTCGTAGCGTGGTGGTTTGGCGTTCCGCCCGCCGCAGTGACGGCGTTTGCACCGCTATTACGGAGGCTGCGCGTCTTCGCTCGGCTCCTCTCGGTTGCGCCGGGTGGTTCGATTCATAGCCGGGTTGTTTTTTCGCAGCAAAGCCTGCGACATTCCATCTATTTGCAACGGCACCTGCTCGACTGTCGGCGTCACCAATGTTTCGCGCGCAAACTTATCCAACGTGTGGTATCTGCCTCGGGGGCGATCTTCGAGGTCACCAGTGGTAGGTACCACGAGGCCCGATTGAGGATGATCAGCCATCCAGTGGTGGTGGGGGCAAAGTAATACCAGATTCGACAGATTGGTTCCACCCCCAAGTCCCCACCGTTTGATGTGGTGGATTTCGCAAGTTTCTGGCAGAGCGTCACACTTGGGAGCTATGCAGCCTCCGTCGCGCTCCAGCAATGCCGAACGCTGCGCTAAGCTCGCCAGGCGGGCGTCGCGGCCTAACTCCATAGAGCCATCTGCTTGGCCAACAGGCATGCTTATTCCGCTGCCGGCAAATAACGTTTGCGGATTCTGACTATCTTCGTTGGAACCGGGCTCCTTGAAACCAGAAAGTCCGGGTGGAGGGGCGGGCGCTTTCTCAGTGGTCGTTCCGCTAGGCACAGCACTGTGCCATGCAACGCCGCCTCCGCCCTCGTTGCCTTCCGTCTTGGGACTTCTCCCTTCGTCCCTTTCCCTCTTGGAGGTTTCTTTCTTGGCCCCGCTCTCCTCGATCCTGTCAACCTTGCCATGGTCCACTTTCTGCTTATTCAGCGTGCGCCGGTCGACAGCGACACCTTTCCCAGAAACTACTGGCCCTGCCGCGGCAGCGGACTGACCCTCCCCGTCATCTGTGGGCAAGTGGCGACGGCATAGGTCGACGAGGGCGTCTGCCACGCGGGCGGGCTCGGGTAGCGCAGGGAGTTTGTGGTTGATTCGCCGAGCTCGATCTTTGCGGGCCCCAATCCCCAGGGCACGGCGCACGATATTACCTTCAGTTTCTGGCAGCAGACCAGTTAGACTCCAACCTCCAGCGATGGCGCTGAAGAAGATCCCACGTTGTTGCTCTACCTCTTGTTTCTCCCGCTCCAGGCGCGGCAGCGATTGCGGATAGGAACTCACCAGTTCCTCTAGAGCACGTGCCAATGGCCCATCCACCAGTTCTGTTCCCAGCTTCACCGCCTTTTGTTCAGCTTCCGGGTAGGTTTGCGCTGGCAAGTCTTTTTTCAACCATTTCAAGGCTTTCATCGTTAGTCGCATCGCCCGATCGCCCAGCTTGCCTTCCGCATAGGCGGTTTCCAGGCGGGGATATTGCGCCCGGTCGACGGCTCGCAACACGATTCCGTTGGCTTCTTTCTTAGACACTCCAATGGTGTGGCTAACCAGGTCTGAAGTCGCGGCCCCCAGTTTCCTGGCGGCACGTGTAGTTTCAGATTTGTCAATCAGTTCCGTTTGGAGCGATTCAAGTTTGCGCACTGCTAAGAGCGTGGTACGCAAGGCGGTGAGCAGGTCTTCGCCATTGAGCTGGTCGGGCACGCCGAAGGTACGCAGCTGGTCGATACGCTGCGCGCAGTCAGTTAGTTCCTCTTGGAACCGCTTCGGCGAGTACATGCTCTCAGTGTGGAGCACATGGAAAATCCCCGCGCAACTCCATATTCCTCGCTGTGGACAAGACAGCGTTGTGCATAACTGCTATCCACCTTTGCCGCACGACTCCACTTTGAACCCTCGCGCCCACCACCAACGCGTGAATGCCAGTGAGGCGAGGACGCAGCCCAGGTGAGCGCGCATTTCCAGCTCTACGAGGCTGTTAACAGCGCAGGTGTGTGGACGCAGCCCAGGTGAGCGCGCATTTCCAGCTGTAGGCGGCTGTCAACGCCAGTGGGGCGAGGACGCACCACACGTCCTCGCCCCACCAGCAGCAAGTGACTGCCGAGCTACCCTTTCACGGACCCCGACATCAAACCACCTACGAAGTACTTCCCCAGCAGGATGTAAACCAACAAGGTTGGTACCGAAGCGATCAACGCTCCCGCCATGGAAGCCCCGTAGTCGGTCAAAATAGACCCGTGCGCCAAGTTATTCAACGCCAACGTGACCGGGCCGTTTTGGCTACCTCCGCCGAAGAACAAGGCGAACAGGAAGTCATTCCACGCGGACGTGAACTGCCAAATCAACACCACCACGAAGCTGGGAATGGAGATGGGTAGCACCACTTGGAAGTAGGTGCGCAGCATCCCCGCCCCGTCCACGCGGGCAGCTTCGATCAGCTCCATCGGCACGGACTCGTAATAGTTACGGAAAATCAACGTGGTGATTGGGATACCGTAAACCACGTGCGCCAGGATTAGCGCGGGAATACCTTGGGGTACCTGCAGGCTGAGGATCATGCGCATCAACGGGATCATCACCGCCTGGTAAGGAATGAACATCCCGAACAGGATCAGGGTGAACACCACGTTGGCGCCGGGGAAGCGCCAGCGCGACAGTACGAACCCGTTTGCCGAGCCCAGCATCGCGGAAATAATCGACGCGGGGATCACCATCATCAGGGTGCGCACGATCGCGGGGCTGAGGGTGGTCCACGCTTTCGTCCAGTTCGACACTTGCCACACCGTCGGCAAATACCAGGTGCGCGACGGGTCAGCGTCACCGGTGCCCTTGAAGGACGTCACGAACAGCACGTACACGGGGATCAACACCAGCGCCAGGGAGAAGATCAGCAGCGCGTAGCGCACCGCTTTACCGGCCGGGGTGGATCGCACCGCGAGGGATTCTTTCGGCTTGGGGGCCCGCGGTTTCGGCGTGCCTTTGCCACGCACGAGGGCGTCCTCGCCGCTGTTCATCTCAGTTGCCCCTTCGCCGGGGGTGGGAATAGTCGCGGTCGTCATGTCAGTCCCTCCTCTTCGCGTCGTGAATCAAGTAGGGAATGACCAGCACCGCCACGATGATCAGCAGGATTGACCCGACCGCGGCCGACATAGAGTAGTCACCGTTGGTCATGAAGTTGTACATGTCGATGGCGGGCACTTTAGTGGAGTAGGTGCGTTGGTCAGTGATCGACATGATCAGGTCGAAGGACTTCAACGACATGTGCCCGATGATGATCACCGCAGACAGGGCCACTGGCGCCAGTTGCGGGAAGATGACGTGCCGGTAGATTTTCCACTCGGAGGCACCGTCCACGCGGGCTGCTTCACGCAGTTCGTCGGGGATCCCACGGAACCCCGCTAGGAACAGCGCCATGACGTAGCCGGACAGCTGCCAGATGGCGGGCACGGCGATGGCGAGGATACCGGTGGAGACGTTTTGCGTCCAACTGTTTTGTAAGAACCCCAGTCCCACCATTTGCAGCAGGCGGTTCAACCCGGAGGCGCTCTCCCCCACGGAGGAGTTCAACAGCCATTTCCAAACCACACCGGATGCCACGAAGGACACCGCCATGGGGAACAGGAAAATGGAGCGGAACAGCCCTTCACCTTTGATGGGTTTTTCCAAGATCCACGCCCATAGGAACCCCAGGATGAGGGTACCCAGTAGGAACGCGATGGTTAAGAGGATGAGGTTTTTGAGGGAGTGGATGAAGTCTTCGTCGCCGAATAGTTCCACGTAGTTTTCGAACCCGACGAAGGTGGTGGGTTTCGCGCCGGTGGCTTTGGCGACGGTGTGGGCATCCAGCATGGAGAGGTAGAAGTTGTGCCCCAATAGCCCGTAGACGAAGACTGCCACCAAGATGACGGAGGGGGCGATGAGTAGCAGCGGCGGCCCGTACTTGTTCAGCCAGTACCGAACGGAGCGGTGGGGGCTGGCGGGTTTTTTCTTCGCCGAGGGCGTTCCCGTCGCAGTCTTGTTGGTGTCGTTGGTTGGGGGTGGCGTGTTGGCCGCCCTGGTGGGGGGTTTCGCTTCGTCTGCCGTGGTTGCCAATGGTGTCTCCTTCGTGTCAGTGAGGTGGCCGGGTTATACCCGGCCACCTCACTGCGTGGTTAAGGCCGTGTCACTGCTTGTGGACGGACTTATTTGCCGATTGAGTCAGTGGCTTTGACGAGTTCGGCTTGGAAGGCGTCTAGGCCGCTTCCGGTTTCGGTGAACTTCTTCACCGCGTCGGAGATTTCGTTGGAAATCTTCACCGGCAGGGCGGCGCCGTGGGCGATGGAGGAAACGATGGTGTCCTTACCGAAGGATTCCATGGCGTTTTGCTGGTATTCGGAGAATTCACCCTTTTCAGCGTCGCTCAGGTCAGAGCGGGCGGGGATGGAGCCCTTAACCTTGTTGAAGGCGATTTGGCCTTCCTTGGACGAGATGGTGCTCAGCCAAGCTTTGGTGCCACCGGGGTGCGTGGCGTCCTTGGGTAGGGTGAAGGAGTCAGCGAGGAAGTCGAAGATGCCGTCGGTGCCGGGAACCGGGAAGTAGATGTAGTCGGTACCGGCTTTCTTCTGCTGGGAATCGAATGCGGCTACCGCCCAGTCACCCATGACGTTGTAGGCAGCTTTACCTTCGATAACGGGGTTCATGGCCGGTTCCCAGTCCTCGGAGTGGAGGGACTTGTCGGTGAAGGACATGATCTTTTCGAAGTGCCCCAGGGCTTTCTTCACTTCCGCGGAGTCCCACTTGGTGCTGCCGTCGAACAGGCCGTTGTAGCCGTCGGCGCCGAGGTCAGCGATGAGGATGGTTTCCAGCAGGTGCACCTGGGTCCAGGCCATGCCCACGGTGATAGGGGTCTTACCGGCGGCCTTGATTTTCTCCATGTCGGCGATCCAGGCGTCGATGTCGGCTGGCGGTTTGGCGGTGTCAATGCCGGCTTCTTTCAGCACGGTGGGGTTGGCCCACACCACGTTGGCGCGGTGCACGTTGGAGGGTATGGAGTAGATTGCCCCGTCCATGGTGAGGCGGTCGATGAGAGTTTGCGGGAAGGCGGACTTGAGGTCGAGTTCGTCGTAGAGTCCGGAGATGTCAACGATTTGGTCAGCGTCGATGTAGTCGGTTAGTTCTGCACCCGCGTGAGCTTGGAAGGTGTCGGGGGCGTTCTTGTTTGCCAGGTCAGCGGAGAGCTTTTGCTTGGCTTGGGAGCCTCCACCACCGGCGACAGCGGCGTTGACGAACTTGGTGTCGGGGTTTTGTTCTAGGAAAACTTTTTCGAGGGCTTCGAGGCCGAGTTTTTCCGAGCCGGCTTCCCACCAGGTCATGACGTCAACTTGTGAGGCGTCACCTTCCCAGGGGTTGGCTCCGCCGGTTTCGGTGCCTGTGCTGCCGCCGGTGTTTCCGCCGCAGGCGGCCAGTGTTAGTGAGATTGCGGCTACACCCGCGAGTGCTGTAATTCGACGCATAGGGTCACTCCTTGTTGGACAACGTCTTTGTTTCGACTCAGGACTTGTATAGACCAGTAGTCCCGGTTTCCATCATGACCTGTTCCCCTCCAATAGGGAAGTGTTTTGGGCGTATAAAACAGTTTCCCAGGTTTCAATTTGATAACCGCACAGGTTTTCACATTTTTCCCGAGGACGGTCGGCCTGGTTTTACGTGCCAATTGTCTATACCGGTAGCGAAGGGATTTCTCCCCCGTTGGCTAGGACAAATGACAAGCCTCAGCTGGCCGCACCCGTGCGCGTCTTCCCCGTCGGCTAGGTGAACCGGCCGGGACTCAGCTGGCCGCGCCCGTGCACGTCTTCCCCGTTGGCTTCGAGGCAGTGGGCGGGGCAAACTTTACGCCACGTCCTCGTTATTTTCAATCCATTCTCGCGAAATCTGCCGATACACGATGGAGCTAAGCGGCGCTTCGTACGCCAGCGCGTATTCGCCGGGCGTGTCCAGTGCGGTGAGAGTGCAGTACTGCATTTCACCTGGGTGGAAAGTGCGGCGGCGCGCCCAGGTGTGCCCGTCGTCGTAGGAAATGTGCACGGTGCCGTTGCGACGTTCAGTGGAGAAGGTATTGGCAAACAGCAGTATTTTCGCGTCCGCACTTCCCTCGGGCGCGTTCGGGTAGGCACGGATGAGGGTGGCGTTGTTGCGCGGGTCCACCAGCTCGGGCACGGCTTTAGCGGGCTCGTAGGTGTAGCCACCGTCGTGGGAGTAGGCGACTTTGCGGTAGGTTTCCCCCGGTTTGGAGGAGCGCGAGTTCACCATCACGGTGCCATCGGATAACTCCACCACCTTATTTTCGTCCATGTTTTCACCGAAGGGCTCCCCCGCTTGCCAGGTTTGCCCGTGGTCGTCGCAGTAAACGGTGAGGGCTTTGGTTTCAGCTCCGATGCGCACCGCGTATTGCTGTAGCAGCCGGCCTCGGAGGGTGCCGTAGCGCAGCTGGATCCCTTCGCCGGAGGTGGCGAACCGGCTGGCCCAGGTGGTGGGGTCTGCGGTGATGTCAACGGTAATGTCGCGCGGGTTTGACCAGGTTTGCCCGTGGTCATCCGAGTGCATGACCACGGCGTGGAGCACATTTTTCGCCTGCGGGTCGGTGCCGGCTTGGGAGTGGAAGAACCCCGCGTCGAAGGATTTGACGCAAAACAAAAACACGATCCCGGTTTCCCTGTCGATTACGTAAGACGGGTCGGAGTATCCCCATTTTTCGGGGCCGGGATTGCCAGCTGCGATCACTTGCAGTGGTTGCCAGGTGTGGCCCGCGTCTTTGGAGATGCGCTGGACGATGGAGTTGGGGTTGGGCGCGTCGGCGCAGCCTCCCGGGCGACCATCCCAGGCGGCTAGTAGTCATCCGTTGGTGGCTTGCGTGAGGGCTTCGAATGCGGTGGCATTCGAAGCCTCCGTCACCACTTTGGGCGAGGACGGTCACGGCAGTTTCGGGGTTCGCGGCAGTGGGCATGTGGGTCGTTCGGGTTGGCGAGGGCGGTCGGCCGCTTGGAATCGGGCGGCCGGCTGGAATCTGACTGCGGCAGCGAACCGGCGTCAGCAAAAACGAGCGGCGGGGGTGAGCGGGCGGCGGGCGTGAGCGGGCGGAATATCGTGCCCCGTGCTGTGGGACGATCGGCTCGGACGGTTCGCCGGAATCAGGCATCGGCAGGGAACCGTCCGAGTGTCGACCTGGTGGCATAGGGCGAGGGCGGAGCACCCGGTTAGGGGCGCCCCGCCCTCGTCAATCTGGCAGTGAACCGGCTTGGTTACTTACCAGTGGTCACGTCCCAGTGTCTACTTCACGAAACCGAGTTCGCGCACGGCGCTGCGTTCTTCTTCCAGGGCGGCAACGTTGCGGTCGATCCCGGCTTGAGAATCGGCGGACACTTCCAGGCCCTGCACGATCTTCCATTCGCCGTTCTCGCTGGTGCAGGGGAAGCCGAAGACCAGGCCTTCGGGAACCCCGTAGGAGCCGTCGGAGGGAATACCGGCGGTGACCCAGGAGTCAGCCGGGGTGCCCTGCACCCAGTCACGCATGTGGTCGATGGCAGCGCCAGCGGCGGAAGCAGCGGAGGAAGCTCCACGGGCTTCAATGATGGCGGCACCACGCTTGGCGACGGTGGGTACGAAGTAGGAGTCAAGCCATTCCTTCTCCACCAGTTCGCTGGCGGGGGTGCCAGCCACGGTGGCGTAGGAAACGTCCGGGTGCTGGTCGGCGGAGTGGTTACCCCACACCAGCATGTTCTTGATTTCGGTAACGTCCTTGCCGGTCTTGTGAGCCAGCTGCGACATGGCGCGGTTGTGGTCCAGACGCATCATCGCGGTGAAACGCTCGGCCGGTACGTCGGGGGCAGCAGCTGCGGCGATCAGGGCGTTGGTGTTGGCGGGGTTGCCTACCACGAGGACGCGTACGTCGTCGGCAGCGCCGTCGTTGATGGCCTTACCCTGGGGACCGAAAATACCGCCGTTGGCTTCCAGCAGGTCGGCGCGTTCCATGCCCTTCGTGCGGGGGCGGGCGCCCACCAGGAAGGCAGCGTTGGTGCCTTGGAAGGCCTTGGTGGCGTCGTCGAAGATTTCCACGCCTTTGAGGAGCGGGAAGGCGCAGTCGTCCAGCTCCATGGCGGTGCCTTCAGCGGCCTTAACTGCTTGCGGGATTTCCAGCAGGTGGAGTTTTACGGGCACGTCGGGGCCGAATACTTGGCCGGAGGCGATACGGAACAGCAGGGCGTAGCCGATGTTGCCAGCGGCGCCGGTTACGGTGACGATACGGGGTTCACTCATGTGGTGTCTCCTAACATGTGGAAAGTGCCGGGGCTTTAGCCCCATCGTTTCTATGTTAGTGCGCGAGCGCACCGGTTGCCTCCCACTTCAGTCCTGTTCCTAGGGTTTTCGAAGGTTCCCGCCAGGTCGGGGTCGGAGGGGAACGCGCCACGCACAGCGCCCACGGGCGCGGATGGGCAGGACCAGGCCCCCACGTACTCCCGAACGTCCCCCGCCCCAGCTGCCTCCCACGCCGACGGGCAGGACCAGGCCCCACGTACTCCCAAACGTCCCTCGCCCCAGCTGCCGCCCACCCCGACGGGCAGGACCACCGGCTGGATCACCACTATTTCAGGGTTGCGGAAGGCCGCGCGCCCGGACGGGCAAGATTACGCCAGAGCATTCAGCGGCTCACGCCACCCGCGTGTCACCCACTCCCGGAGCGGTGACGCGCCCCTTGGATCGCAGCAGGCCCCACCCCAGGTAGGCAAAGAGCACCCCGACCAGGGGGTTCAGCAGGTTCAACCAGGCGTAGGGCAAGTATTCGATGGTGGGCACCGAAAGGGTCCCGGCGAAGAACACGCCCGCGGTGGTCCACGGGATCAGCGGCGTGGTGAGGGTGGCGCCTTCTTCCAGGCACCGTGAAAGGACGGCTCGGTCGACACCCCGCCGATCGTACTCGTCACGGAAAAGCTGCCCTCCCAGCACGATCGACATGTAGGCCTCCCCCATTCCCAGGTTCCCCACCAGGGCCGCCCCAATGGTGGTGGCCACCAGGGAGCCGACGCGCTGCACGCGCCGCAGCAGCCCCTCAATAATGGTGCGCATGTAGCCAAAGCGCGACAGCATGGCCCCCAGCGCCAGTGCTTGTACGGACAGCACCAGGGTGAACCACATGGAGGTCACTCCCCCACGGCTGAACAGGTCATCGATGGTTTCCACCCCGGTGTTGGCGTGCCCACCGCTCCACAGGGCGCGCAGGATTTCACCCAGCGCCGTGCCCTGATAGAGCCAGCCAAGCACAATCGCGGTGACGGTGGCGGCCAGCATGGACCACACGGCTTTGACGCGGGCCAGGCCGAACCCGATGAGCACCAGGAACGGGATAGCCGTCACCCACCCCACGTGGTAGTGACTGGCGATCGCCCCGGTGAGGGTTTGCAGTTGGGCTTGCGGTAAGGGATTCGCGCCCAGCACCATTCCGGTGAGGGTGTAAGCCACGGCCACGATCAACAGAGTCGGGCCGGTGGTGTAAGTCATGGAGCGGATGTGGCGGTACAGGTCGGTGTCAGCTGCCATGGCCGCCAGGTTGGTGGTGTCTGACACCGGGCTCATTTTGTCCCCAAAGGCCGCCCCGGAAACCACTACGCCCGCGACCAGTGGCAGCGGGATGTCCATGGCCGCGCCAATCCCGATCAGTACCACGCCGGCAGTGCCCGCGGTGCCCCACGCGGTGCCGGTGGCAATCGACATCAGGCATGACAGGATCAGTGCTGCGGGTAGGAACCAGGTGGGACTTATCAGGGTCACGCCCCAGTGGATGAGGGTGGCGACGGTGCCAGCTTGGATGAGCGCGGCGATGAGGGCACCAATCAGCACGAAGATGACGAGGGCGGTGCGTGCTTCCCACAGTCCCTTCCCGATAGCGCGCACGATTTCCAGCGGAGTGCGCCGCGCCACCACCAGCGCGGAGACGATCACGATGGCTAACGCGATCAGCATTAGCAGGTGCAGGTCGGCGTGAAATACCGCCAGCCCGATACTGATGGTGGCGATCACGCTGAGGAAGGTGACGAGGGCGGGGGCGAAGTTGGGTTCGCGGGTTTGGGTTTCCAACATGTTTGCGCTTTCACTAGCCTGTGCTCTTTGACGCTGGTTTTACCCTACCCGCGTGGCCTGGTTAGTGCGCGTCGGTGGGGGCTGCGCGTTACCATGGCGGGGAGAGTGAAAGGAGCCGGTTGTGGCATCTAAGGGGATTGAGAAGCAGCGCCGTAAGGCGGCCATTAAGCGCGCCAAAGCGGTGGTGAAGCAAGTGAAGCAGGCGCGGGCGTCAGCCTCGGAGCAGATCAGTGAGGCACTATCGGCGGCCCCGCAGTGGAGTGATGATCCACGGAATTTGCTGCGGGTCGACGCTGACTTGGTGTTGTCTGAAGTTGACCGCTCTAGCACTCCTGGTTGGGAAGCCGGGAAGAAAGCGGGTAAGGACTTCATGAAGGCCCGCGGGGAGCAGATGGCTGATTTGCAAGAGCGCCTGTTCGCTCAGGGTAAGAACGGGGCGCGTGACAGTGTGCTGGTGATCGTGCAGGGGTTGGACACTGCCGGCAAAGGCGGGGTGGCGCGTCACGTAATGTCCATGGTGGATCCGCAGGGCATCCATTTGAAGGCTTTCAAGGCTCCCACGGAGGCGCAGCGCCGGGAACATTTCTTGGACCGCGTCAAGCGTGAGCTCCCCGCTCCTGGGATCATCGGCTTGTTTGACCGTTCCCAGTATGAGGATTTACTGGTCCCCACGGCGGAGGCGAAAACCGGTCGTCCCGATGAGTCGGGCCAGTCGTGGGCGGTGGACGAGGACGTGTTGAACTCCCGTTACCACGACATTTACGAGATGGAACGCATCGCGGTGGAGGGCGGGATGCGGGTGTTGAAGTTCTGCCTGATGGTGTCTTACCAGGAGCAGGGCGAGCGTCTGATGGAACGGTTGGAGCGCTGTGACAAACATTGGAAGTTCTCCCCGCATGATCTGGATGTGCGCGATGATTGGAACTCTTACCAGCTGGCGTATGAGGAGGTTTTGCGCCGCACTTCTACCCAGATTGCCCCGTGGTATCTGATCCCGGCGGATCGCAAGTGGTACGCGCGCCTGGCGATTACGGAGATCATTACTCGCACGTTGGAGGACATTAATCCGGCCTGGCCGGATGCGGATTTCGATGTGGAGACGAATAAGGCGCGCTTGGCGTTGACTATGACCGATGAGGCGATCAGCGCTCACCGCTGACGACATCCCCCACTGCCACCCTCGGGGCGGGTTTGAGGGCCAGAATTCCCGAGGCCGGTGGGCCAGGATTCCTGAGGCCGGTGGGCCAGGATTCCCGAGGCCGGTGGGCCGGGCCGAAGCCGCTGGTAATAAGTCAGCGGTGTGGGAGCACCAATAACCAGGTGCTCCCACACCGCTTCGCATATCTGTCGCCGCTGGCGGGCGCCGCTACTTGCGGCGCTGCTGCAGGTAGTACTCCACTAGGGAGCGGGTGGAGGAATCTTGCTGCGCTAGCACTTCCCGGTCCCCCGCCACCGCGGGGGTGAGTTCCTTAGCTAGCTGCTTGCCCAGCTCGACGCCCCACTGGTCGAAGGAGTCAATGCCCCACACGATGCCCTGCACGAAGGTGATGTGCTCATACAGTGCAATCAGTTCACCCAGCACCCGCGGGGTCAGGTCCGCCGCCATGATGGAGGTGGTGGGACGGTTGCCTTCGAACACGCGGGCGGTGACGATCTCCTCGCGGGTTCCTTCTGCGCGCACCTCTTCCGCGGTCTTACCAAACGCCAACGCCTTGGTTTGGGCGAAGAAGTTCCCCAAGAACAACTCATGCATATCCGCTTCCCCGTCCTTGAGCGCCCAAGTGGGGTTAGCAAAAGCAATGAAATCAGCTGGGATCAGGCGAGTACCCTGGTGGATCAGCTGGTAGAAAGCGTGCTGGCCGTTGGTGCCGGGCTCGCCCCAGAACACTTCCCCGGTGTCGCAGGTTACGGCAGTCCCATCCCACCGCACCGATTTGCCGTTCGACTCCATGGTCAGCTGCTGCAGGTAGGCGGGGAAACGGTGCAGGTACTGCGCGTAGGGCAGCACCGCGTGGGTGTGGGCCCCCAGGAAGTTGGTGTACCACACGTTGAGCAGCCCCATCAGGACGGGCACGTTGCTTTCCCACGGCTGGGTGCGCAGGTGTTCGTCGACAGCGTGGAACCCGGCGAGGAAATCTTCGAAAGCTTCCGGGCCCAGCACTACCGCCAGGGAGGTACCCACCGCGGAGTCCACCGAGTAGCGTCCCCCCACCCAGCTCCAAAAACCAAAAGCATTGACCGGGTCGATGCCGAATTCTTCCACTTTGTCCAGGGCGGTGGACACCGCCACGAAGTGGCGTTTCACGGCTTCGGCTTCCACGTCCTCGGCCTTAATACCATCTTCGATGGCCACTTCGAAGGCCCCGTTTTCACGTAGGGTGTCGAGTAGCCAGCTGCGCACCACGCGCGCGTTGGTGAGGGTTTCCAAGGTGGTGAAGGTCTTCGACGCCACGATCACCAGGGTGGTTTCGGGGTCCAGGTCCTTGGTTTTTTCTCCCGCGTCGGTGGGGTCGATGTTAGAGATGTAGCGGGCACTGAGCCCTTCTTTGACGTAGGGTTTGAGCGCCTCATACGCCATCACCGGCCCCAGGTCGGACCCGCCGATCCCGATATTCACAATGGTTTCGATGGGTTTACCGGTGATGCCCACCCACTGTTCGTCGCGTACTTGCCGGGCGAAGGCGTAGACCTTTTCCAGTTCGGCGCGCACGTCCTCGACCACGTTGTGCCCGTCGAGGACGACGCTGGCGCCCTCGGGTTGGCGCAGCGCGGTGTGCAGCACGGCGCGGTCTTCGGTGACGTTGATGCGTTCACCGTTCATCATCGCGTCGATGCGCCCGCGCAATCCCACTTCGTTGGCGAGTTTCACCAAGGCCGCTTGGATGTCATCGTTGATGAGGTTCTTCGACAGGTCCACACGCAGGTCGGCGAGGTCGTGGGTGTACTTTTCGGCGCGGGTTTCGTCGGCGGCAAACCAGGCCCGCAGGTCGGGTTGGAAGTCTTTAGCCAGTTCGCTCAGTTCACTCCACGCGGCGGTGGCGGTGGGGTCTACGGGTGCGGTCATTTTCGTTTCGTCCTCATTTCGTAGGGTTAACGGGGCTCAGAATTTGGTCACGGATTCGGGATCGGCGATCGGAATGGGGGTGGGCACCACGTCACCTTGGGGCATGGATACCACTGGGATCACGGGGAAGAGCGACAGCCACCACTGTTGGCGGGGGCGCCGGTAGGCGATGTCGAGTTCATCCATCATGTGTTCCACCGGTTGGGAAGCCACTTTCGCACCCGCCATCCCGATGTAGCGCGCGTCGTGCCCACCGCGGTCGAGGATTTCGGACAGTTCCATAATCGCCTCGTACACCAGTCGGGTGGCTAGTAGCCGGTCGAAGGGCGAGGGTGATCCGCCCTGTTGCAGGTGTCCGAGGGCGGAGTGGCGCACGTCGTACATGTGGTGGCCTTCGGATTCGAATACCCTTGCTAAGAACTCCCGGTTGTAGGTGGGGTGGGCTTGTTCGTTGCGCACCACCAGGAACAGGCGCCGCCCGGCGGCGAAACTTTCTTGCAGGTAGGCTGCGTCTTTGGAAATGGAAGCCAAGTCCATGGGCATTTCGTTGAGGTAGACCTTCTCCGCGCCCGACGCTAGGCCCGCCATGAACGCCAGGTAGCCGCATTGGCGTCCCATGGCGTCCGCCACAAAGCAGCGTTTGGAGGCGGCGGCGGATTCTTTGATGCGGTCCAGTGCCCACACCGCGTTGTTGAGGGCGGTGTCAGCCCCAATGGAAAGTTCAGACCCGGGGAGGTTGTTGTCGATGGTGGCGGGCACCAGCATCATGGGGATGTTGAAGGCGGGGTAGCGGTCGCGTTCTTTCACCATGTCGTGCACGGTGAGGTAGGCGTTTAGCCCGCCGATCACTAGGAGTGCGTCGATGCGGTTGTTTTCAATCGCCCGGCCCATGGCGTAGAACTCTTCTACCGGGGGTACGGGGCGGCGGGTTCCCAGTTCCGCCCCGCCTTTGAAGGCCCACCCTTCCACGTCGGACCACACTAGTTCGCGCACGTTGGAGTCGATCAGGCCTTGGAAGGATCCTTGTACGCCGAGCATCTCGAGGCCGGCGTCCAGGCCGACGCGCACAGCGGCGCGGGCGGCGGTGTTCATCCCGGGGGCGAGCCCGCCGGCGTGGATGATGGCCACTCGTTTAGCGCCTTCGCGCACGTGGGTGGCGGCAGTCTGGGGTGGTTCGGACAGGATCTGGTTGATGCGCATCATCTTTTGGAAGCTGCGCCCACGCGCCCCCATGGCGGCTTCGAAGTCTTTGTTGGCGATCAGGTCCGCCACGCCGCGGGTGGTGGCGACGGCCTCCACCAGGGGTATGCGGGTGAGTCGGTTGTGACGCACCCCGATGATGTTGGCCGGCGCGGTGGGGTCCCCGGTGAGGATCTCTTGGGCGGCACCGTAGCCCAGCAGGGTGGACATCCACCGGTCGTAGGCCGAGGGCGTGCCACCGCGTTGCACGTGCCCGAGGATAGTGATGCGCGGGGCCACCCCGAGTTTGTCTTTAATGGCGTCGGCCACGTCATTGCTGGTGATGCGGTTGCCTTCCGCGTCGGCGGCGCCTTCGGCGACGATGACGATGGAGTCGCGCCGCCCGGCGTCGCGCCCCAGGCGGAGTTTTTGTGCCATGTCATCTTGCCATCCCACGGTGGGTGGGTTTTCGGGGGTGAACACGTAGTCCGCGCCGCCGGCGACCGCACTCATTAGGGGCAGGTATCCGCAGTGGCGTCCCATTACTTCAATCACGAAGGTGCGTTGGTGGGAGGCGGCGGTGGAGGAAATGTCGTCAATAGCGTCGACGATGCGGTTCAGGGCGGAGTCCGCCCCAATGGTCATGTCGGTGCCCACCAGGTCGTTGTCGATGGATCCGACCAGGCCCACGATCATCAGCAGGGGGTGGGCGTCGGCGGTTTCTTGGCTGATTTCCCCGCGCTCAAGCAGGATGGACACCAGTTCGGGCCATTCGTTCTTGAACTCGTTGGTGCCGGTCAGGGACCCGTCCCCACCGATCACCACCAGACGATCGATGCCGTGTTCGAGTAGGTTACGGCACGCCGTGATGCGGCCTTCTTTTTCACGGAAGGCGTCGCAACGTGCGGTACCAATGATGGTGCCGCCCTCGTTGAGGATGGCGGAGACGTCGGACCATCCCATTTTCTTGATGCGCTCTCCCCCGTCGACGGCGCCTTGCCAGCCTTCCATGATGGCGTAGGGTTGGGCGCCCATTTCTAGGCTGGTGCGCACCACGGCACGCACCGCGGCGTTCATGCCTTGGGCGTCTCCCCCGGAGGTGAGTACGCCGATTCGTTGGGTGGGTTCGCTGGCTGATGTTTGTGCCATCTTTGCCTCCGCTTGGAAATTCACTTGTTAGCCATTATCTCACTTGTATGGGGCCTTGCAGGTGAGTCCTCCGGCCCGCTTTATTTCGCTCGTTCTTTTTCGCGCCGCTGCATGCCTTCGTCCACGGCCCGGCAGGCGGCCTCCACGCGGTCGCTCGGCCCCGCCACGAAGATCCACTCTTTGTTGCGGGTGTGCGACACGCTGCCGGTTTTTTCACCCAACTGGTTGTAAATCCCAATGCGCGCCCCCACGTACCGGGCGTGGTCGAACTCGAGGAGGCGAACGTCGTCGTGACCACTGAGTTTAAGTTGGTGGATCATTTCCTCCGCTTCGATCCACGCTTCGTTGTTGTAGGACACCGCCACGACTTGTGCTTTGGCGGCTTGCAATAGGTCGAAGAACGCGGTTTTCATACGGGGTTTGGAGTTGAACACGGACTTGGTGTGTTCTTCGCGTGCGTCCACCCGTTTGCGCGCCACCCCGTAGGATTCCGGCTGGTCCCAACGCACCAGGGTTTCCCATATGTGGTAGTTGGTGAAGTAGCGGTGCTGATTGTAGGGCGGGTCGAGGTAGAGCAGTTCGGTGGGTGGGAGCTGGTGCACCAGTTCAGTGGCATCCCCGTGGAGGGCGCGGCCCGGTCCGGGCAGGAGCGCGGGGGCGCGTAGTTGGAGGTCTTGGTAGGACCTGGCCGCCCACTTCTTCAGGTACGCCATTTGCACCCCGGTGGTGGAGTCCACTCGGTCGGCGGCTTCCATCAGGGAGGTCAATAGTAGGGGGCGGAGGGGGCCGTCGGGGTGGTCGGTTTCGATGGCGTCGCGGATGGCGTCGATGCGCTGCCCGTTGTGGGGTTGGAAGAAGCGGGCTTGTTCGCAGAAAGTGCGGGTGACGTAGCCGCGTGTGCCGGGTAGTTGGTTGAGGTGGTCGAGGGTTTGTTGTAGGTGGTCGGGGTCGATTTTGGTTGCGTCGGTGGCGATGTAGGTTTGCGCGAGGACGTGGGAGTAGGTAGCCAGGTCAGTGGCGGTGACGTGCAGGCCTTCGCGTTTGAAAGCTTGGGCGACGCGGGTGGTGCCGGTGAATAGGTCCACCGCGGTGGTGGCGCCGCAGCCGCGCGCGAGGTCGGCGAGGACGGGCACGAAGACGCGTTTGGATCCTAAGTATTTGAACACGGCTGGGGCTCACACGGGCGAAGGCAGGTTGGCGTAGGGGATGACCAGCAGCAGGGCGATCACGAGCAGCGCGATGAAGGCCACGTCGAAGGTGGTGGAGCGGGCCGCGAACGCAGCTTTGGAGCGGGAAGCGACCCGGAGGATCGCGGCCACCACCAGTACGCCGACGAGCATCCACAGGGCGGCGTTCAGATATCCGGCGAGGGCGGTGATGGCGACGGCAGCGACAGCGGTGGTCACGAAGGTGACCGCCATGCTTATCAGGATCCGCCGAGTGCTCACGCCCTCATTTTAGTGCAAGCCTCGCGCAGGCGGGCATTCCTGGCCCGGGCCGGGGCTGGTGGGGCACTGGGCTGGGGGTGGGTCTGTGCCGGCTGGAGCGCAGGCACGCGGCCTTGGAGCGCACGCCGCTGCGCAACACGCCACCATCCGATTCGGCGGCCGCCTAACCTCGACTCAGGCCAAGCGGCCCGCCGCACGCCACGGCCGGCTTAGTGGGAGAAGTGGCGGGTGCCGGTGAAGTACATGGTGATCCCTGCGGCTTGCGCCGCCACGATCACCTCCTCATCGCGGATAGAGCCGCCCGGCTGCACTACCGCTTTCACGCCGGCGTCGATCAGCAGTTGTAGCCCATCGGCGAAGGGGAAGAACGCATCGGAAGCTGCGACCGCGCCCTCGCTGCGGCGAGGCGGTTGTGCCACTTGCAGGTCAGCGCCGCGAGCGCCACCCACTGCCCCGCTTTCCACGGATGCACCGCTACCTTCACCATTGGCCGATCCAGCCCCACCGGTGTTGGTGGCGGCATCCCCGGTTTCGCGGCCTCCTAAGGTGTTGGCCCGCTCGATCGCCAGGCGGCAGGAATCCACCCGATTCACTTGGCCCATGCCCACGCCCACGGAGGCCCCGTCCTTGGCCAGCAGTATCGCGTTGGAACGCACCGCCCGCACGCTGCGCCAGGCGAACTCCAAGTCCCGCAGGGTCTGGTCGTCGGCGGCCTGGCCGCTGACCAGTTTCCAGTTTTCCACCACGTCGCCCTCGGCATCAATGTCGTCACGGCTTTGCACCACCAGGCCGCCACTGATTTGTTTGAACTCCACGGTGGCGGTGGCGGGCGCATCAACTTCCAGTACGCGCAAGTTCTTCTTGGCTTGGAGCACTTCCAAAGCGCCGTCGGCGTAGCTGGGGGCGAGCACTACTTCGGTGAAAATGGGGGCGATTTGTTGGGCTAGTTCCACGCTCACTTCCCGGTTCACGGCGATGACTCCGCCGAATGCGGACACCGGGTCGCAGGCGTGGGCTCGGAGGTGAGCTTGTGCCACGTCCTCGCCAATGGCAATGCCGCAGGGGTTAGCGTGTTTGATGATCGCCACGCACGGTTCGGCGTGGTCGTAGGCGGCGCGCAGGGCGGCATCCCCGTCGGTGTAGTTGTTGAAGCTCATGGCTTTGCCGTGGAGTTGGCGGGCGGCGGCGATCCCGGTGGCGGGGGTGCGCCCGGCCAGCCCGGTGCCGGTGACCTGGTAAACGGCGCCCGCTTGGTGCGGGTTTTCCCCGTAGCGCAGTTGCGCGACCTGCTCCCAGGTGCCGGCGAGGAATCCGGGGGTGGGTTGGTCGGTTTCCGTTTGGGTGGTGAACCAGGTGGCGACGGCGGCGTCGTAGGCGGCGGTGTGGGCGAAGGCTTCCGCGGCGAGGGCGCGGCGCTGGTCGGCGGTGAATCCTCCTGCTGCCAGGGCCTGGACGATGTCTTGGTATTTTCCGGGGTTGGTGACTATGGCGACGCTGGCGTGGTTCTTCGCGGCGGCGCGCACCATGGTGGGTCCGCCGATGTCGATCTGTTCTATACATTCGGCGAAGTCGGCCCCACTGGCGACGGTGTCGGCGAAGGGGTAGAGGTTGCATACCACCAGGTCGAATCCGGCGATTCCCAGGCCGGAGAGCTCTCGTACGTGTTCAATACGAGTGCGGTCGGCGAGGATCCCGGCGTGCACCCGCGGGTGTAGGGTCTTTACTCGGCCGCCGAGGCACTCGGGGAAGCCGGTGAGTTCTTCTACCGCGGTTACGGGCACGCCACTTTTTTCGATGGTGGCGGCGGTGGAACCAGTGGAGACAATTTCCACCCCGGCGGCGTGGAGTTGGGCGGCGAGGTCGGTGATCGCGGTTTTGTCGTAGACGGAGATGAGTGCGCGCTTCAGTGGGCGCAAGTTGGTACAGGTGATGTCTTCTACGGTGGGGATCTGGCCGGTGAGAGTGGACATTGTTGGGGCTCCTCGTTTTGAAAGCGGAAGCCTCGACACCCAGGCGGGCGGTGCCGATAGGCATTGTGACGGCCTTGGCCGCTCCCCGGTGGTGATCCACCCACGCCAGTTACGGCCACTGCCATCCTAACCAGCTAGCCACCAGATGTCACGGTTCGCACGTAGCTGTCTCACGGGAGGGAAAGTGGTTGTATCGACTGGCTGGATTAGACGCCTCGGCGGCTTTAACGCTCCCGGTCGGTCTGCGCCTGCGGTGAGTCGACCTCATCACTGTCATCGCCGTCAAGCTGGGTTTCCAGGTGGCCAGCGGCATCGGATAAGTCCGCTGCAGTCTGACCCGTGTCGGCTTCACCGTCACGGTCAAGCGGTGCCTGCTCCTCGCCCCGGGCGGGCCCACCCTCGGCGTTGTCACCATGAGTGTTACCGCCGTCAGCGTCACCCTCGGCCGGGTCACCACCGCGGGCCTCACCTTCGGCAGCCTCGCCGGTGAACGCTTCGAGTTCTTCTACCAGGTACTCTTCTGGCACCGCTTGCGCCAACTCGCCGGCCTCTTGTGCCTCAGGTAACGCGAGGTTCCCACCGTCGAGGATCTTCCACACGTCCTCGATATTTTCCTCCTGCTCCTCTTCCACCTCGGGAATGGCGGCAGTTTCAGCGGAGGATCCCGCCGCCGCGGAAGACGCGGATTCCGCATCCACCACCGGGTCAGCGTGTGCGGGTGCAGTATCGCTGCCAAAGTCCGCCCCGTCCTCGTGGGCATTGGAATCATCCTGCCACGGGAGCCAACCGGCTCCACCCTTACGGGTTTGTGCGACGCGCTGGCGCACCTGCTGGCTGGCCTCGTAGCTGCGCCCACCCAGGTAGGAACGCACCCGCGAGAAACTGAGCAGGTACACAGTGGCAGCTATCAGCGCCACTTCGGCGGTCAGCAGCAAAGTGGCGAGCACCCAGCGCGGCCCCAGCAAACTCAGGCGTGTTGGCGCTAAGGAGCCGGTGGACAGCCACAGCCACAGGCCCGTGGCCGCGGCGAACACCACCACCGTGGAGACGGCGTGGACCAGTTGCTCAGCCAGGGTGCCTTCTTGCCGCCGCCGCATCATCCAAAGGCCCAATACCAGGCCGAGGGCGATCGGCACCAGCACCACCCAGTTACCGGTCGGCGCTCCTGGCACTGCCCCGAACATTGGCACCGCAGGGATCGGGTTGGCGGGGGCACGCGAGGGAATATGGATGGTGTCGGTCCCCAAATAAAACCCCGGTCCCCCGCCCCACGCCGCGGTCCACCCCAGGGCGTTGGGCAAGTACATCAGCTGTCCCAGCCACACCATGATGGCGTCGGAAACAGAGTGGACTACCAGTTCGGAAATCCCCGCGATTGTGCGCCAATTCAGCCAGGTTGAAATACCCAAAGCAACCGCGGAAACCACGGCCACCCCACCCAGGGAAACCATTGCGTCCGTGACGCCGCGACGCAAAGCAGGCAACAGGTCAACGGGCGGGTTGGCGCGATTATGTGCGAGGACGGGTGGGTCGTCGGGAAGGGTGGCACCGTCCTCGTCATCGTGTTCGCTGGGCGCGTCGAAGAAGTCGTCGTAGGTTTGCTGCACATAGTGGCGCGGGTAGGTGAAACGCCCGCGCGTCCACAGGTCGGCAGCTTCCCAAAGGCGGCGCCGGTTCAGAACCACCCATGCCCCGATTGCGAGCGCTCCAGTACCTCCGGCGATGGAACCAAGGCTGGCGTGGGAGTGCGCGAAAGCCCCGATGAGGGTGGATGTGAGCAGGTAGGTGGGGATGAAAATCGCGGTGGTGAGCAGCGATTCCACGCGGGTGGAACGCAACGCCAGCACGGCAATCAGTAAGTTGATGAGGCTGAGCCCTAGCGGCACTAGGGAGATGGAGCCGGCCACCACGGCGAAGCTGGACAGGGCCCACACGTCGGTGCCGATCACCATCGCGTCAGACAGGTCGAGGTTCAGTACCCAGGAGTTGGAGGCGGTAAGTAAGAACGCGATGACCGCGATCACGGCGGGGAGGAGCCAGCTGATCAGGGCCGCTCCGATACCGACCAGCATGATACGTGACCACCCCACCGGGCGGGGCACCACGATGACGGGGCGTTGCCCGTCCCCGGGGTCGACCACCTGGGGGCGGCGGAAAGCCGGTCGCGTGGACGCGGGATCGTCGAGGTCGTCTGGGCTGTCGGCAAAGCTGTGGGGGTTGCCGCTGGCGGCGGGATCGTCGAGGTGTTCTGGGCCGTCGGTAAAGCTGTGACCGTCGCCGCTGGGGGTGTAAGCCTGCCCAGTGTCGGCCGCGTACGGGTCGGCGCCGTCTAAAGTCTGTTGGGGGTGTACCTGATCAGCGGCTAGTTCGACGTAGCCGGGTTCGTAAGCGCCGCTGTCCTCGCCCTCGCCGCGGCTGGCGCCGTCGTCGCCGACGCCATACTCCCCGCGGCTGCCATACTGCTCGCCAGTGCGCCCCCGGCCCACCGGATCCGTTTCACCGCGGCTTTCAGCGTCGCGGAGCTTACGTCCGGCGGCGCGGCGTTCCACGCTGGCGGAGAACTCGTCGAAGTCACCGGCCCAAGGCGAGTATTCCTCCTGCTCTGGTCGGCCATATTCTTCGGCCGCGCCGCAGTGGTTTCGTCCACTGCGCCAGGAATCCACTTGGTCGTGGAGCCGCCCGCGCGCTGCCAGGTACTGTTCTTCCTGAGCCCGGGCTCGGGCTTGTTTTTCGGCGGCTTTGCGGGCATCGGCTTCGCGTTGCGCGCGCCGTTTCGCTTCCCGCTCTTGGCGTCCTTGCGCGCGCAGGGCGCGGGCGGCTTCACGCTCGGCGCGCCGCTTTGCGAGTTCACGCTGTGCTTGGGTGCGGTGGACGGGGGGATGAGGACGTTGCGCGCGGTTTTCGGGCGAGGCTGAGTTACCGCGCCTATGTGGTTGCCAGCGGTGCGGATCGGACTGCGGGGATTTGGCGTTTTGGTTCTCGTCCATCTTCTCCATCATGCCCCGAACGCTGTTAGTTAGCTGCTGCACGCGCCGAAGCTGCCTGTGCCCAACTGGGTTGGCGCCCCAGCCTGCGCGCGCAGCCTACTCAACTCAGTCTCGACATACTGGTGCCCCGCCGCGTAGTTGCGACGGGGCACCTCGGTTTCATTAGTGCCAAGGGGCGGGGCGCAGCGAACCTATTGGAGACTTCGGACCGCTCCCGCTTAGCACTTGTCCAGTGGTTTGCGCGTCCTCACTTGACCAGCAGTTCGCGCGCTAGCTGGGCAGTTTCGGTGGGAGTCTTACCGACTTTCACGCCGACTGCTTCGAGCGCAGTTTTCTTTGCTTCTGCGGTACCGGAGGAGCCGGAGACGATAGCGCCAGCGTGGCCCATGGTCTTACCTTCAGGAGCGGTAAAGCCGGCCACGTAGCCGACCACCGGTTTGGTGACGTTGTCACGGATGAACTCTGCTGCCCGTTCTTCCGCGTCGCCACCGATTTCACCGATCATTACGATGAGGTCGGTTTCGTCGTCATCTTGGAACGCACGCAGTGCGTCAATGTGGGTGGTGCCAATCACCGGGTCACCACCGATTCCGATGCAGGTGGTAAAGCCCAGGTCACCGAGTTCGTACATCATCTGGTAGGTGAGGGTACCGGATTTTGAGACCAAGCCGATACGTCCTCGTGAAGTGATATCTGCCGGGGTAATACCGACGTTGGATTGTCCGGGGGAGATGATACCGGGGCAGTTCGGGCCGATTATCTGCACGCCCTTGTCGGCGGCAATTTGGCGGAATTCCACGGAGTCTTGCACGGGAACGCCCTCGGTAATGACCACTACGAGGCGCATTTGGGCGTCCACGGCTTCGAGGACGGCGTCCTTGGTGAAGCGCGGGGGCACGAACACCACGGACACTTCCGCGCCGGTGGCGGCTTTGGCTTCCGCGACGGTACCGAAGACGGGGACTTCGTGGGTGCCCGGCTTCACCTGGTCAGCCATGGGACCGTAGGGTTCGATTTCGAACTGCTGCACCTGGCCGGCCTTGCGCGGGTTGACGCCGCCGACGATCTTGGTACCGGCTGCGATCATACGGGTGGTGTGTTTGGTGCCTTCGGAGCCGGTCATGCCCTGGACGATGACGCGATCGTTTTCAGTCAAAAAGATAGCCATTTTTGGTGTCCTCTCAGGCTTTGTCGGCGGCTAGCTCCGCGGCTTTCGCGGCGGCACCGTCCATGGTTTCGATCATGGTTACGAGCGGGTGGTTGGCTTCTTCCAAGATGGCGCGGCCTTCCTTGACCTTGTTGCCATCGAGGCGCACCACGATGGGTTTGGTGGCGGAGGTGCCCAGCATTTCCAGGGCCCCGATGATGCCTTTAGCGACCTGGTCGCAGGCGGTGATACCACCGAATACGTTCACCAGGCAGGAGCGAACCTGCTCATCTGAGAGGATGACGTCCAGGCCCTTGGCCATGACTTCAGCGGAGGCGCCGCCACCGATGTCGAGGAAGTTGGCGGGGCGTACTCCGTATTTCTCACCGGCGTAGGCCACCACGTCGAGGGTGGACATGACCAGGCCGGCGCCGTTACCGATGATGCCGACTTCGCCTTCCAGGCGCACGTAGTTCAGGCCTGCTTCCTTGGCCATGGCTTCGCGCGGGTCTTGCGCGGAGGTATCTTTGAGGGCGCTGTGGCCTTCGTGACGGAAGGTGGAGTTGTCGTCCAGGGAGACTTTGCCGTCGAGGGCGATAATGTCACCGGATTCGACCTTCACCAGCGGGTTTACTTCCACCAAGGTGGCGTCTTCCCCGGCGTAGACGTCCCACAGTTTCACGAGGACGGGGGCGAGGGCGTCGTGTTCGTCAGCGTTGAAACCGGCTTCGGTGAGGATTTCGCGGGCCTTGGCGTCGTCGATACCGACGGAGGCGTCGAGGGGTACCTTGGCGAGGGCTTCGGGGCGTTCCTTGGCGAGGGTTTCAATGTCCATGCCGCCTTCTTTGGAGCACATGGCCAGGTGTTGACGGTTGGCTCGGTCCAGCAGGATGGAGAAGTAGTATTCTTCCGCGATGGCCGCACCTTCGGCCACCATGACGCGGTGCACGGTGTGGCCTTTGATGTCCATGCCGAGGATTTGGCTGGCGATTTCGGCGGTTTCGTCGGGGTTGTGTGCGAGTTTCACGCCGCCGGCTTTACCGCGCCCACCGATTTTGACTTGGGCTTTTACGACGACGGTGCCGCCGCCGAGTTCGGTGGCAGCTTGTTTGGCTTCTTCTGCGGTGGTGGCAACGATGCCGCGCAGTACTGGCACTCCGTGCGCTTCGAACATGTCGCGCGCTTGGTATTCGTAGAGGTCCACGCCCTTTAACCTTTCGTTTGGATCGCAGGTGCTCGTGAGGTCTCGGGTTATTCGCGTCGATAAGAAGCTCGACATCGAGACATCTAGTTATAAGGTTACAGTGCCGCCGCCGTCGATGTGCGCAGATACGACCTAAATCACGCGAACATATACGAAATCTGCCTTGGGTTGTCCGCCATTCGGCCAGCCGTTCACACCTTCACCATGGGGGCGTAACGAACCAGTAATCTGCGGGGATTGAGCTGACCAAAATCAACTTTCACCACGGTGGAGGCGCCACTGCCTTCCATCCCCACGACGGTGCCTTCACCGTAGGTGTCGTGTCGTACTTTGTCCCCCACTTGGTAGCTGGGCAGGTCGGCGCTTTGCGCCGCACTGGCCGTTGCCGTCGGTTTGGCGGCGGGTTTTACCCCCAGCGGACCAGTGGAGCGCCGCCGGCCGGAGCCAAAGGCGGGGGCGAAATCATCGTCGTCACGGTAGCTTCGGTAGCTGCCTGTGCGGCTCGAGCTCGTCCCGCTAAAGCTGCCGAGCATGCTGCTGCGCACTTGTTCGCCGAAACTTTGGCAGCGGCGCACGTGCAGTACTTCCAGGGGAATGTCGTCGAGGAAGCGCGAGGGCGGCAGCTCCGTGGGCGTGCCCCAGGCGGAGCGCAGGGCGGCGCGAGTTAGGTAGAGTTTTTCACGCGCCCGCGTGATAGCTACGTACGCCAGGCGACGTTCTTCCGCTAGTTCACCTGCGTCCATGAGGGAGCGTTGGTGCGGGAAGGTTCCATCTTCGAGGCCGGTGACGAATACCACCGGGAACTCCAGGCCCTTGGCGGTATGCACCGTCATGAGGGTGACTTGCCCACTGTAGTCAGCGCCAGTGAGGTCGGCCGCGGGCGGAGCTTGGTCGGCGTCGGCAACCAGGGCCACTCGTTCGAGGAAGTCCACCAGTGTGCCGCCGGGTTCTTCCTGTTGGAAGTCTTCTGCGACGGTGAGTAGCTGGGCGAGGTTTTCCACCCGGGAGGCGTCTTGCGGGTCATGGGATTGGCGTAGCTGCGCCACGTATCCGGATCCGTCGAGGACGGCGTTGAGGGCCCCAGAGACGGAGCCGCCCTGGTGCAGTTGCCCGCTGGCGTATTCGATGAGGCCCCAGAAGTTGGCAGCGGAAGTGGCCGCTCGTTTGGACAAGCCAGGGCACGGTATGTGCCCGATGGGTGCGGGCTCGTGAGCGCCCTGGGGTGCGACCACGGGCGCGCCTTCAGCGTCACCCGCCGGCGCGATTTCAGATGCCGAATCGTGTTCCTCCGCGATCGCAGGGGTGGCGCTATGCGTCGCGTCGCCGCCGCCGACACTGGTTTGTGCTCCGGGCGCGCCGGTTTGCCCGGCTGCCGCTTCACCTGCGTTGGTATCCGCACCCGGGCTTGTCAGGGTAGACTCGCTTTGCCCAGGTGCGTGCGCTCCGTCGCAGTCTTGTGCCTTGGTGCCCTTGCCTTCCAGGTCAGCTGATTCGCCCAGGGGCCGACCGGCCTCGTCCCACAGGGAACGCAGCACTTCCGCCACCGACACGCCGGCACCGTCGGCGGCCGCCATGATGGCGCCTTCGGCTTTGGCACCGATCCCGCGTCGCGGCGTATTCAGAATGCGGCGCAGTGCCACCGTGTCGGAGGGGTTCGCCACTACCTGCAGGTAGGCCAGGGCGTCCTTAATTTCTTTGCGCTCATAAAAGCGTGTACCGCCCACCACGCGGTAGGGGATGCCCGCTCGCACCAGTACTTCTTCCACCGCCCGTGACTGCGCGTTAGTGCGGTAGAACACCGCGATGTCGCGGTAGCGCCGCCCCTGTTCAATGAGGGCGTCGATTTCTTCCACGATGAAACGCGCTTCGTCGCGTTCAGATTCGGCCGCATCGTAGGTCACCGCTTCGCCGTTGCCGTGGTCGGTCCACAGGGCTTTGGCGCGGCGCCCGGAGTTCTTGGAGATCACCGCGTTGGCGGCGCTCAAAATGTTCTGCGTGGAGCGGTAGTTTTGTTCCAACACCACTGCGTGTGCGCGCGGGAAGTCCTGTTCGAACTCCTCGATATTGCGGATGGTGGCGCCACGGAAAGCATAAATTGATTGGTCGGCGTCCCCCACCACGGTCAGTTCTCCCGGGGGGAGGGCCCCGCCCTCGCGACCAATAATTTCGCGTACCAGTGCGTACTGTGCGTGGTTAGTGTCTTGGTATTCATCCACGAGGACGTGGCGGAAGCGGCGCTGGTAGTGCTCGGCGACCTCGGGGTTGGAGCGCAGTAGCTGCACGGTGCGCATGATGAGGTCGTCAAAATCCAACGCTTGGGCTTGCTGTAAGCGTTCTTGGTAGCGCGGGTAGACCAGTTCCACGGCCTTGGAAATGGGGTCGTTGGGGCGGTTTTCGCTGTAGGTGCCCGGGTCGATGAGTTCGTTTTTCAGGTCGGATATGCGGTTAGCCAGGATTTTCACGCCCACGCGTTTGGGGTCAATGTCGAGTTCTTTGGCGACCATGGTGATCAGGCGCTGGGAGTCGGCGGCGTCGTAAATGGTGAAGGACGAGCGCAGCCCGGCGGCGCGGTATTGTTCGCGTAGGATCCGCACGCAGGCGGAGTGGAAGGTGAAAACCCACATGCGGCCCGCTTGCGGCCCCACTAGTTGCCGCACGCGGTCGCGCATTTCCTTAGCGGCCTTGTTAGTGAAGGTGATGGCGAGGATTTCCCCCGCGCGGGCCCGCCCGGTGGCCAGAAGGTAGGCGATGCGGTGGGTGAGGACGCGGGTTTTCCCTGACCCGGCGCCAGCCACCACCAGCAGCGGGCCACCATCGTAGGTGACGGCTTCTTGTTGGCGGGCGTTGAGTCCGTGCAGGAGGGCGTCGATCTGCTCTGGCGCGAGGCCACCGGCCGCGTCGGCGCGCCCAGCTGCGTAGTCCTGTCCCGGATGTTTCGCAGGCCCGTTCCCATAGTCTTCCCCTGGCTCTGCCTCGCCCCATGGTTGGCTCACGCCGGCGCGCGTGGAGTCGGGCGTCTCCCACAGTCCGGGCGCTTCCCCGATCACGTCGCTGGTGGGTCCTACCGACAGGTTCGGTAGTGCCAAGTAGGGTGGGTGCACCATTGGTTTTCGTCCTCGTTAATGCGGTTGTATTCCACGGCTTTGGGCCGTTTCCACTATACCGAACCGGGAGGACAAAGCTTTTGTACGAGGGCGGTGCCCTGGCGAAAATTGCCGACACCGCGTCTCAGATAATGTTGCGCTGGGCCGCCCAGTGAGTCAGTTCGTTGCGGTTCGATAGCTGCAGTTTGCGCAGCACCGCGGAGACGTGGGTTTCCACCGTTTTAATGGAGATGAACAGATCCGAGGCCACTTCCCGGTAGGTGTAGCCGCGCGCTATCAGGCGCATCACTTCTTGTTCGCGCCGCGACAGTAAGTCCAGTTCGTCGTCGGCGATCGCTACTTCGCTGGTGCCGAACGCGTCGAGGACGAATCCCGCCAGTCGCGGGGAGAACGCGGCGTCTCCAGCGCCCACTCGTTCGATGGCTTCCACCAGTTCGGGGGTGGAGATCGACTTGGTGACGTAGCCGCGAGCGCCGGCGCGGATAACGGCGACCACGTCCTCGGGGGAGTCGGATACGGACAGGGCCAAGAACTTGGTGGCGCTGTCGCGGCAGTTGCTGGCCACTTCCGCTCCCCCGCCCCCGTTTCCGCCGGGCATGTGGACGTCCAGTAGGGCCACGTCGGGGGTGAGGGCGGTGACGGCGGCGATCCCGCTGTCAACGTTGTCGGCTTCCCCCACTACTTGGATTTGGTCGGGGAATTTGTCGAGTTCGTGTTTGACGCCGGCTCGCACCAGGGGGTGGTCGTCGATAATCAGTACGCGCAGTGGCATTTTCATCTCATCTCTAACGGGGTGCGGGCAGGTCGAAGGGGGTGCGGGGCACGGTGATGGTGATTTCGGTGCCCGGTTGCAGGCGCCGAATGTTGACGCTGCCGCCAACTCTTTCCACTCTACCGATGATGGAGTCGCGCACGCCGTGACGGTCGGTGGCGATTTGTTGCGGGTCGAATCCGGGGCCGCGGTCTTTGATGTAGATCTTCACCTGGGCGCTGCCCACTTCGCTGTATACCTGGATGGGGGGCTGGCCGTGTTTGATGGCGTTCACGCAGGCTTCGGAGGCGGCCGCGCAGGCGGCTTGTTCAGCCGGTCCGGGCACGCAGTCGGACACCGACACCACTTCGACTTCCTGCCCGAAGGTGGCTTCCACTTCCGACAGGGTGGTTTTGAGTAGTTCGGTAAATGACTGGGAGACGGTGTTTTTCCCGGTGTAGAGCCAGGCGCGCAGTTCACGTTCTTGGGTGAGCGCCAGGGCGCGGACGGTGCCGGGTTCGTGCGCGTGGTTCTTTATCAGGGTCAGGGTTTGTAGCACAGAGTCGTGCAGGTGGGCGGCAATGTCGGCGCGTTCAGTTTCCCGGGCGCGTTCAATACGGGTGGAGGTGAGGTCTTTGATGAGGTTATTCCAGGCAGGGAAGAACGCGAGCGCGAGGACGGCCACGAACGTGATGCCGGCGGTGAAAGACGTCATCATCTGCCTCAGTCCACCGTTGTCACTGCCGATCACGATCACGATGCCCCAAAACAGGATTCCCACGCCGGTGGCTGCCAAACCGATTACGCGCGGGTCACGCCATTGGGAGGCGCGCGTGGACTGGGTCCATATGATGACAACGCCGACGATGATGACCACGATGCCTAAGGTGTTGTATCCGAGGTCGGGTTGCATTAGCACCCCGATCGCCAGGATGAAGGAGATCGCGGCCAGGGCGAGGGCACCGTAGACGATCCGCTGCGTCCTGGTCAGTGCCTGCCGGCCGGCGATTTTTTGGGAGGGTGCGATTCGTCCTCGCCCGTAAGTGCGCTCGGATCCGACTTCGGGAACCAGGATCCACAGCCAGAGGTACAGTAGGGCGCCGGCTCCGAAAACTGCGGTGAGGCCCACCATCGCGATCCGCACCGCCACCACCGACATGCCCGTGTGTACGGACAGTCCGGAGCACACGCCGGCGAGGAGGGCGGCAGGGCGTCCGGGGAGTTCTTGGCGGGGGCTGCGCAGTAGTGCGGGGCGCTGGGCCGGGCCGTTTGCCGAGGACGGCCCCGCCGGGTAGTGCGGGTGCGGTGAGGTTGGTGACGCGCCGGCTTGGCCCGCTTGCGGTTGGGTGGGGTTGTGGTCGCCGGGCGTCGGGACGTACGGGGTCGCGTGAGGCGGGGTCGCGTGAGGCGGGGTCGAATTCGTCGGGGTCGGCGCGGGCCCGCCCATATTTGGCGGGTTCTGCGCGGCGGCGCTGCCCGGCAAATCATACGTCCCAAAGTTGCTCACAACTCATATGGTGCCAAAGTTGCCGGTGCCTTGGATAGCTCCAGGGGACAGTTTCAGGGACAAATCAGGGGACCCCCGGATGTGGATGCGACGAGCGACACCGCACAATAGTTATATGAGCTCCAATTTTGATGCTTCCGATTCCGTCGAGGAACCGCTCAACCTCAGTGGCGACGCCGGTGCGGCCGGCGCGGGCGCTCCTCGTGCCTTTAATTCCGATCACGGGGCTCCCGCCCCTGGTCAGGGCGCGTCCGGCGCGTCGGCCTACCCAGATGGCTTCGGGCAGACCCCTGGCGCTGGCGCGAACCGCCAGGTTCCCCCCTACGGCGCTGGCCAAGGGCCCGGCTTCGATCCCGGCGCTGGTTCGACAACTGGCTACGGCCCCGCTGCTGGTTCGGCACCTGGCTACGGGCCCGGTCGCGACTACGGATCTAGCGACGGCCCCGGTCCTGGCACCACCCCTGGCTACGGCACCGACTACGGATCTAGCCACGGCCCCGGTCCTGGCACCACCCCTGGCTACGGCACCGACTACGGATCCAGCCACGGCCCCGCCCCCCAGGCCCAGAGCACCCCTCACCGCCCGGGCGACTACCCGCGTCCCCCATTTGGTGCAGCCTTCTTCGAGTCTTTGCGAGCCAGCCGGTGGCGTCGCCCGCAGCAACGTTGGATCGGTGGCGTATGCTCAGCCGTGGCTGCGCAAAGCGGATGGGATGTGGCACTGGTACGTGGCATCGCCCTCGTTGCCGTGCTGATTCTTGGTGCCCCGGTGGCGGTTGCCTACGCGTTGGCGTGGGCGTTCATTCCCGAGCAGATTGACGGGCGCATCCACGCGGAGTCATTGCTTTTGGGCCGCCCCGACGTGGCACACCTGGGACAGGCGTTACTGCTGATGTCTTTGTTTACCCCCAACGCGGGATTGTCTTTCACCTTCGGGAATAATGATTCCTTCTCTGTTGGCTTAGGGTTTTCAGCTTTCATCCTGATGATTCTGATTTCGGCGGTGATCTTGATTTCGTACCGCAAGCCCCCCCGGGCTTCGTCTGGTGGTTTGCCCCCGTACTCTGCCGGCAGCTATGGCGACCACAACTACCAGTCGCCCCAACCTACGTACGGTGCGTCACCGTACAACACCTACGCTCCCCATACCCCCTACGTGCCCTACGGTGATCCCACCGCTGCTCCCGGTAACGGTGAGGCGGGCTACCCCGCGTCGACCCGCGATTCGGCGACGTCCGCGAGCGATGAACCTACCCCTTACGGTCCAGCCGCCGTCCCAACCAGCGATTCGGCGGCGTCCGCGAGCGAGGACCCCGCCGCGTCCTCCCCGACCAGTACCCCGCCCAGCGAACCTACCACGATCCCGGCGGCGACCTACCAAGGTCCGTCCACGTCCTCGCCCATCGCGGATTCAGCTCCCGAATACCAGGATCCGGCCGCACCGGCGGCCCCGTGGACCAGCAGCGCATACGTGCCGAATTCCCCAGATTCCTACCGTAGTTTCGCGGCCAACCCGCCCACTGTCCCCCACCCGGGGCAGACGTACCCGGGGCAGACGTACCCGGGCCAGACATATGCGCGCCAGGCGTACCCTGAGCAAACCTACTCGGCGGGACACCAGTCGCTGCAAAGCCTCCAACAGTCCCTCACTCGAGGTCCGGGTCTGCCCACTTTCTTAGGGATTTCGGGCGCGATCTTGGTGGTGGCGTCGATCAGTTACCTGGTTTTCTTGACCATGCCGGAGATTTACCTCGGCCTCTACCCGATGCGCGACACGTACTACCTGCATGAAGGTGGGTTCCTGGCTTTCCACGCTGCCACGGTCTTTACGGTCGCTACCGGGTTCATCCTGGGCGGGGTGACGCTGATGGTGCGCGCACTCAAAGGCGAACCTGGCACCTGGCTCACTGCCCTATCAGCGGTCCTGGCCTTCTTGTGGCTACCCCTGTTCGGCATTCTCTCGAGCTTCTAATCGGCGGAAGGATTTGGAAATGAACGAAGACTCAACGCGCAAGATTCCTGCCACCGATCCCGCGGACGAAACCACCGTACTCCCCGAGGACGGTCCGGCAGCTGGCACCGCCGAGGAAACCACCGTGCTCCCCGAGGACGGTCCGGCAGCTGGCAACGCCGAGGAAACCGCCGTGCTCCCCGAGGACGGTCCGGCAACCGACAGCGCCGAAGAGAGTCCGGTCACTCAGCAAGACGCCGAGGTTCCAGCTTTCTCGCCGCTGGTGACAGCGGAAGAAGCACCTCCGGCGGCTCCCTCCCCAGCCGCCCCGCTCAACCCGGGATTCGGCAGTGTACCGGCGGCGACTTCCTCGGCCCCCTCGACGGCAGCTTTCCCCACTAACTACCCCGCGAGCGAACCCCCGTGTGGCAACCACGGGAGCGAAGTTAAGTTCGGGTTACTGGCGTGGGGTTTGGTGGTAACCATCATCGGGTGCCTGACACTGCTCGCCCCCGCCGCCCCCGTTATCGACTGGGGTGCGGTGCTGGTTATCGTCTTCGCCCTTTTGGGAGTTTTGATGCTGGTGCTAGCTGGCATTACGGTGTGGCAGGATCGCCGCCGCAAACGCCGTTAGCCCCTACCTGCGGGAGAGGAAGTCAGGGTGATTTTCTTCATTCACCTTGACGCCAAAAACGATACCCCCTAGGGTATAGGTGACGACTTGTTACCGACCCTAGGGGGTATCATCATGGGATTCCTGTCCTCACTATTTGGCGGCTCCAAGCTCACCGTTGACGGCGCCACCGCCGTGCAGATGGTCAAAGATGGCGCGCAGCTAGTGGACGTGCGCCAAAAGCACGAACGCAAAGGCGGCCACGCCCTGCACGACACCCACATCCCACTTTCTGACGTTTCCGCTAACGCCCCTAAGCGCCTATCCGACAAGCGCCCAGTTATCGCCTACTGTGCCTCCGGGATGCGTTCACGCAGCGCCGCCAAGACGCTACGCAACCTCGGGTTCGAGGCCTACTCCCTAAAGGGTGGTTTCTCCACCTGGACCAGTGCGGGCGGACGCAGCGCATGAGCCATTCCCTGCACCTGGATTCAGAGCAGCGCCGCGCCGTGCGCAACCGCATCGCACGCGCCCGCGGGCAGTTAGACGCCATCATGCGGGCCCTGGATGAAGACCGCGCCTGCTTGGAAATGCTCCCGCAGATGATTGCCGCGAATAAGGCTGTTGACCGCGCCACCTACAGCATGATTTTAGGCGCCATCGACCGGTGTTCCACCGACCCGCAAGCGCACGCGGAAGAATCCGAACAACTGCGCAAACTGTTCTTGTCCCTAGCCTAAAACCCTGCTGGCCGAGGCGGGCATCCCCAAACCGACCACCCGTCCTCGCCAGTAAAAGAAAGAAGCATCATTATGAAACTTGTTGTAGTCGGTGGCGTTGCCGGTGGCATGTCCGCCGCCGCCCGCGCCCGTCGCCTGGATGAACACGCCCAAATCGTGGTTTTCGAAGCTGGCCCCTACGTGTCGTTCGCGAACTGCGGCCTGCCCTACCACGTGGCCGGGGAGATCGAAAAACGCGACTCCCTGCTGCTACACACCCCCGAAAGCCTCGCCAAGCGTGCCGCCCTGGACGTGCGCATCAACACCGAAGTGATCGCCATTGACCGCGATGCTAAGACCGTCACGGCGCGCGGACCGGAGGGTGAATACACCGAGTCCTACGACAAGCTGATCCTCTCCCCCGGTGCGGAAGCAGTCGACCCGCCCTTCTGCGGCACCGACCACCCGGCGGTGTTCCCCCTGCGCACCGTCCCGCAAATGGATGAGCTGATCGCCAAGGTCGAGGACGTCCTCGCCGCTAAAGCTTCCGGCAAGCCGGCCCGCGCAGTAGTGCTGGGCGCCGGGTTCATCGGTTTGGAAGCCGTCGAAGCCCTGGTGCACCGCGGTTTCGACGTCACCATCGTGGAGTTCGCCCCCCACGTACTGCCGCCGCTGGACGCCGACCTGGCCTCCGCGGTCCACGACGAACTCACCAAGCACGGCGTGCACCTGCGTCTGGGGGTTGGTGCCAGCGCCATCGTGAAGGGCGAGGACGGGGCGGCCCGCGTGGAGCTGACCGACGACACTGCCGTGGAGGCCGACCTGGTGGTCCTGTCGGTGGGCGTGCGCCCGCGCAGTGAACTGGCTAAGGCCGCGGGCCTGGACCTGGGTGAGCGCGACACCATTTTGGTGGACGAAAACCAAGTCACTTCCGACCCTGACATTTTGGCTTGCGGTGACGCCGTGCAGGTGGAGTTCGCCGATGGTCGCCGCGGCCCGGTGTTGCTCGCCGGACCGGCGAACCGGCAGGGGCGGCGCGCCGCCGACCAGGCGCTGGGTCACCGCACCACCCCGCAGCAGCCGGTGTTGGCGACCGCGGTGGTGCGGGTATTCGACCTGGTGGCCGCGGTCACCGGTTCCAACAGGCGCACCCTCACGCAGGCGGGGATCGAACACCGGGTGATCCGCATCCACGGGGCGCACCACGCTGGCTACTACCCGGGCGCCACCCAGATCCACTTGAACGCCACTTTCTCCCCCGACGGCAAGCTGCTGGGAGCCCAAGCGGTGGGTGAAAACGGGGTCGATAAGCGCATCGACGTCCTCGCCACCGCGATCCGCGCCGGCATGGGGGCCGACGATTTGGCAGAGTTGGAACTTACCTACTCCCCGCCCATCGGCGCCGCCAAGGACGTGGTGAATATGCTCGGGTTCGTCGCCCAGAACGTGCTTTCCGGTGAGGCTCCCACTTGGGATTTTGAGGATTACGAGGACGTGTTGGCCTCCGACCTGGTGCTGGATGTGCGCGGGGAAGCGGAAGCTGAGCGCAGCGGGGTGAATATCCCCGGGGCATTGCTGGTGCCGCTACCGCAGTTGCGTGATCGCCTCGATGAGGTGCGTGAAGCCGCGGCGGGCCGTCCCATCGCGGTGCACTGCGCCTCGGGCTTGCGTTCGTACTTGGCGCAGCGGATTTTGCAGGCCCACGGTTTTAAGGTACGCAACTTCACCGGTGGTGCGATGAGTTTGAAGTTCGCGTTGGACGCCGCGGGCAAATAGTTTCCCGAGGGCGGTCCACGCAGTTGGCGCAGTGCCCTTTCCTCTCTAGGCCCGGCCGAGGTTTTACCGCCTCGGCCGGGCCTATTTTTGCCGCTTAGCGCCCGGCAACTACCGCTTGTCGCCACCAGCTAGGGAGGGGCGGGGCGAGGCTTTTAGACTTTAACCAGTTAGAAAACGCAGCGACGAAAGGAGTTCGCGAGATGGATTTTCATCTGGAAATTGACCCCCAGGTGGAGACACCGCAGGTGCACGTGCGCGCCCGCGCCCTGGATGAGCAGGTCGCCCGCCTGCAGGCCTTTGTCCGCACTATCGACCAGCCCCACCCCACCCGTTTAGTGGGGGTGCGCGGCGCGGAGGCCCGGGTGCTTCACTTGCGCGAGGTCATGCGGTTTTTCACCGCCGATAAGAAAGTCTTCGCTCACACTGGCGATGGTGACTGGCAGGTTCGCGCCCGCATGCACGAGCTCGAATCGGTATTGCCAGCCAACGAGTTCATCCGCATTAACCAAGGTGAAATCGTGAATCTCGCGGCGGTCAAACGCCTGGATCTATCTACTTCCGTTTCTATCGGTTTGAGTTTGGCGGATGGAACCCGTTGTTTCGTCTCGCGCCGGTCGCTGCCCGCGTTTCGCCGCGCGCTGGGTATCTGACCGCCAACCAGCTACCTGTCGTACCCACTTTTGTACCGTCCTCGCTTGATTTAGGAGATCATCATGACTAACCACTCGATTTCTCGTTTTGACTCGGAGCCAGCTGGGGAAGCTCGCTGTGCCACCGGAGTGCGCGCGCCACTGGGGTGGCGAATCGCCCTCTATGCATTGGTCGGGCTGTTCATCGGATCTTGTCTCGAGCTGCTGTTCTCCGCGCTGGAATCTAGCACCTATGTGCCCGGCTCGCCGCAGTTCTTGGAGCAGTTCGCGAACCAGCACACGGCGGTTTTGATTGAACGGCTTGTGTACCTAGCATTGGGGGCCGTGGTGGGCCTCAGTTCTGAAGTGTTCGACTTCGAAACCTGGTCTTTGGGGCGCGCCACCGCGGTGCACGCCGTGGTCACCACCGCCTCGCTGGTGCTGGCCGCTATGGTCCTGCGCTGGGTGCCGCTCGGCTGGCCGTTGCTGGGCTTCGCGGCCGTAGTACTGGGCGTGTTCGCGCTCATCTGGCTGGCGATCTACGTGGTTACCGCCCGTAGTGTGGCGCGCATTAACGCCGCTCGCCAGGGTTCCTAGCTACTGTGTTCCGCGGTTGAACGCAGCCTTCAGGTGCTGGTCGTTACTCGCGACCAGCACCTCCCTGTGTGCAGCGTGTTAGCCGCCCGTGCGGGCGCGAAACGTTGCCCGCCAGCGCGCCTCAGATTCCCGCGTAGCGGGCCAGTTCCTCTTCCACCACCGAATCGTCGAGCTTGACGAACACTGGCTTCGGCTTGCCCACCGCGGTCCCCGGGGTGACGGGGTGGCGTTCCCAAGTGGGCGCAGCGGTGTAGTCACCAGTGATGATGGGGTACTGGCGCGGCGACCCGTCCTCGTTGGTGGTGTCCAAGTCGGTGACCTCTTCGAGGCGTGGCATCGGTGCCACCTGTCCCTGCCCGCCCAGGGTGGCGTGGATGGCGTTGGCCGAGTGCGGGAGGAACGGTGCCATCATGTGGTTCAAGTCAGAGACCACTTGCGCCAAGGTGAACAAAATGGTGCCCAGGCGCGGCAGTTCGTCCTCGGCCTTCAGCTTGAACGGCGCGGTGTCGTTCACGTACCGGTTGGCCTCCCCCACTAGGCGCATGATGGCAGCCAGGGCAGCTTTTTGCCGGTGGGCGCGAATCAGCCCACCTACTTCGGCGAAGCCGGCTTCCACCGCGTCAAGCAGTTCCCGGTCGATGTCTTCGAACTGACCGGGGGTGGGGATTTGGCCGAAGCGTTTAGCGATCATGGAGGCGGTGCGGTTCACCAGGTTCCCCCACCCGGCCACCAGTTCGGAGTTGGTGCGGCGCACGAACTCCGCCCAGGTGAAGTCAGCGTCGGAGTTCTCTGGGCCGGCGGCGGAAATGAAGTAGCGCAGCGCGTCAGGCTGGTAGCGCTGGAGCATGTCGCGCACGTAGATGACGATGCCGCGCGAGGACGCGAACTTGCGTCCCTCCATGGTGAGGAACTCTGAGGACACCACCTCGGTGGGTAGGTTCAAGGTGCCGAAGTTACCGGGCTGCCCGCCCTTGTCACCGGCCCCGTTGTAGCCCAGTAGTTCGGCGGGCCAAATCTGGGAGTGGAAGACGATGTTGTCTTTACCCATGAAGTAGTAGGACAGGGCTTCGGGGTCATTCCACCATTTGCGCCAGGCTTCCGGGTCGCCGCTGCGGCGCGCCCACTCGATGGAGGCCGACAGGTAGCCCACCACCGCGTCGAACCACACGTACAGGCGTTTGCCGGGTTGGTCTTCCCACCCGGGCACCGGGATACCCCAGTCAATGTCACGGGTCATGGCGCGCGGGCGCACATCGGCCAGGAAGTTTTGGGAGAACTTAATGACGTTCGGTCGCCACTTGCCTGATTCTTCGCGCTCATCCAGCCACTTGGAGAGGGCTCCGGCGAGGGCGGGTAGGTCCAAGAAGTAGTGGTCGGTTTCCACGAACTCGGGGGTCTCCCCGTTGATGCGCGAGACCGGGTTGATCAGGTCGGTGGGGTCAAGCTGATTTCCGCAGGCGTCACACTGGTCGCCGCGCGCGCCCTCGGCCCCACAGATCGGGCAGGTGCCTTCAATGTAACGGTCAGGCAGGGTGCGGCCCGACGATGGGGAGATAGCGCCGTGGGTGGTTTGCACCAGCATGTAGCCGTTGTCGCGTACCACTTCGAACATGGCTTGCACTACTTGGTAGTGGTTGCCGGTGGTGGTGCGGGTGAACAGGTCGTAGGACAGTCCCAGCGCCAGCAGGTCCTCCACGATGAGGCGGTTGTTGGCGTTGGCGAGTTCGCGGGCGCTTACCCCTTGGGCGTCGGCGGCCACCAGGATGGGGGTGCCGTGTTCGTCGGTGCCGGACACCATGAGTACGTCGTGACCTGCCATTCGCATGTAGCGGGAGAAAACGTCGGAGGGGACACCGAAACCGGCGACGTGGCCGATGTGGCGCGGACCGTTGGCGTAGGGCCAAGCAACTGCAGACAGGATACGACTCATGTCTCTAGCCTAGTGGTTTTCCCGCGTCATTCTCCACTTCGCGCCGGTTTTGTGGTGGGATTGGCGAGGACGTGGCGCCCCGTTTTCCCGGCCAGTGTCCGCCCCCGGCGCCGCCACCTTCACCGCGTAACCGGTCAGTCGCCTTCCCCGCGCGCCAGCGCCGCCCGGTACAGGTCGTTGGCTCGGGCTCCGGTGGCGGCTCCCACCTGCTTGGCGGCGTCTTTGAGCCGCATGCCTTCCCCCGCCAACTGCAGTACCGCGCCCACGTGGTCGGCGGCGCGCACGTCCTCGCGCTGCGCCCCAGCCACCACCACGGTGATTTCTCCGCGCACTTCCCCACTGGTGGCTTCCACTAGCTCCGCCAGGGTGCCGCGTAGGATCTCCTCGTGGGTTTTCGTCAGTTCCCGACATACTGCCGCCCGCCGCTGCTCTCCCCACTGTCCAGCCATGGCGGCCAGGGTGGAGTGCAGGCGTCGGGGGGATTCGAAGAACACCATGGTGCGGGTTTCCCCGCGCAGGTCGGCGAAGTAGCGGGCGCGTTCCCCGTCGCGGCGGGGGGCGAATCCCTCGAAGCAGAAACGGTCCGACGGTAGGCCAGACACGGCGAGGGCGGTGAGTACGGCGGAGGGGCCGGGTAGGGCCGAGACGGGCACCCCGGCGTCGATGGCGGCGTTGACCAGGCGGAACCCGGGGTCGGAGACGGTGGGCATGCCGGCGTCGGAAACCAGCAGGATGTTCTCACCCTGGGCGGCGCGATCCACCAGGCGCGCAGCTCGGTCCGCTTCGTTATGTTCGTGCACGGCCAGGACCTCGGCGCGTAGTTGCACTCCAATGCGTTTGCACAGGGCGAGGAGTTTGCGGGTATCTTCAGCCGCGATCAGGTCCGCGTTTTGCAGTGCCTGCAGCAGGCGTGGGGAGGCGTCGTCGCTGTCCCCGATGGGGGTGGCTGCCAGGAGGATGCGGCCGGGGTGGTCGCTGGGGTGGTGACTGGGGTGCCGGCTGGGATGCTCGCTGGGGTGCTCGTTCGTGCGTTCTGAGTGCGGGTGGCTTGTCATGTTCCCAGGATGCCACATTCCATACCCGCTGAGACCGTGCCCTCCGCTCCCGGCCCAACCCAGTAGGATCTACCTTGTGGATGCAAACCTTCCGATCACCGACGATTCCAGTTCCAAGCCGCGTAGCCCTCAGCCGCGCAGCCCCGAGTCGCACAGTCCTAAGCCTCTAAGTCCCCAGTCCCCTAGCTCTGGTGCGCGTGAGGCCGACTCGGCCATCCCGACGCCGCGCAGCCCCCAGTCCCCTGGCTCCGGGCCGCGCCACGCGCGCCGCTCCCACGCCGCTACTAAGTCCAAGGCAAGCTGGAGCCAACGCGCCAGCGCGGCAACCGCATGGCTCACCAAGCACGACCCGCGCGCCTGGTACCTCACGCTCGTGCTAACCGCAGTGGCCGCCCTCGCGCGCCTGCCGCTGATCGGGAAGATCCACCGCCTAGTGTTCGACGAAACCTACTACGTGAAGGATGCTTACGCCCTGAAGACCCTCGGCTATGAGGGCAAGTGGGCAGTCCCCTCCTCCTGGCCCGCGGTGGGCGAGGGCGAAAACGCCGCTCGCGACGCCATCAACGCAGCCTTTGCGAAGGCGGATTTTTCCGCCCTCACCACTGACCCGTCCTACGTGGTGCACCCGCAGACCGGTAAGTGGCTGATTGCCTTGGGGATGGATGTGTTCGGCATGAACCCGGTGGGTTGGCGCATCGCCACCGCGATCGCCGGGATCCTGACGGTGACGTTGCTGTGCCGCCTAGCGTGGCACCTGTTCGGCACCCACGGCGCGGTCGCCGTCGCTGGGTTGGCGCTGTCTTTCGATGGGGTTTCCATCGTGTTGTCCCGCATCGGACTGTTGGATGTGTTCCTCGCCCTGTTCACGGTGGCGGCGGTGTTGTGCGTGGTGTTGGACCGGCGCGCTTACCGTCCTCGCCTATTGGTGCAGCTGGCGAAGGTCGACCCGACCGCCGGCGGTTTCGGCCCCCACGCCGGGTCACGCCCCTGGCTGCTCGCGGCCGGCATCATGGCTGGTCTTGCTACGTCGGTGAAGTGGTCGGGCCTGTATGTCTTGGCGGCGATTGGTATTTTCGTGGTGATTGACGAGGTCGTGGTGCGCCGTGGCAAGCTCAAGAACTGGTTCTTCGGTGGGATCTTCATCGAGGGCGTGCCAGCTTTCTTCTATCTGGTTCCCACCGCCCTCGCGGTGTATGTGGCTTCGTGGTGGTCGTGGTTTGCGCATCCGAAGTCGTGGGGCCGTGACGGGCAGACCGGTTTCAACGCGGTGCTCAATCAGTGGGTGGACTACCACGTGCAGATGTTCAGGTTCCACTCTTCCCTGTCCTCTGAACATGCTTATATGTCGTCGGCTTACCAGTGGCTGATTCAGTGGCGGCCCACGTCGGTGGCTTTCGAGACCCAAACTGATGGTTGTTCCAGCGGTGACTGTGTGCGCGCGCTGTTGGCTTTGGGTAATCCGGCGCTGTGGTGGTTGGCGTTGGCGGGCATGGTTTTCGCAGTGGTGATGGTCGCGAGCCGGCGTTTACAGCCGGGCGAGGGCTATCCTCTGGCGATTGTGGCCCTCGGCTACGCGGGTACGTTCCTACCGTGGTTCGCGTACTTGGATCGCACGACTTTCAACTTCTACACGGTGGTGTTTTCCCCGTTCGTGGCTTTGCTGTTCACGTGGTGCCTGGTGGTTTTGTGGCGCCGTGCTTTTCAGTCCGAGGACGGGTCGAAGCGTCGCAAGTTACTGCTGTTGGTGGTGGGGTTGAGCCTGCTGCTGGTGGTGGCGTGTTTCGTTTTCTTCTTCCCGATTTGGTCGGGAATGTTGGTGGATCGCACCACCTGGCATTGGCGTATGTGGCTACCTAGCTGGGTTTGAGGGCGTCGCAACGCTCCCCACCCGTTTTCGCTCCTGCGCGCCCGCCCATCTGCGTTGCGCCGACCTATCTGCTGTGCCCGCGGCACGTTTGCCTTCCACCGCGGCCGCCATCGCCCTTGCGCCCACGGCACGTTTCCCTTCCCGCGCCCACCCGTTTTCGTTCCCCGGCACGTACCGGCGATAATGGAGTCATGACTGAAGCCTTCGAAATCCGCTCGTGCCGTGACGAAACCGAGTTCATGCAGATCGTGGATCAGATCCTGCTGCCGAGCTTCCCGCCTTCTGAACTGGCCTCCACCCAGCAGTTCCGCGAGGGCTTCAACCGCGGTCTCTTCCTAACCGAAGCGGCTTTTGACCGTACCACCGCAGCGCCCCTGGCGGTAGCGATCGGCACCGCTCCGACCGGCACGGACGACGTGATCTTGTTGACCTGGTTGGCGGTCGGCCAAAACGGGCGAGGACGTGGCGTGGGCGGCCAGCTACTCGACCACACCATTTCCCAGTGGGTGAATGAGTTCTCTCCTACCCTGATCGTGGGTGAGGTGGAAGATCCGCACTATCACCAAGGTTCGCAAGCCACGGGTGATCCGACCGCCCGTCTGCGTTTTTACCTCCGCCACGGTGCTCGCCGAATCGACACGCCCTTCGTGATGCCGTTGGTGGCTGCCGATGCGCCGCGCGTAGATCACATGCTGCTGCTGGCTTTTGGCGGCACCGCCACTAACCCTGGCGCATCGCAGTCGCAGCTTGGTGACGCGGTGGAGCGTTTCGTGCGCCGCTACGTGGAGGCCTCACCTGAACCGCGTGACGCCGCGGGTAACTATCTGCCCGAGGTGGAGAACATGCTGGCCTTGGCATCGCAAGCGCGCCTGGTCGATTAGTTTCATTCACGAGGGCGTAGGCCCCTGCCTTTATTTGGGCATAACTAAAGTGGCCTTCAACCTGCTGATGCGGGGTTGAAGGCCACTTCGTTTAGCAATCTGTTTCGCCTAACGGCAAAGCTGATAGTTACGGGCGGTTGCAGTTTTACTGTTCCGGGGTGGTTTCTGCCCCGGTCGCGGGATCGGGGGTCTCGGCCTGGGCTACACCTTCGGTGCCCAGTCGCTTATCTGCTTCGGCGCGAGCAGTCTCTACCTTGTCGGCGTACTTCCCGCCGGTTGCCTTGTTGACCAGATCCGCGGCCTTGTCCAAGGCGGCGTCGGTCTTTTCTTCGTCGCCCATCATTTCGCGGGCCTTGCCAACCACGGTTTCTTTCATCTTGTTGAAGTCCATTGTTACTCCTTTTAATCCAGCGTTTTGGACCGTTAAAGAGTAGCAAACTGGGACTTCTAGTGTGAAGGTCGGCGTGGTTTTTGGTTAATTGTTTTGGAGGACAACCCCTTTTGTTGTGTGTTTTGGGGTTGTCCTCCGTTTTGGGTTTGGTTGCGGTGGTTTCCTACTCTCCCACACCCTGGCGGGTGCAGTACCATCGGCGT